>DASTYP010000100.1:0-16814 GCA_035764845.1 Candidatus Limnocylindria bacterium
TCGAGCGTGGCCGACGCGTCGCGCGCCAGGTCGGCGGCGGTATCGGCCGAGGTCTGTGATTCGGCCAGGCTGGAGTCGACGCTGGCGAACGAATCACCCGCCGCGCGCGTGGCCCGGGCGGCAGCCTGCAGGGTGTCGCCGGCCGTGCCGGTGAGCCGCTCGACGCGGGCCGCGAGGTCGAAGCCGACCACCATGCCGGCGATGGTGAGGATGATCCCGAAGACGCCGTACGCGACGAGGAGGGCGCCGAGGGCGCGGCGGTTCATCGGTCAGTCCTCCGCGAAGAACGGGTCGTCGCCGTAGAGCTCCAGCCACCGGCGGCGCATGTGGCGGACAGTGGCGGCCACCGAAGCATCCGGCGTGCCGGGCGGCAGGAGGCTGGCGATGGCGGCGCGGACTCGCTCGCTGTTCTCCATGCCGAGGAGCGCCAGGTAGTCGGCGACCCTCTGTGCTGGCGTCTTGCCGTGGGCCCGCTCCCGGACCAGGACGTCGGCCTCGTGCTCGAGGGCACCGGCGTACGCATCGGGCCCGAGCTCGATCTCGGCGAGCAGCAGCGGGATGTCGTCGAGGCGCGGGTCGGAGTACGCCCAGCGGATGAAGCTGTCGAGCGGACCCGGCTGCCGATCGTGGTGACCGGCGTGGAACTGCTGCAGGTACTGGCGTCGCTCGTTCTCGGTGCGGGTGAGCGCGATCTGCACCACGTGACGCATGTCCGGCGTCCAGCGCCGAAGCGACTCGACGAACTGGCGCAGGGAGAGGCTTCCGGCCGGCTGCGGCCGGAATCGGTGTTCATGGACGTGCTGCACGGCGCCCGTATACTAGCCGCCGTGCGCCGAGCCCTCACCCCGGCGGCCCGAGTCCAGGAGCCCGCATGCGACGTCTGACACGGCCGGCCGCACTGATCGCGGCCGGCGTGCTGGCGCTGGTGAGCACGACATCCGGAGCACCGATCCGAGCGGCCGAAGCCCCCCTGCGCTTCCTCGCCGGACCGGCCGGGACGCTGGATCCGGCCTTCATCTCGGACGCCGCGGACGTCCAGCTTCTCCTCCAGCTGTACGCCGGCCTGACGCGCCTCGACGAGCAGGGTGAGCCCTACCCGTCGCTGGCCCGCAGCTGGGAGATCAGCGACGACGGGCTCACGTACGACTTCACCATCCGGGACGACCTCGCCTTCAGCGACGGCACGCCCCTGACGGCGCAGGACGTCCGTCGCTCCTGGCTGCGCCTGCTGGATCCCACCACGGCCGCGACCGCCCCGGATGTCCTGTCTGTCATCAGCGGCGCGCCCGAGCGCCTGGCCGGTGACGCGGATGAGGACGTGGTCGGGATCCAGGTGACCGACGACACGCATCTGCGCGTGACGCTCCGCTACCCGGCGAGCTACTTCCTCGACATCCTGGCGACGCCCGCCGCGTTCGTCGTGCCGCCTCGGGCCGACGCCACGGGCACGTGGCAGACCCCGGACGACTTCGTGGGCAGCGGCCCGTACGCGGTGGACGGGATCGACGGCGTGGACCTGGTCCTGCGCGCCAACGACGAGTACGTGGCCGGCCCGCCGCCCATCCCCGAGATTCGCTGGGTCGCCGCCGTCGACGCCGACGCTGCCACCGCCTTCCAGGCCGGTGACGTGGACCTCGCCCAGGTCGCCGGCTGGGACGCCACCTGGATCGCCTACGACCGCGACCTCGGGCCCCGCCTGCACGCCGCGGAGCCGCTCACCATCAGCTACTTCGGCTTCGACACCACCTCCCCGCCGTTCGATGACGCCCGGGTACGCCGAGCGTTCGCCCTGGCGCTCGACCGGGAGCGGCTGGTGCCCCTGTCGGAGGGCGCCGAGTCGCAGGCGGCCGCGAGCCTGGTGCCGCCGGCCATCTGGCCGGACGGTTTCGCGCCGGGGATCGACCATGACCTGGACGAGGCCCGGCGCCTGCTCGACGAGGCCGGGTACGAGGACCGATCCGATCTCGGCACCATCGTGGTCAACGGCAGCGGCCTCGACATCGGTCCTGCCGCCGCCGCCTGGCGGGAGGAGCTCGGCGTCGACGTGCGGGCCGAGGTGATGGACTTCGGGGACTTCTTGGCCTCGCTCGAGACCGATCCGCCGAACCTGTTCACCGTCAACTGGATCGCCGACTACGCCTCACCGCACGCGCTCTACGGCCTGCTCCTCGCCCCCGATGCCGCGAGCAACTGGGGACGCTGGGACGACGACGAGTTCGAGTCGCTGCTGGAGGCGGCGGCCGCGGCTCCCGAGGACGAGGTGGGCCGGGCCTACGACGAGGTCGAGTCCTACGTCCAGGAGCAGGCCCCGGTCATCCCGTGGTCGTACGGCGAGACATGGTGGCTCGTGGCCGACGGACTGCGCGGGCTGGGCAACCTCACCATCGGCCTGACCGACTTCGGACGCGTCTCGTGGGACCGATGATCCTGATCAGCCGCTGGCTGGCCGCACCGGCGCTCGCCGTGACGCTCGCGCTCCTCGGCGCCGGCAGCGTGGCCGCGTTCGACGGCTTCGGCACGTCGACGGCGGACAGCACGTACGACCAGGGCATGACCTTCACCATCGAGCTGACGGGCGCCGCTCCGGATCGGCTGGAGCTGCTGCTGACCACGCCGGGGTCCGACGCGGTCTTCGTCGCCCCGGTCCCGGTGCGTGGGGCGTCCGCGACCTACACCTGGGACACCGCCGTCGACCACGTCACGCCCAACACCCCGGTGACCTACCAGTGGCGCGCCATCGAGGGCGACGAGGTGACGCTGAGCGACCCAGCGACGCTGCGGTACGAGGACGACCGTCCCGGACTGGACTGGCAGTCGGCCAACCTGGGCGATGCCACGGTGCACTGGTACGGCGACGCGGAGACCCAGGCTCGACGCTTCGGTGAGCTCACCGCTGTCGGCGTGCAGCGCGCCGAGGACCTCCTGGGCACCACGCTGGCCGGCCCCGTCGACGTCTTCGTCTACCAGTCGCGCGACGACTTCTTCGGTGCGCTCGGACCGGGGGCGCGGGAGTGGACCGGCGCGGCGGCCTTCACCGAGATCCGCACGATCTTCATGTGGAACTCGAACAGCGCGGGTGACCAGGCGTACCTCGAGCAGGCGATGATCCACGAGGTCACGCACGTCGTCTTCGCCGATGCCACCGACAACCCGTACCACGAGCCGGCGCGCTGGCTGAACGAGGGGATCGCCACCTGGTCGGAGGACTTCGACGGCGCCGACGAGGCGGCCATCGTGCGGGTCGAGGCGTCCGGTGGCGGGCTCTTCGCCTTCGAGGCCATCGAGGCGCAGTTCCCGATCGGGGACCGCGGTGGCCGCCTCTCGTACGCGCAGGGCACGGCGATGATCGACCGCATCGTGGACACGTACGGTGAGGAGTCGCTGGCGAAGATCGCCGCCGCCTACCGCGACGGAGCCTCCGACGCCGAGGCGCTCGAGGCGGGGACCGGCGTGCCGGCGGAGCAGCTCTACGACGACTTCTACGCCGCCTACGGCGTGGATGCCCCCGAGCCGATCGCGCCGGACCCGATCCCGGCATCGAACGTCGACCGGCCCGAGGCGGGCCCGCTGGATCCGGGCGGGGTCGACGTGCCGGCGACGCCGCCGCCGGGGGACGGCGCACCCGGCGAGCACGACGGATCGGCAGGCGGTGATCCGGGGGCGCCGCTGGTCGTGGGGGCGCTGGTGGTGGGCGCCGCGGCGGCCCTGGCCGGCGCGCTGTGGCTGTCGCGTCGCGCGGCGCGGAGGGCGGCGTGAGCCGCCGGCTGCCACCGAAGCGGCGGTTCGTGCGGCCGCAGTGGGCGATCAGCATCGGCGTGGCGCTCGCGGCCATCGGCTTCGTGGGTGCCGCCCAGTGGAACAGCTCGCTGGCGCGCCAGGAGTTCGTCACCTCGGCGCAGCGCGTCCTCATCGGAGAGGCCCAGGACCTCCAGCGGGAGCAGGACGATCTGCGTGCCCAGATCGAGGAGGCCGAGGACCGCGTCCGCTCCTTCCAGACGACGTCGGCCGGTTCACAGGCCCAGCTGGACCAGATCAACAGCGACCTGGCCGAGGCGCGCCTCGAGAGCGGGCTGGTCGCCGTCCGCGGCCCTGGCGCCGTGGTCGAGATCGCCGACTCCACGCGACAGGTGCCGCCCGGTGAATCGGTCAACAACTACCTGGTGCTGGCTGACGACCTGCGCGACATCGTGACCGCCCTGTGGGCATCGGGCGCGGAGGCGATCACGATCAGCGGCGAGCGGCTCGTCTCGACCTCCTCGATCTACAGCGCCGGCTCCGCCATCCTGGTCAACACCGTGCCGCTGGTGCCGCCGTACCGCATCGAGGCGGTTGGTCCCGAGGGCCTCCACGACCGGTTCCTGTCGAACCAGGCCTTCGTCGGGCGCGTCGGCCGGCGCATCGAGTCGTACGGGCTCCAGTTCGCCAGCGAGCCGCGTGACGACCTGGAGCTCCCGGCCTTCGTCGGCAACACCCGGATGCGCTGGGGCGCGCCGGAGACGGCGGCGGACTGATGGCCGGACGGATCGCCCAGCTCAGCCTGTTCGTGGTCGCCGGGCTCATCGGCGTCCTGTTGGTCGGGCAGCTGCGCTCGCAGGCACGGCCGATCGAGCTGTCCAACCTCTCACCCCAGGAGCTGTCCGGCCTGGTGGAGACGCTCCAGCAGCGCAACGTGGAGCTCACCAACGCCCTCGCCGAGCTGCGCGAGCAGGTGCGGGACTACGAGCGAGCGGAGGTGCAGGGGCAGTCCACCCTGGAGCTGACCAGCGAGGAGCTGACGCGCGTGCGGGCCTTCGCGGGCCTCGAGCCGGTGGTCGGGCAGGGCATCGCCATCCGCATGACCGGGCCCTTCGACCCGACCGCCGTCAACGACCTCGTGCACGAGCTGCGCAACGCGGGAGCCGAGGCGATCGCCATCGACGGGATCCGCATCACGGGCCGCTCGGTGGCCGTGCTGGGCACCAGCGCCATCGAGATCGACGGGCGTCCGCTGGACGAGACGGTCGAAGTGCTGGCCGTGGGCTACCCGACCGGGCTGCAGTCATCCATCGAGCGGCCCGGCGGTCTCAAGACGTACCTGGAGCAGTCACTCGACGTCACGATGTCGATCGAGACGCGCCGGAACCTGCGGCTGCCCGCGACGGAGCGCGATCTCGCTCCGACGGTGGCCGAGCCGGTCGAGTAGCCTTGTCGCCCCGGGCGGAACTCGCCGTACGAAGGATGCCGTGAAGGAACTCATCGACCGCGCCCTGGACGCTGCCGAGCGAGGAGGCGCGAGCTACACCGAGGTGCGGATCGCCGAGCGCGAGACCGAGCAGCTGACCGTGAAGAACGGCGCGCTGGAGGCCGCGACCTCCAATGCCAGTGGGGGATTCGGCGTGCGCGTCCTGGTCAACGGGGCGTGGGGCTTCAGCTCCAGCCGGGTCACCGATGCCGAGGAGGGCGAGCGCATCGCGCGCGAGGCGCTCGAGATCGCGCGCGCATCGGCGCTGGCGCAGCGCGTGCCGGTGGAGCTGGACGACACGCCGCCGGCGGTCGACAGCTATCGCACGCCGTTCGAGGAGGACCCCTTCGCGGTCAGCCTGGACGAGAAGCTGCGGATCCTCATGGAGGCGGACGAGGCGATGGCCCGCGTTCCGGGCGTCGCCATTCGCGAGGGCGTCATGTTCGCCGGACGAGAGCGCAAGACGTTCGCGTCGAGCGCTGGCGCGCGGATCGAGCAGGAGATCGTCGAGGCCGGCGCCGGGATCGAGGCGACCGCGGTGAACGAGTCCGAGATGCAGCAGCGCAGCTACCCGAACTCGTTCGGCGGCCAGATGGTGACAGGCGGCTTCGAGGCGGTCCGCGCCCTCGACCTGGCCGGCAACGCGCAGGAGATGGCGGAGCTCGCCGTTGCCCTGCTCGACGCTCCGCAGTGCCCGTCCGGCGAGATGGACGTGATCCTCGACTCGACGCAGGTGGCGCTCCAGATCCACGAGTCATGCGGCCACCCGACCGAGCTCGACCGCGTGTTCGGGACGGAGGCCTCGTTTGCCGGGACCAGCTTCCTCACGACCGACAAGCTCGGGCAGCTGCGGTACGGCAGCGAGCTCGTCAACATCGACGCCGATGCGACCGCGCCCGGGGGGCTGGGGACGTTCGGCTATGACGACGAGGGCGTGCCCGCTCAGAAGGTCCCGCTCATCGACCACGGGCTGCTGGTCGGATACCTGACGAGCCGCGAGACGGCGCCACGCATCGGTCGGCGCAGCATGGGCAGCGCGCGGGCCTGGACCTGGAGCCATATCCCGCTGATCCGCATGACGAACATCAACCTGCGACCCGGCGACGCCGGCTCGCTCGAGGACCTCATCGCGGATACGCGTGACGGCATCTTCATGAGCATCAACAAGAGCTGGTCCATCGACGATCGGCGGCTGAACTTCCAGTTCGGCGACCAGGCGGGATGGCTGATCAAGAACGGGAAGCGCGCGCAGCTGGTGAAGAACCCGACCTACACCGGGATCACCCCGCAGTTCTGGGGCAGCTGCGACGCCATCTGCTCCGCCGACGAATGGACGCTGTGGGGGCTTCCCAACTGCGGCAAGGGTGAGCCGATGCAGACCGGCCACGTCGGCCACGGCGCGGCGCCCGCGCGCTTCCGCAACGTGAAGGTGGGAGTGGGCCGATGGTAGCCACGCGCGACGAGGTCAGCGTCCTGCTGGACCGTGTGCTGGAGTACGCCGGTGGCGGCGTCCAGGCGGAGGCGCTGTACCTCGGTGAGGACGCCGCGCTGACGCGCTTCGCGACCAACCAGATCCACCAGAACGTCCGCGCGCACGACGCCTCGCTGCAAGTCCGCATCATCGACGGGGAGCGCGTCGGGGTGGCGGCCACCAATCGCCTGGACGAGGCCTCGATCCGGGACGTGGTGGAGCGCGCCCGCGCCATCGCCCAGCGCTCGGCGCCGAACCCGCGTACCGCGGTCCTGCCCGAGCCGACCGACCGGGATCATGAGAGCGACCTCGGGTACGTGGCGGAGACGGCCGAGGCCAGCGCCGACGTGCGCGCCGAGGGCGCCGCCGCGGTCATCGCCGCCGGCGAGGCGAAGAAGCTCGAGACGTCGGGGTCGTACGCCACGTCGACCATGACGATGGCGGTCGCCAACACCCGGGGCATCCGCAGCCTGCATCGGTCGACCCGTGCGGCACTGCTGACGGTGATGATGGACGGCTTCGCGTCGGGCGCGGCATCGGGGTACGCCAACGCCGTCTCACCGGACGTCCGGGACATCGACGCCGCCGCGCTCGGGGCCGAGGCGGCCGAGAAGGGGGACCGGATGCGCGGTGCCGGCGAGCTGGAGCCCGGCGAGTACGAGGTCATCCTCGAGGAGTACGCGGTCGCCGGGCTGCTCGAGTACCTCTCCTTCATCGGCTTCTCGGGCCTGGCGCACGAGGAGGGCCGTTCCTTCATGGAGCTCGGCAAACGGGTGATGGGCGAGAACGTCTCGATCTGGGACGACGGCCACGATGTCACCGGCATGCCCTCACCGATCGATTTCGAGGGCGTGGTGCGGCAGCGGGTCGACCTCATCCGCGACGGCGTCGCCGCGGCCGTCGTGCACGACGCCGCCACCGGCGCGCGCGCCGGCACGGGCTCGACGGGTCACGCCCTGCCGGCGCCGAACACGTTCGGGCCGATGGCGATGAACCTGTTCATGGCGCCGGGGACGACGCCGCGCGAGGAGCTCATCGCGGGCGTGAAGCGTGGGGTGTGGGTGACGCGGTTCCACTACATCAACCCGGTCCATCCCAAGAAGGCGATCCTCACCGGCATGACCAAGGACGGCACGTTCCTGATCGAGGACGGCCGCATCTCGCGACCGCTGTTGAACTTCCGCTTCACGCAGTCGATTCCCGAGGCCTTCAGCGACGTGCGTGCCGCCTCGCGCGAGACGAAGCTGCTGCCCGGGGAGTTCGCGGGGAGCGCGCGGTGTCCCGCCCTGCACCTCGGCTCGTTCAACTTCACCGGTGTCACGGCCGCGGAGGGCGCCGGGTGACGGTGGCCGCCCCGCTGGACCTCCGCATCGGCGATCGCCTGCGGCTGCGCAAGGAGCACCCGTGCGGAAGCCGCGAGTGGGACGTCGTGCGGCTGGGTGCCGACATCGGGCTCGTCTGCGCCGGCTGCGGGCATCGGATCCTGATGGATCGCCTCGACGTCGAGCGCCGCTTCACCGCGTTCGTCCGGCGCGGCGACGAGGGTCCGGCCTGACCGATGGCCCACATCGAGGTTCCGACTGACGCCGGCGACGAGCTGGCCGGAGCGGGGACCGTCTTCCGCAACCGCGCCTTCGTCTACCTCTGGTCGGCCCAGGCGCTGAGCCAGCTCGCCAGCAACATGGTGCTCGCCGCGCTCATCGCCACGGTCGTCACCACGACCGGTTCGCTGACTGCCAACGCCGTCCTCATCCTGACGTTCCTGGTGCCGGCCGTGCTGTTCAGCACGCTCGGCGGCGTCCTGGTCGAGCGCGGCGACGCGAAGATCATCATGCTCGCCACGAACGTGGTTCGGGCGGTCGGCACGTTCCTCTTCATCCTGGTCGCGCCGACGACCAGCACGGCCATCGTCCCGCTGGTCTACCTGATCAACTTCGGCGTGGCGACGGCGACCGCCATCTTCGCCCCCGCCGAACTGACCTCGATCCCGCGCATCGTCGACCGCCGGCACCTGATGGCGGCGAACTCGATCTTCATCCTGACCGTCAACGCCACGTTTGCCATCGGCTTCGGGGTGCTCGGGCCGTTGGTCCTGAACGTCTTCGGCGCGACGGCGGTGTACGTCATCGTGGGCTGCATGTTCGCCCTCGCCGCCGCGGCGATCCTGCCGCTCCCGTCCGTCAAGCCGGACCACCGGCCGTCGGCGGTGGGCGACGCTGCCGGGCGCGCCGTGCGCGAGCTGGTGGACCAGCTGGCCGAGGGCGTCCGCTTCGTGCGCAGCCACCGCCGGATCGCATGGAGCCTCACCTACCTGGGCATCGCCGCCAGCCTGATCGGCGTGCTCGGCGCCATCGGTCCCGGCTTCGCGACCGACATCCTGCGCCTTCGCCCCGAGGACTTCTTCTTCATCATGGGTCCCGCCGGGCTCGGGGCGGTCGTCGGCATCCTCTTCCTCAACTCATACGGGAAGGGCATTCCGAAGCGCTTCGTGATCGACATCGGCTTGGTGGCGATGGGCTTCACACTCGTCGCCCTGGCGCTGGTGCGGCCGATCACGAGCCTGGTGGCGCCGGCGGTCGCCCCCATCGAGGACGTCTTCCCGACCATCGCGCCGATCACCAGCCTCATCGCCCTGGTGGTGGTCATCGCGGTCATGGCCGGCGTGGAGTACGCCTTCGTGGCCATTCCGTCCCAGACCGCGCTCCAGGAGGAGCTGCCCAGCGACGTTCGTGGCCGCATCTTCGGCATCCTGAACACGCTGCTGTCGGTCGCCTCGTTCCTGCCCGTCATCCTGGCGCCGGCGGCTGCCGACCTCATCAACATCTTCCTGCGGGGGGCCGGCATCCCGATCGTCATGGCCATCCTCGGGGCGCTCACGCTGTGGGCCGGCATCGCGTCCTGGCGGCGCAACGCGAGGGCCGGCCTGCACCAGCACGAGACGGGCCAGTCGCCGGCCGAGGGAGTCGACAGCGCCCCGGCTCCGGGTACGCCCGAGCGGCCGGCGGTCGATCCGCCCGAGGCACCCCACCGACACCGCCGACGCCGTCGGCAGCCGCCCGATGCGGGCTAGGGCCATCTCGGCCGTCTTCCTGCTCGTCGCCGCCGCCGTCGCCTGGCTCACCGTCACCGAACCACTCGCCGCTCGCGTCCTCCAGGCTGGTGTCGCCGCGTCGCTGGTCTACGTCGCCTGGCTCGCGTGGCGTGGATCGCGCCTGATGCGGGCGGCGTTCCGTGCGGCGCGTCACCCGACGGGGGAGCGGATGGATGCCGGAGGCCAGCTGCCGCCCGTGACGCTGGTCGTCCCGGCCTGGAACGAGGCGTCGGTCATCGCCGAGACCGTCGCACACCTCGCGTCCTTCGCCTACGCCGGCGAGGACGGCCGCCCCCGCTACGACGTGCTGGTGGTCGACGACGGCTCGACCGACGACACGGGCGCGCTGGCGCGGTCGGCGGCGTCGAGCGCGCCGCACGTCCAGGTGATGCGCCGGGAGCCACAGCGCGACGCGCCCCGCACGAAGGGCGCGGTCCTGGCATGGGCGATGGACGGCGTCCAGGGCGAGGTGGTCGGCGTCGTCGACGCGGACACGCGGGTCGGTCCGTCCTTCCTCCAGGACGCGATGCTCGCCTGGCGGGGGGATCCGACCGCCGCCGCCCTCCAGGTCGCCAGGCGCCCCCACAATGCGCATCGATCGTGGCTGACCGCGGCCCAGGCCGAGGAGCAGCTGATGGACCTCGCCAGCCAGTGCGGCCGCCGCGCGGTCGACGGGACGGCCGAGCTGCGTGGCAACGGCATGTTCGTTCGCGTCGCCGCGCTCGAGGCGGTCGGCGGCTGGGACGCGACCGCGCTCACGGAGGACCTCGAGCTCTCGACACGACTCGCCATTGCCGGAGAGCACGTCGCCCTGGCGCCGCACGTCGCCATCGGCGAGGAGGCGATCGAGTCGATTCCACCGCTCTGGCACCAGCGGGTGCGCTGGGCCGAGGGAAGCCTGCGGCGCCTCATCCAGCACGCGCCCGCGATGCTCTCGGGCTCGCAGCCGCTCAGCCGCAAGGCCGATTTCCTTGCCTTCGCCGCCGAGTTCCTGCTGCCGCCGCTGTTCGCGACGACCACCCTGGCGAGCCTCGTCACCGTCGTGATGCCGCAGCCGGCGGACTGGACCGTGCCCGTCTCGCTTGCGCTCGGTTACGGCCTGGGCGTGTTCCTGCTGGCGCTCGGCGGCCTCTCGGCCGTCGGGGTCCGGGGCCTCTCCCTGGTCGGACGTGCCGGCCGAGGATCGCTCTTCCTCTCGCACTGGCTGCTGGTGGTGCCGTGGGCGCTGGTCCGCATCCTGGCGGGTCCAGGGGAGGGCCACTTCCGATCCACGCCGCGCTTCACGCCCACCACGCCGTGACCGCCTCCCACGCAACGATCGTCCGCGGGGCCGTCATCCTGCGCGCCGAGGGCGGCATGCTGCGCACCGCGGAGGCCATCGCGATCCGCGACCGGCGCGTCGTCGCCGCCGGCTCCCGTGCCGAGGTGGAGGCGGCGGTGCCGGTCGCGGGCACGGTCCACGACGTCGGCCCCCGCGTCGTCCTGCCGGGGATCCACGATTTCCACGTGCACCTCGTCGGGCTGGCGCGCGCTCGCGCCGGGGTCGACCTGGGCGCGGCGACCCGTCCGGCAGGCCTCCTGGACCGGCTGCGGGAAGCCGCGCGCGCAACCCCTCCAGGCGCCTGGGTGACCGGCCGGGGCTGGACCGAGACGCAGGTCGTCGCGGCCGGTCTCGACCGCATGGCCGATGCGGTCGGGTCGCGGGCCGGCTTCCTCGCGAGCCACGATGGCCACTCCGCGTGGGCGTCGCCCGCGGCGCTGTCCGCCGCGCGGATCGGGCCGGAGACGCCCGATCCACCGGGGGGTCGCATCGAGCGTGGGGCCCATGGCGTCCCGACCGGCGTCCTGCGCGAGACGGCGCTCGACCTGGTCGCGTCGCACGTGCCCAAGCTCCAGGGTGAAGCCCTGCGCCCGCACCTCGAACGCGTGCTGCGGGAGCTCGCGTCGCTGGGCATCACCGGGGCCTCGGAGGCGGGGGACTACACGAACGAGGGCGGCATCGGGCGCGACGCGGCGATGGGGGACTCGTTCTCGACGCTCACGGATCTCGGCGGGCTGGTCGACGGCCGCCTCCGGCTCTCGATCGGCATTCCCGTCGACGCGCTTCCCGCGGCGGCCGCGCGGGGCTTCACGACCGGCGCGCCGCTGGGCGAGTCCAGGACCCTTCGCTTCGGCTGGGCAAAGGAGTACGCCGACGGGGCGCTGGGATCCGGTACCGCCGCGCTCTTCAGCCCGCGAACGTGCGGATCGGGCGGCACCGGGATCATGCGCGTCACCGACGACGAGCTCGACGCTCTCTTCGCGCTGGGGCGAAGCGCCCGCATCGGTCTCGCGATCCACGCCATCGGCGATCGAGCGGTGGCCGCCGTCATCGACGCCGCCACGCGAGCGGGCCCGCCGGCCACCGGGGTGCCGTCGGATCGGATGGAGCACGTCCAGCTGTCGCGGCAGCAGGACCGGCCGCGGCTTGCCGGCCGGTTGACGGCCAGCGTGCAGCCGATCCACGCCGCCGCGGACCGGGACCTCGTGGAGGCGTGCTGGGACGGCCGGCAGGACGACGCGTACGCCTGGCGCTCGATCGTGGAGGCCGGCGCGCGGCTCGCGTTCGGGTCGGATACCCCCGTCGAGTCGGTGAACCCATGGCTCGGCCTCCACGCCGCGGTCCACCGACGCCTACCGGGGGACGAGCGCGATGACTGGCGTCCGGCGGAGGCGCTCACGGCGGTCGAGGCCATCGCGGCCTACACCACCGGGCCGGCCCTCGCACTCGGCCGCGAGGACGAGGGTCATCTGGAACCCGGGGCTCGGGCCGACCTGGCCGTCCTCGACGTGGATCTCCCGACCCTGCTCGCCGCCGACGAACGGCTGGGAACGGTGACGTCCGTGCTCACCATGGTCGACGGGGACGTGATCCACGAGGGCTGATCGGCCGTTGCGCGGGCGCATCGCCCGGCGCTAGGATGCTGGCCGGGCAAGCGGCCTCCCCCGCGGCGCATGCGACACGCCCGCCGGACCGCGGCTCCCATCGGAGGAGAGCAGATGGATCGCTCACAGGATGAGCCGGAGGGGGCGTCGGGACGTGTGCCGGTCGGACCCGGGCCAGCGAGCAGCTTCGATCCGACGGTGCTCGACTTCGGGCACTACGCGGGCCGCAGCCTCGAGGAGCTGGCTTCGGTCGATCCGGAGTACCTGCGCTGGCTGGCGCGCCACCCGTCCGGGTACCGGTACCGGACCGAGATCGGCCGCGTCCTGGCGTCGGCGGTGCCTCGCGCCGGCGACTGGGAGCGCTGAGCGCGGGGCCGTTCGACCCGGCGCCCCCGGGTCGCCCGGCTCTGGGGATCTGACCGCCGCCATGGGATACCTGTGGCATGACCTCAACGCGTCCCCGCCCGCTGTCGGCGGCAGCGCCACGCCGCGCCGGCGGGGCAACCGGTCCCTGGCGCCACATCCTGCTCGCCTGTGACGGGGCTGCCGGCACCATCGCGGCTGGGCGCCGTGCCGTCGAGCTCGCGGCGCGCGACGGCGCCGCGCTGACCATCGTCCTGGTGCGCCCGGCACCGGCGACCCGCGCGGAGCCTTCGGTTCCACCGGCCGCCGACGACATCGCCAGTCTGCCGGAGGCGATCGAACGCGTCCTCGCCGCCGCCACACGCGCGGGCATCGCCGCACACGGGGAGGTGCGCCGCGGACAGTCGGGGGCGGCGATCCTGGACGTCGCCCGCGAGGTGGACGCCGACCTGATCATCATCGGGCGCCACGGCCCGTGCATCGGGACGTCCTTCGCGGTGGCGAACTGCGGTTACGTCGTGACGCACAGCGACCGGCCAGTGCTCGTGGTGCAGCCGTGGGCCCGAGAAGGAGACCTGCTCGACGCCCCGCTTCGACCCGCAGCGGAGGAGGCCTCCTAGCCCGTAGCATTCGAGGACAGCCGCATCCGATGTGGGGGATGGACGTTTCAACGCCACGGCGTCTCGCCAGCCCTGCCGCGCGCGGGCTCACCGCTCTCGGTCGCCGGGCCGGAATCGCGGTGCGCGCGCACGAAGCGAACGTCGTCGTGGCGGCCGGATCGCTCCTGCTGGTCCTCGTCTCGATGCTCCGCGAGCCGGCCGTTCCGTGGCTGACGTGGGACAGCCGGGTCTACTGGGAGACGAGCCTCGCGCCCGACCTGTACGCCAACGCACGGGTCGGTGCCCTCGGCGCGTACCTGTACTCACCCGCGTTCGCCCAGCTCCTCGCTCCGGCCGGCCTCCTGCCCTGGCCGCTGTTCCTCTTCGGCTGGACGTTCGTCTCGATCCGGGTGGCCGCCTGGCTCTGCTCCGGACCGATCCGCCGCCACCGGGCGCTGTGGCTGCCGCTCGCGACGCTCGCGATCCTGGACATCGGGGCGGGGAACGTGAACGTGCTGATCGGTGGCGCCATCGTGCTCGCGTTGCGCTGGTCGGGGGCGTGGAGCGCCGTGCTGCTCACCAAGGTGACGCCGGGGATGGCCGTCATCTGGCACCTCGTGCGGCGCGAGTGGCGCCCGCTGCTCAGCGCGCTCGCGGTGACGCTCCTGGTCGTGGGCATCTCGGCGGTGTTCGAAGCCAGCGCCTGGGTCGACTGGGGCACCGTGCTGCTGTCGAACGCCACGCCGCATGAGCTGAGTGGCGACCTCGCCATCCCGGCCGCCGTGCGCTTCCCGGTCGGGCTGGTCATCGTCGCGTGGGGAGCGCTGACCGACCGACGCTGGGTGGTCCCGATCGCGGCCATCCTCTTCCTGCCCGTGATCTGGCCCAACACGCTGGCCCTGCTGCTGGCGTCGGCCGCCCTCTGGGCCGATGCGCAGCCCTCGCCGGCCGGCGGCGCTGCCGTGCGCCGAACGGTACCGGCATGAACGCACAGCGCCTCGTGTGGGTCGACTGGCTGAAGGGGCTCGTGGTGCTCGGCGTCGTGGCGTTCCACGCGGCGCAGCCGTACGTCGTCACGGATTGGATCGTCAACGCGACCGAGGACAGCTACGTGCTGAGCGGCCTGGCAGGGCTGGGGTACCTGTTCGCCATGCCGCTGATGTTCCTCCTCGCTGGCGTCACTGGCTGGATCGCGCTGGAGCGCCGCACGACCTGGCAGTACCTCAG
Source organism: Candidatus Limnocylindria bacterium (assembly GCA_035764845.1). Lineage (GTDB taxonomy): Bacteria > Chloroflexota > Limnocylindria > QHBO01 > QHBO01 > JACDBZ01. Next base: position 14,898 of record DASTYP010000100.1, read on the forward strand.
CGTGCGGCTCCTGCGACTCGGCCTCCCGCTCGTGGTCGGCCTCGCCTTCCTGAGCCCTCTCGAGAGCTGGGTGGGGCAGCTGAGCTACGGAGAGACTCCCGATCTGCCGTCGTTCGTCGCACGCACGTGGTCGGAGCTGCCCCCGCTCACGTCCCCGCGCTGGCTGGGTGACGTGGGCCACCATCTGTGGTTCCTGGGGTTCCTGCTCGGCTACGTGCTGCTGACCATCGTGCCGCTGCGCTGGTTGCGGCGTCGCACCCCGCCCTCCGCCACGCGCCACGTGCCGGCCGTCGTCGCGATGCTCGGGCCGATCGTGCCGATCGCGATCCTGCAGTGGCTGGTCCGCCCGCCGGCACCGCAGTACCGAGACTGGGCCGATGCCGCGGTGTGGCTCGTGTACTTCTGCATCGGGATCGGGCTGGCCTTCGACCGGGCCTGGCTCCGGCCGATCGCCCGGAGCGGGGGATGGATGACCATCCCGGCACTGCTGCTCGCCGCGCTGCTGCTTCCCCTGGGCCTCGACGGCGTCATGCGCCTCGAGTCGGCGCCCTCGCTCGGCGTTGCCTCCCTTGCGTACGCCTCCGCCCGCACGGCCATCGGTTGGTGGCTGGTGTGCGCGGTGATGGCGCTCGGTATGCGCTGGCTGACGGGGGCTGCCTGGGCGGCGGAGCGGGCGGGCGAGGCGTCGCTCGCGTTCTACGTCCTGCACCATCCGATCGTGGTGGTCATCGCGGCGGCCGTCGCCCCGTGGTCGGTTGGCGCGCTCGCGGGCTTCGTGGTGATCTTCGTGTCGTCGGTCGCGGTCAGCGCGGCGCTGTACGAGGGCGTCGTCCGCCGGGTCGGCGTCCTGCGGTCCGTGTTCGGTGTCGCCGAGCCTCCGCCCGAGCGGCCCCTGGGTCCACCCCAGCCTGAGCCGATCTGAGCCGCCCCGCTCCCTGACCGCCCCCGTCACGGCTGGATTCGTGATCGTCGGCATGAGGGGCGACGCTCACGGCCCTGCTCGCCAGCGAGGTGACGACGGCCTCGGACGGGTAGCGCATACGAGGCAGCGGAGGGCCTCAGGCGGGCGGTGGGGGACCGGGCGGGACTCGCGAGCTGATGCTGTCATCGGTGCCGGGCAGGTCCGAGTCGACGTCGCTCGGATACCGCCGCTGGGCCGCGGTCAGGGCGCGAAGAATTTCGGATCGACCGGCGTCGAGGATGACCCGGGCTTCCATGGCGGCCGCCACATTGCCGCGTGGCTTTGTGAGCTCGCTGGCGGCGGCGCGGCTGGCACGCTGGTACGCCTGGATCGCGTCGTTGGCCACGCGGGTGATGCGGTTCGTCGTCTCGCGAAGCAGCCGCAGGCGCTCGGCCGGCCGCCGTTCATGCTGCAGGTGCCGATCGAGGTCGGCGCCGAGGTCGTCGATGAGCGCGGCGGCGCCCTGGACCGTGGTGATGTCGCGCGCCCGCAGGCTCAGCCCGGTCCAGCGTCTCGCAGTGGGTAGCACAGCACACCTCCATCCTGGATGCCCCGGGCGATCGGCCCGGAGGCCATCGTGCGCGACCTGGCACGACGGAGCGTCGGTCGCGCCCGAACCGGGAAGGTCCGGACGCGATCGGCGTAGGGAGGTCAGGCGCCCTGCACCTGCACCGCGCGGGGACCCTTCGGGCCAGCCTCGACCTCGAATGTCACCGACTCGCCGCCAACGAGGCGATCGAAGTCCAGGGACGAGGTGAGGCCGTCCTTGTGGAAGAAGTATTCCTTCCCGTCGGGGGCGGCGATGAAGCCGAAGCCGCGCTCTGAGATGACGCGCTTGACGGTACCGGTGGTCATGAGATGAAGCCCTTCTCTCCTCGAACTGTCGTGCGGCGCTCGGCCGGTTCGAGAAGAACCTCATCGACCAGGCGAAGACTGCCGAGATGCGGCAGGACCGC
>DASTYP010000101.1:0-9017 GCA_035764845.1 Candidatus Limnocylindria bacterium
GAGGATGGCCGCCTGCGAGGGACCAAGGCGCCGGATGCCCAGGATGAAGGCGAGGGTCGGGATGCCGGCCCCGATGACGCCGGCCAGCAGGACGGGAACGAACGCCGCGCTCGACGCGACCGGCTGCCCCAGCGCGCCGACGGTTCCGATCCCGAACGCGACCAGGACGTAGAGGGTCGCCGCGCCTCCCATGGTCAGGGCTGCGGCCTGCGGCCCGGGGACGTGGGCGAAGCCGTGGCGCGCCGCCAGGACGTAGAAGACCTGGGCCATGGCGGCCAGGAACGCCAGGCCGATGCCGACCGGGTCCACCGACCCCAGCGACTCCGCGCCCGCGACGACGAGTGCCATGCCGGCCAGCGAGACCACCAGGGCGCCCCAGCGCAGCCGGTCCAGCCGCTCGCCGAACCACATCGTCGAGACGAGCGCCACGCCGGCGGGGTAGAGGTAGAAGACGAGCAGGGTCAGGGCGATCGAGATGCGCTCGAAGGCGACGAACGCCGCGAGGTTCAGGACCATGTTGGCCCCGGCCGCCGCGAGCATGAACCAGCGGTCGCGCACCGGGATCTGGCGCAGTGATGCCGGGCGGATGCCGCGACCGATGGCCCAGGCGGCGATGAAGGCGGTCACCACCATCGCGCCGATGGCCGCGCGCCAGGTGACCAGGGTCAGGGCGTCCACGCCGGCGTCGCCGGCGAAGCGGCTCAGCGGTCCCAGCGTGCCGAAGCAGGACGCGGCCAGCGCGACGAGGCCGGCCCCGACGAGATCGGGGGACGGACCGCGGTGCGGCGATGTCATCGGCGGCCGCCGCCCACCGGTTCGGCCTCGGCGACGCTCAGCTCCGCCGACAGGCGCTCGCGCTCGCTGGCGAGCGCATCGGTACGGTCGCGCAGCGCGTTGTGACGCTCGACCAGGCTGCGCACGAGGTCGGCATCGGCGTAGATGGACGGGTCGGCGAGGCGCTCCGTCAGCGCCGTCAGCTCAGCGTCGGCCTCGCGGGCCTCGTGCTCTGCCCGACGCAGCGACTCCCGAAGGTCGCGTGTGCGTCGGTGCCGCGCGTTGCGCTCCTCCGCCTCGCGACGCTTTCGTTCGGCCGCCTCGCGCGCTGATTCGCGTGGCTTCGAGGCGTCCACCACCACGCCGCGCGGGGAGGCGTGCGCGCCCTCGACGGCCCCCCGCGTCTCGATGTCGACCCCGCGCTTGGCCGCGTAGTACTCGAAGTCGCCCGGATAGACGGTCGCCTCGCCGGCGTTCACCTCGACGATCGTGTTCGCCACGCTGCGGATCAGGTAGCGGTCGTGGGTGATCAGCACGATGGTGCCGCTGAACGCGTTCAACGCGTCCTCCAGCACGTCGCGCGACTGGATGTCCAGGTGGTTCGTCGGCTCGTCCAGGCACAGCAGGTTGGCCGGGTCGGCCAGCAGCTTCGCCAGGGCCAGCCGGGTCTGCTCACCGCCCGACAGGACGCCGACCTTCTTCTCGACGGCGTCGCCGCTGAACAGGAACGCGCCGAGCAGCTTCCGCACCTCGGCCGTCGAGAGGCGGGGCGCCGCGTCGTTCAGCTCCTCGAAGACCGACTTGGTCGGATCCAGCGCGTCGATCTGGTGCTGCGCGAAGTACGCGACCCGCACGTTGGAGCCGAGCTCCCGCGTGCCGCCCTCGAACGGCAGCACCCCGGCGAGGATCTTGAGCAGCGTCGACTTGCCGGCGCCGTTCGGACCGATGAGCGCGACCTTCTGGCCGCGCTCGAGGGTCAGGTCCAGGTCGCCGCGGTAGACCACGGTGCTGCCGTACGACTTGGCGATGTCGGCCAGGGTGATCACGGTGCGCCCGCTGCGCGGTGGCTCGGGGAAGCGGAACTTCACGCTGCGCGTCCTTCGGCCCGGCGACTCGACCCGGTCCATCCGCTCGAGCGCCTTGATCCGCGACTGGACCTGGCGGGCCTTGCTCGCCTTGTATCGGAACCGCTCGATGAAGGCCTCGGTGTGCGCGATCTTGCGCTGCTGGTTCTTCGCCGCCGCCTCCAGCTGCGCCATCCGCTCCGTGCGCTGCTCGACGAAGTCGGCGTAGTCGCCCACGTACTCGGTGGCGCGGCCGTCGTGCAGCTCCACCACGCGGTTGACGATCTCGTTGATGAAGTCGCGGTCGTGGCTGACCAGCACGATCGCGCCGGCGTACTGCGACAGGAACCCCTGCAGCCACTCGACCGACGCGAGGTCCAGGTGGTTCGTCGGCTCGTCCAGCAGCAGCACGTCCGGGTTCTGGAGCAGGAGCCGGGCGAGCGCGATGCGCATCATCCAGCCACCGCTGAACTCGCCGATGTCGCGCTCCATGTCGGACTCGCCGAAGCCCAGCCCGGCCAGGATGCGCCGCGCCTCCGCCTCCAGCCCGTAGCCGCCCATCGCCTCGAACCGATGCTGCAGCCGGCCGTACTCGTCCATCAGCTCGGCCAGCTCGTCGTCGTCGGCAGCGTCCTCGAGCTCCATCTCGAGGTGCCGCATGCGTCGCTCGATGCCGCTCACCTCGCCGGCGCCCGCCAGCACCTCGGCGAGGGCAGTCCGACCGCGGCTCTCGGCGACCTCCTGGCGCAGGTAGCCGATGACCACGTCCCGTGCTCGGGTCACCGTCCCCGCGTCGGCCTCCTGGTCGCCGGTGATGATCTCGAGCAGGGTCGTCTTGCCGGCGCCATTGGGGCCGACGATCGCGAGGCGGCGGCCGGCGCTGATCTGCAGGCCGACATCGCTGAACAGGTGCTGCGGGCCGTGGCTCTTGGCCACGCCGGTCAGGGTCACGAGGCTCATGGGCTGCCCAGATGGTAGCCGGGGTGTGGCGGCGGGACGCGGCCGGCGTCCAGGGTTCTGCCCGTGCGACGGCGATTGATGGGGTTGATCACAGCGCACCGGACGGGCCGTTCCCGCGCCGGGCGGTCGGCCCTCGCCCGGCGACGCTCAGTCCGCGATCAGCCGTGCTCCCGCGGTGTCGAACCGCAGCCGCGTCGCCATCCCCGGCAGGCCGGCCCCGTTCCACGCCTTCTCGACGGCGTGCGCTCCGGCGACCGAGTCGCAGATGGCCAGGACGGTCGGCCCGGCCCCGGACAGGCAGGCGCCGGCGGCCCCTCGCTCGTACGCCAGCCCGATCAGGTCACGCGTGCCGGGCAGCACCGGCAGCCGGTAGGGCTGGTGCAGCTCGTCCGCCATGGCCACGCGGAGGAGCCCGGCGTCCGAGGTCATGATCGCGGTCGCCAGCAGCGCCGTGCGGCCGGCCTGGCGCGCGGCGGCCGCATGGCTGACCGATGACGGCAGGGCCGCTCGCATCTCGTGCGTCCGGCTCTCGCGCTGGGGGATGAAGGCGACCGGGATCCACGCCTCCGGCACCCGGAAGCGGCGCAGGGTGATCGGCTGGCCGGGGTCGGCGACCGCGATGGTGAAGCCGCCGTACAGGGCCGCCGCGACGTTGTCCGGGTGGCCCTCGAGGCGTGAGGCCAGCTCGAGCAGCTCGTCGGCCTCCACCTGCCGCCGCCCCACCGCGGCGCCGAGCACCACGCCGGCCACGATGGCGGCGGCGCTGCTGCCCAGCCCACGGGCTGCCGGGATCATGCTCGAGACCTCGATGCGCCACGAGCCGGCGCCCGGGGCGGCCGAGACGCGCAGACCCTCGCGGAAGCCGCGGATGAGCAGGTTCTCGTCGGCCGGCTCGCCGGGCAGCGGTGCGCCCTCGCCGCGGGCGTTGAGCAGGATTCCGGGCTCGTCGCCGTGCCACAGCTCGGCGCGGAGCTTGAGCGACAGGGCGCCGGCGAAGCAGTCGAAGCCACTTCCGAGGTTGGCGCTCGTGGCCGGGACGTCGACCGAGGCAATGGGCGGCATGCGCGGCGAGTATATGAGGCGACCTACGTCATCCGGCCGCGCGTCGCTCAACCTACGTCGGAGCGCGGCGTGCGACACCGCACCGTGGGATCGAGGGGCGCCGCCACCGAGACTGAGCGTCATGTCACGAACCGCCCAGCCCACCACCCGCCGCGCCACCAGGCGTCGCGCGGAGGCGGCACCGCACCAGCCCATGACCGCGGAGGCCGCGCTCCGCGACGACCCGGTCGTGTGGCTGAGCTCGGTCCAGCCCGACGGCCGGCCGCATGTCGTGCCGGTCTGGTTCCACTGGGACGGGGAGCGGATCGTGGCGTTCAGCAAGCCCCGCGCGCGCAAGATCGAGAATCTGCGCGAACACGCCAGCGTGATGCTCGCGGTCGGCACGCCGGGCCCCGACTTCGAGGTCGAGCTGATCGAGGCGACCGCTGAGCTGCCCGACGTCCCGGCCAGCGACGTGATTCCCGACGGCTTCGGTGCCAAGTACCGCGAGCTGCTGCGGCGCGCCGGCCTCACCGTCCAGAAGTTCGCCGAGGTGTACTCGCAGCCGATCGTGCTGCGGCCGACCCGCTTCCTGGGCTACGGCGGGCGCGGCTGGGATCGCGCGCAGGCCGTCGCCAGCTGAGCCGACCGCCTACGGCGAGGTCTGGACTCGCTCGATGGCGGAGATGAGGTCGTCGAAGCCGAACGGCTTGGCCAGGTAGTCCGAGGCGGCGATCTCGGCCGCCCAGGTGGCGGCGTCGCGAGCCGCCGTCATCACCACGATCGGGATCCTGACGCCCCGACGGCGCAGCTCGTCGGCGAAGCCCCAGCCGTCGAGGACGGGCATCCGCATGTCCAGCAGGATGAGGTCGGGCTCCTCGCGCTGGACGACGGCCAGCGCATCGGCTCCGTTGGTGGCCTCCGTCACGCGGTAGCCCTCGATCTCGAGCATGGCCGAGACCGTGGCACGGATGTCGGGCTCGTCGTCGACGACGAGGACGGACAGGTCAGGCGTCGGCATGGGCGGAATCGGTACTCAATGCGGGCGTTGGGTTCCAGGCTGCGTCCATTGGTGGCGCGGCATCGGCCGCCGGATCGACGGTCATCCCATGCGCCTCGGCGTTCCGGCGCGCGATGGGGACGGAGAGCGTGAACGTACTGCCGCCGCCGGGCGTCGGCTCGAACCAGATGCCACCTCCGTGCGCCTCGACGATGCGGCGGCAGATGTACAGGCCCAGGCCGATCCCGGTGTCGGTGATGCTGTGCGCGTTCGAGGCGCGGAAGAATCGCTCGAAGACGCGCTCGCGCTCCGGCTCCGGGATGCCGATGCCGTGGTCGACGACCGAGACGAGGGCCTGCTCGTCGGCAGCCCAGGCCCGGATGGAGGGCGGGGCGTCGCCACCGTACTTGAGCGCGTTCTCGACCAGGTTCTCGACGACCTGCTCCATGCGTCCCGTATCGGCCTCGACGGAAAGCTCCAGCGCGGCGAGGTCGGCCTCCAGCGTCGCGCCGTACTCGCGGTGGCGCTCGACCACGGTCTGGACCACCTGGCGCAGGTCGACGCGCTGGAAGCGCAGCACGGCACGGGACTCTTCCAGGCGCTGCGCGTCGAGGAGCTCGGTGACCAGGTCGCGCAGTCGATGCGCCTCGCGCACGATGCGGCCGATGCTCGCCGGATCCGGCGGCTCGTTCGGCCGGCGCAGGATGCGACGCTGCAGCAGCTCGGCCTGGCCGAGCACAACCGTCAGCGGCGTCCGCAGATCATGGGCGGCGGCCGAGATGAACTCCTCCTTGAGCCGTGCCGCGTCCTCGCGGGCACGGAGGTCGCTGGCCTGGGCACTCAGGGCGCGGGCCTCGAGCAGGACGCCCGTGTGCGAGGCGAGCAGGTCCAGCAGCCACAGGTCGTCCTCGGCGAAGATCGGCGCGCGGCTGGCGAAGATGGTCAGCACGCCGAGCGGCTCGCCGTCCGTCACGATGGGCGAGGCGATCACGGTTCGGGCGCCAACCCGGCGGTACGCCTCCACGTTCTCCGGGTCGAAGGCGGCGGAGTCGAGCACCACCACGCGTCGCCGATCCGTGAATGCCCGCCCGCCGACGTACAGGTCGTCGGGGTACTCCTCCCAGCCCGAACGGGCCGCGTACCGCAGCGTTCCGCGCTCCGGGACGGCCACACCGATGACGGCGCCGTTGGCGCCGAAGGCATCGGCCGCCGCAGCCTGCATCTGCGTCAGGGCCGCGTAGTCATCCGTGACGCCGATGATCTGGGTCGAGCGCTCGAGGAACCGCCGGACGTCGGGGTCGCGCCAGACCAGCCGGACCCACCGCGGCGGGGTGAAGCCCAGGAAGAAGGCGCTCACCGCGACCAGGGCCAGGAGCTGCGTCACCGGGCGGGTGGTCTGCGCGAGGTCGGGATCCAGCGCACCCACAAAGGCGACGAGAAGCGCAGCGATGAACGCGCCGGCCCCGACGGTCACGGCCGTCATGCGTCGCCTGGTGATGCCGCGCGTGCGCTGGCTCTGTCGCGCGAACGCGACGGCGGCGTAGCCGCCCACGACGACCAGGAAGGCCATCGTCGCGATCAGGACCGTCTCGTTCGTCACCGGGAGGATGAACCCCAGGATGCCGATGGCCACGAAGGCCACCAGCCCGGCCATCTGCACCCAGCGCGGACTGTCGCTGAAGTCGTCGACGAGCCGGAGCATGGCCAGCGGGGCGACGTTGAGCAACAGGAGGGTGACGCTGCCGACCCAAGGCTGACCCGAGAAGCCGAGCCAGTCCGCCAGCCGCCCGAGAATGACGACCGAGGCGGCCGACCCGAAGAGCAGCAGCGCATCCAGCCGCGTCCGCGTCGGCTGCCGCACGGCAGCGACCAGCACGGCCACGAAGAGGCCGATGAAGAGGACCTGGTTCACCAGGCCGATCAACTCGAGGGCAGTCATCTGGGTCCGCGTACGCGATCGGCAGGCAACGGCTGCACGTCGCATGCCACGACGGGAAGCGCTTGCTCGGCGGTGGTGCGTGCTGGCGCCATCACGACTTCGCCGCGAGGCCGTGCCGGAAGCACGTGACCAGGTGATCGTCGACAAGGCCGGCCGACTGCATGAACGCGTAGCAGATGGTCGGCCCGACGAACCGGAAGCCGCGGTCGCGCAGCAGCCGGGAGAGGGCGTCGGAGGCGCCCGTCTGTGCCGGGATCTGCTCCATGAGCGTCCACCGGTTGACCACGGTCCGGCCGTCCACGACGGACCACACGAGATCGACGAAGTCGGGAATGGCCAGGAACGCCCGCGCATTGCCGATGAACGCGTCGATCTTCGCCCGGTTGCGCACGATGCGCGCATCGGTCATGAGGCGCTCTCGATCCGCGTCGTCGTATCCGGCGATGCGATGGGGGTCGAACCCGTCGAAGGCGGCACGGTAGCCATCACGCTTGCGGAGGATGGTGATCCACGCCAGCCCGGCCTGGGCGCCCTCGAGGCAGAGCAGCTCGAACAGCCGATGCGGATCGCGCAGCGGCACGCCCCACTCGGCATCGTGGTAGTCGGTCATGAGCGGGTCGCCGGTCGCCCAGTCGCAGCGAGCCGTGGTCTCATCGAGCGTCAAGGGCGCCGAGGATAGCGGCAGCGGAACGCGCGGGTCGAGCGACCCGGGCGTCATCGGTGCTGGTGCTGGTGCTGGTGCTGGCGGCGCGTTGCCGGTGGGCCCAACATCGGCGCGGTTCAGGCGCGTGATGCGGAGTCGGCCAGGCGAGGGCGCGCGCTGCGGATCCGGTCGAGCCACGAACGCGACTCGGTGCGGTCCTCGCGGCGGGCCGCCTTCGCCAGCTGTCGCTGGCGAAGCTGACGGCGGTAGTCGTCCTCGGTAGCCCGCGCCAGCAGGAGCGCGGCGGTGGGGTTCATCGGTCGGCCTCCTCGGAAGGCGTACGGTGGTGGAACGGTCAGCGGAGAAACGCCCGGAGCACGCTCCGCGCGATCTCGGCGGTTCGCCGGCTCCTCCGTTCCGGCCGGTGCGGCCGATGCGGAGGCGGCGAGAAGAACGCGACGTCCGGCGCCGTGGTGGCCCACGTGCCGAGTGCCATCGTCATGGCTGCCTCCTTTCCTGGTGTGGTCTCGGTATCGGATGGATGCGACTCATGCTGGTCGGACGAGCAGGTGCTTCCAACGGTCGGCGGTCGCGGTCGGGCGCGGATCATCGGCCGAGCGATCCGTACGTCATTCCGCCGCCGTCACTCACCGGTTCGCGGGCCTATCCTGTGACCATGGCGCCCGAGCTCGCTCCGCAGCACCTGAGCTTCCTGTTCGCCGACGTGGAGGGGAGCACGCGGATGACGGAGCAGTACGGTGTCGTCGCGGGCGCCGCCCTGACGCGCTACCACGAGATCGTGGCCGAGCGGGCGGCCGCGCACGGCGGACGCATCTTCGAGCGCATCGGTGACGGCGCCTACGCCTGCTTCGACGCGGCTCGCGAGGCGGTGCAGGCCGCGGACGACATCCAGGGCGTCATGACGGACACCGACTGGGGCGAGATCGGGCGGGTCCGCGTTCGGCTGGTGGTGGTCAGCGGCGAGGTCGAAGTGCGCGGCGACCGGTTCTTCGGGCTGCCGCTGTACCGCGCCGCGCGCCTGCAGGCCCTCGCCGACGGGGGAGAGACGCTCCTTGCCGGCACCACGGTGGACGAGCTCGGCGGGTGGCTGCCGGACGGCACGATGCTCCGCGACCTCGGCGCGCATCGGCTGCGCGACATGGTGGAGCCCGAGCGCATCTTCGCGCTGGTGCATACTTCCCGCGCGCGTCTCGGCGACGAGCCGCCGCCCGAGCCATCCCGGATTCAGGGGACCGAGACTGTGACTGACGAAGAAGGGCCGATTCGCGTCCTGCTGGTGGACGATCACGCCGTCGTCCGGCGCGGACTGCGGGGCTTCCTGGAGCTGTTGAAGGACTTCGACGTCGTCGGCGAGGCGGAGAACGGCCGCGAAGGCGTCGCCGCCGCCGACCGCCTGGTGCCCGACGTCATCCTCATGGACCTGCTCATGCCGGAGATGGGTGGCCTGGAGGCGATCGCCGCCATCAAGCAGGCGCACCCGGAGATCGAGATCGTGGCCGTCACCTCCTTCATCGAGGAGGAGAAGGTCACCTCGGCGCTCGAGGCGGGCGCGTCGGGCTACCTGCTCAAGGACGC
>DASTYP010000102.1:0-3508 GCA_035764845.1 Candidatus Limnocylindria bacterium
CCGGTGACCGCCTCGTGCGAACGGAGGAGCTTCTGGTCCTCGGTCCGGCGGTCTCCGGGCGACGTGCCACGCACGACAACGGCGCCTCGACGGCGCTCGGGCTGCTTCTTCCGACGTGGCATCGACAACTCCGCAACTCGACAGGCCCGGAACCGGGTGCTAGGGTGGCCCGCGCCGGCACGGAATCCGCAGGGATCGTGCCGGCTGGACCACGTACTCGGGAAGATTCTATTGCCGGACCATCCGCGGCACCTCGCCGCCGTCACCCCGCGGGGGCGCTGACCATGTCGATTCTTCGACGGATCGCGGCGCTCGCCGTCATCAGCCTCACCGGTGTGGCCCTGCTGGCGCCCCTGGCCGCTCGCTCCGCCGCCGCACCTGTCCCGGTGGACCTGCCGGAGCAGCTGCTCCCAGCCTCGTCCGCCGCTCCCCTCCTCGCCGATCGCAGCCTTCTCTCCGCGCGATCCGCGAGCCTGACCACCACCGCCGCGACCTCTGAGGAGATCGCGACCCCGGCGGTCCCGGCCCCGGCATCGGTCTCGATGCAGGCGACCCTCGTCACCATCCCGACCCCGAAGCCGGCACCCGTGGCCGCCGCACCCCAGCGCGTCGTCACCTACGACGGCAACACCGTCTGGGACCAGCTGGCGCAGTGCGAGTCGGGCGGCAACTGGGCCATCAACACGGGCAACGGTTACTACGGTGGCCTGCAGTTCAACCTCGGGACGTGGGAGGCGTACGGCGGGCTCGAGTTCGCCGAGCGCCCGGACCTCGCGACCCGGGAGCAGCAGATCATCGTCGCCGAGCGGCTCCACGCGGCGCGCGGCTTCCAGCCGTGGCCGGCGTGCCGCATCAAGCTGGGTCTGCCGTAACCGCTCGTCTCCGTCTGGTGGCGGCCGCCCCGCCGCTGGCCGCGGCTCCGACTCCGCCATCCACGCCGTGAGGGCGTGACTGGCGCTGGCCGCGGTTCCGGCTCCGCCATCCACGCCGTGAGGGCGTGAGCGACGTCATTCGGGCGCCACGAGTGCGCCAAATCCGCCGGATTCACGCGTGGGAGGCGTGAGGTGGCGGCGTCGCGGCGGTGATCGCCGAGGTTCACCACCCCCGGGCGTGAATGGCGAGATCCGGATGCAGCCGACGGGTACGGACGGGAATGGCGCGAAGGGGGTGGCGTGGGCCGGTAGCATCGGCGGCATGCTCGAACCCGTCCGCATCGGTCATGTCGTCCTCAAGGTTCGCGATCTCGATCGCGCGCTGGCCTTCTACCGCGATCTGCTCGGGTTCCGCGTGGCGAGCACGATGAGCAACGTGATGATCTTCCTGACCGCGACCGGGGAGAGCCACCACGACCTCGCGCTGCTGCGGGTCGGCGACTCGGCGCCGTCACCCCTCCCCAGCGCGGTCGGGCTGTACCACGTCGCCGTGCAGCTGCGCGACTGGGAGGCGGTGAAGCGCGCGCACGCCCTCCTGAGCGAGCGAGGGCTGCTGAAGGGCACGGCCGACCACGGAGTGACGAAGAGCCTCTACACCGTCGACCCGGATGGCAACGAGATCGAGCTGTTCTGCGACGCGCCCCGCGAGGAGTGGGAGGGTCGTGTGGCGGAGGCCATGACGGTGCGGCCGCTCGACATCGGCTAGCCGCGGCACCGGCACGTCGCTTGCTTGGTCACCGTTCGTGCCGTTCCTCCCCGTCGTCCTGCTGCTGGCGTGGCAGGCGATCAGCAAGTCCGCATCCTTCGCGCTCGGTTGGGCGACCGCCCTGTACTTCGGACAGGTGCCCGGCCGCCAGGGCCGGATCCTGAGCGTCATCAGCCTGCTCGCCGCGGGCTGGGTGATCGTGGTGGTGGGCTTCGCGGTCCCGATCTTCACCGGCGCCATCCTCGAGGCGACCGGCGTGATCGAGGAGAACTTCGACGTCCGCTGGATCCACTACCTCGGTCTCGTGGCGGCCATCGCGCTGACGCCGCCCATCGTCGCCGGCACCGCGGTCTGGGGCGAGTTCCACGAGGACCGGAGCTGGCGGCGCTGGCTTCGGATGATTCCCATGAGCTACCCCGCCACGGCGATGCTGGGGCTATCCGTGCTCCAGATGGTCGTGATCACGCCCTTCCTGCTGGTCATGCGCTGGCGGCAGAAGCGGAAGCTGGTCCAGGTGCCGCTGATCATGCATTCCGGCTGCGACGACGATGACATGGTCGAGCTGGTGCGCCGGGCGCTGGCGACCATCGACATCGACGACGTCTCGGCGGCCGAGGCCGAAGGCCCGCGCTCCTGGCCCCTCCGCACCATCGGCTTCGCCGCCGAGCACCTGCTGGGTGCCGTCGTCCGGGGTGAGCCGATGCGGATGCGCGCCGACGGCCTCGAGATCCTGGCCTACGCCACGAATATCGCCGTGCTGGGTCCGAAGGAGGACGCCTACCGCGCCCGGGCGGCGATCCTGCGCACGCTCACCTTCGCGGACGCGTACCTGACCTGGAGCGACGACGCGCGAGACTTCGAGGACGCGCTGCGGCGGGCGCACGACGAGGCCGATGGCGACCTCGACGAGTTGCGCGACCGGTTCGACGAGGTGCAGGCCAAGATGGACGTCGCCAGCCTCAACTCCGAAGAGTGGAACGTCCTCTACCGCATCCGCCTGGAGCTGGAGGCCGATGCGGCCCGCCGCGACGACGGCGCATCACGCCGCATGACGGCCTAGCGCCGGTCCGACGCCTCGCGGTGGCGGGGAGCGGCGAGTGCCTCGGCGTGGATCGCGTCGAGCACCTGGCGTCGCAGGCATGGGCGCGGTCGCGTTCGCACGGCCTCCGCGGCGCCGAAGATCGAGGCGAGGACCAGTCCCTCGCGGAGCTCGGGGTGCGCGAGGCCGCAGGTCGCTCGGTGCTCCTTCAGGAAGCCGTGCTCGTCGGGATCGAGGGCTCCGAGCGCGAACGCCGGCGCGAGGGCCGCCACTCGGGCGCAATCGTGACCGTTCACGCTCTCCCTACGGACGCGCGTCCTCGCCGGATCATCCGGGGGAGGACCGCCCCGCGCTACCTCAGGCCGCCGAAGAGCGCCAGGCTGCCGAGGATCAGCAGGATGCCCACGGCCAGCACCAGCAGCCGGGCGCCCCACGCCGCACCCCCAGGCCGCTGGGGCAGCGGCTGGTACGGCCGGCCCTTGCGTCGTCGCGGCGAGCGGCTCACGAGGACCAGCTCCGTCGGAAGAGGAAGGGCACGGTCAGCGCGTCTCGACTCGAAACGGATCGCAGCTGCTTTCGCGTTCGCTTGAGCAGCTTGCCGTGGTACGTGCCGTCACCGTAGGGCTCGTGGAGTCGGGCGACGTCCCACTCCCGCACGTCGGCGATCACGGACGGCGGCAGCCATCGGTCCAGGATGGCCTTGGCCTCGTCGATCGCCACGAACCGCCGTGAGCGCCGCTCGTTGTCGAGGGTGATCATCGCGTTGTCGAAGCTGGCGTCGACGTCCTCGACCAGGGTGCTCAGCCGCTCCATGGTGCCGGGGATGCGCTC
>DASTYP010000103.1:0-3384 GCA_035764845.1 Candidatus Limnocylindria bacterium
CCGGCCCGGAAGCCGATGCTCGTGTCGCGCTGCAGCTGCTGCGCGCCGACGTTGCTGGTCATGATGATGACCGTGTTGCGGAAGTCGACGCGGCGGCCCTTCGCATCGGTCAGGTGGCCGTCCTCGAGGATCTGCAGCAGGATGTTGAAGACCTCGGGGTGCGCCTTCTCGATCTCGTCCAGCAGGACCACGCTGTAGCTCTTGCGCCGCACCGCCTCGGTCAGCTGGCCACCCTCGTCGTAGCCGACGTAGCCGGGCGGAGCGCCGACCAGGCGCGCCACGTTGTGCCGCTCCATGAACTCGCTCATGTCGATCTTCACGAGCGCGTCCTCGGAGCCGAACATGAACTCGGCGAGCGCCTTGGCCAGCTCGGTCTTCCCGACGCCGGTGGGGCCCATGAAGATGAACGAGCCGATCGGCCGCTTTGGGTCCTTCAGGCCGGCGCGCGCACGGCGCACCGCCTTGCTGATGGTTTCGATGGCCTCCTGCTGCCCGATGACGCGGCCGTGCAGCGCCTCCTCCATCTTGAGCAGCCGCTCGGACTCCTCGGCGCTGATGCGGATGACCGGGATGCCGGTCCACATGCTCACGACCTGGGCGATGTCCTCGTCGGTGACGACCGGCGTCTCCTTCGCCTGCTCCTCGTGCCACGCCTTGCGCATCTCCTCGATGCGCTCCTTGCCCTGTGCCTCCTCGTCCCGCAACCGCGCCGCGGCCTCGTAGTCCTGGCCGGCGATGGCCTCGTCCTTCTGGCGCGTGATCTCCTCCAGCGCCTGCGTCGCGGCCTTGATCTCCGCCGGAGCCGATGCGGACCGCAGCCGCACCCGGGACCCGGCCTCGTCGACCAGGTCGATCGCCTTGTCCGGCAGGGCGCGGTCGGCCACGTAGCGGACCGACAGGTCGACGGCGGCGTGGATCGCCTCGTCGCTGATCTTCACGCGATGGTGCTGTTCGTAGCGCTCCCGGATGCCGAAGAGGATGTCGATCGCCTCGTCGACGGTCGGCTCCTCCACCATGACCGGCTGGAATCGCCGCTCGAGCGCCGCGTCCTTCTCGATGTACTTGCGGTACTCGTCCAGCGTCGTGGCGCCGATGCACTGCAGCTCACCGCGGGATAGCGGCGGCTTCAGGATGTTGGCCGCGTCGATGGCGCCCTCGGCCGCTCCGGCACCCACCAGGGTGTGGAGCTCGTCGATGAACAGCACGCTGTCCGAGCTGGAGCGCAGCTCCTCGATGATCTTCTTGAGGCGCTCCTCGAACTCGCCGCGGTACTTGGTTCCCGCCACGAGCGAGCCGATGTCCAGCGTCAGCACGCGCTTGTCGAGCAGCGTCTCCGGCACGTCGCCGGACACGATGCGCTGCGCCAGCGCCTCCGCGATGGCCGTCTTGCCCACACCAGGCTCGCCGATGAGCGCGGGGTTGTTCTTCGTCTTGCGCCCCAGGATCTGGATGACGCGCTCGATCTCCTTCTCGCGCCCGATGACCGGGTCGAGGGTGCCGGCGCGTGCCGCATCGGTCAGGTTGATGCCCAGCTGGTCGACGGTCGGCGTCTTCGACGGCCGCTTCGTCTCCTGCGCCGGCGTGGCGGTGCTCGACTGGCTCAGGACGTGGATGACCTGGTGGCGCACCTTGTCGAGGTTCACGCCCAGGCTCTCGAGCACGCCGGCGGCGATGCCCTCGCCCTCGCGCACCAGTCCGAGCAGCAGGTGCTCGGTGCCGATGTAGTTGTGCCCGAGGCGGCGCGCCTCGTCGATGGCCAGCTCGATGACGCGCTTGGCGCGGGGCGTCAGGCCGACCTCGCCGACCACCGGCCGGTCGCCGCGTCCGATGATGAACTCGACCGCGGTGCGGACCTTCGACAGCTCGACGTTCATGTTCTCGAGCACGCGCGCGGCGACACCCTCGCCCTCACGCACGAGGCCGAGGAGGAGATGCTCGGTGCCGATGTAGTTGTGGTTGAACCGCTGGGCCTCGTCCTGCGCGAGGGTGAGGACCTTGCGGGCTCGATCGGTGAACTTGTCGAATCGGTCCATTGGGGCGCTTTCCAGATGCGTCTGAGTCGAGTGTACGGCACGCGGTGCGCGAGTTGCTGCCGCGCATCGCTGCCGATGGCCGTGTGAAGAGCTATACGGACGACGACACGTCCGGGCTCATTTGTTCCGCGTCTCGACGCGGATTCGTGCCCCCTGTGGCTGGCCGGAATGCAGGAAGCGGACCCGCACGGGCCCGCTTCCGCGGTCGCCTGGTGTGCGGCCGTGGCGGCCGCGCCGGGTATCAGGCCTGCTCGTCGCCCTCGGCCGCGGTCTGGTCCTCGGCCGCCGTCTGATCCTCGGCCGTGGTCTGGTCCACAACCTCGGTCTGATCCTCGGCCTCGACCTCGGTCTCGACGGATGCCGAGCCCTGCGACTGGCGGAACTGCTCGAGGAGGCCCGACTCCGCGAAGGCTGCGGCCATCGTGTTGTCGATCCCGCCCTCGGGCTCCGCGGTGGCGTCCTCGGGACGGTAGTCGTACCGGTCTCGACGGCCGCCGCGATCGCGCCGCGGTCGATCCTCGCGCGGAGCCGGCGCCGGACGATCCTCGGCCTGCTTCAGGCTGAGGCCCAGGCGATGCCGCTCCGAGTCCAGGCTGATGATCCGCAGCTTGACCTGCTGGCCCTCCTGGACGACGTCGCCGGGATGGGCGACGCGCTGGTGGGACAGCTCGCTGATGTGGATCAGGCCCTCGAGCCCCTCCTCGACGCGGACGAAGGCACCGAAGTTGACGAGCTTGGTGACGGTCCCCTCGATGACGTCGCCAATCTTGTACTTCGCCACCGACTCCTGCCACGGATCGGGCTGGAGGCGCCGGATCGAGAGGCTGATACGGCCACGCTCGTGGTTGATGTCAATGACCTCGGCCTCGACCTCGTCGCCGATCTGGTACGCGGTCTCCGGGTTGTTGACTTTGTTCCACGAGAGCTCGCTCTTGTGGACCAGGCCATCGATCCCGCCCAGGTCGACGAAGACGCCGAACGGCGCGATGCTGCGGACGATGCCCATGACCCGCTGCCCGACCTGCAGGCTGCTGAACAGCTCGTCGCGCTTCTCGCGGCGCTCCTCGTAGAGGGCCACCTTCTCCGAGAGGATCAGGCGGTTGGCCTTGCGGTTCACCTCGAGGATCTTCAGGCGCAGCGTGCGGCCGACGAACGGCTGCAGCTTCTCCGCGATCTCCTGGGCGGCGTCGCGTGGCTGCTCGTCGCGCGGACGGCGGGGGAAGTCGACGATCTGGCTGATCGGCACGAAGCCGCGCACGCCGAGGTCGACGATGAGGCCGCCCTTGTTGTGGTCGATGACCCGCGCCTCGACGATCTCGCCCGCCTCGAAGCGCTCCTGCATCGCGCGCCA
>DASTYP010000104.1:0-3213 GCA_035764845.1 Candidatus Limnocylindria bacterium
GCGTTGATGGCGTCGTCGCCCTCGCCGACCTGCACGTACGGTCCGAATCGACCGATGCGCACGACCACCGGCGCGCCCGTCTGGGGATGCTCCCCGAGCTGCACGACCGGGTACTCGATCTGGGTCTCGTTCTCGACCAGCGGTCGCAGCCCCGGCCAGTCGTGCTCCGGGTCGCCTTCGTAGAACTCAGCGAGGAACTCGTCGCGCGCCAGCTCGCCCTTGCTGATCTCGTCGAGGTTCTCCTCGATCTGGCCGGTGAACCCCAGCTCGATGAGCTCGGCGAAGTGCTCCTTCAGCAGGTGGACCACGGCGAACGCCGTGAAGGTCGGCACCAGGGCCTTCCCCTGCCGGAAGACGTAGCCGCGCCGCTCGATGGTCGAGATGATCGAGGCGTACGTCGACGGGCGGCCGATGCCGTCCTCCTCGAGGCGCTTGACCAGCGACGCATCGGTGTAGCGAGCGGGGGGTGTCGTCTCGTGCGACCGCGCGTCCAGCCCCTCCAGCGTCAGCGGTCCCTCAGCGTGGATGGTGTCGCCCACCGCGAGGCGTGGCAGGACGGTCTCCTGGTCACTCAGCTCCGCGGCCGGGTCGTCGGATCCCTCCACGTACGCGCGCAGGAAGCCCGGGAACTGCACCGTCTTGCCGGATGCACCGAACACCGCCGGCCCATCGGTGCCCGACGCGGTGATCTCGACGTTGGTGCGGAGCAGGCGAGCGTCCGCCATCTGCGAGGCCACCGCGCGCTTCCAGATCAGCTCGTAGAGCCGGGCCTCGTCGCTGCCCAGCCGCTGACCGAAGCGCTGCGGCGTTCGGCCGAAGTCGGTGGGCCGGATGGCCTCGTGCGCCTCCTGGGCGTTCTTGACCCGGGTGCGGTACTGGCGCGCTCCCCGGTATACCTCGTCGCCGTACAGGGAGCGGATGGCAGATGCCGCCTCGCCCAGCGCCCGCTCGCTCAGCGACACCGAGTCGGTGCGGTGGTACGAGATGATCCCCTCCTGGAAGAGGCGTTGCGCCGCGTTCATGGTGCGGTCCGCGCTGAAGCCGAGCTTGCGGTTCGCCTCCTGCTGCAGCGTTGAGGTGGTGAACGGCGGCGCCGGCGACTGCGTGACCGGCCGCTCCTCGACGGCCGTCACCGTCCACGGCAGCCGATCCGCCAGGTCGTCGCGCAACGCGCCGGCCGTCGCCTCGTCGAGCCGCAGGACCGATCGCTCGCGGAGCTCGCCCGTGGTGGTATCGAAGTCCCGGCCGGTGGCGACCCGCCGGTCGCCGACGCGGTTCAGCGTGGCGGTGAAGCCGCCCGTCTCCGCGCCGATCTTCGCCTCGAGGCCCCAGTACGCGCTCGAGCGGAAGGCGCGACGTGCCTCCTCGCGCTCGACGATCAGGCGCACCGCGACGCTCTGCACGCGACCGGCACTGAGGCCGGTCTGCACCTTCTTCCACAGCACCGGCGAGACCATGTAGCCGTACAGCCGGTCCACGATGCGCCGGCTCTCCTGCGCGTCGACCAGCCGCAGGTCGATCTCCCGCGCGTTCGCGATGGCGCGCCGCACCGCCTCCTCGGTGATCTCGTGGAACTCGATGCGCCGGACGGGCACCTTCGGGGCGAGGACCTCGCGCAGGTGCCAGCTGATCGACTCGCCCTCGCGGTCGGGGTCGGTCGCCAGGAGAACCTCCTCGACGCCCTTCATGGCCGCCCGCAGCTCGCGGATGCGGCCGGTCTTGTCGCGCGAGACGACCCAGTACGGCCGGAAGCCGTGCTCGACGTCGACGCCGATGCTGGCCCACGGCTTGTCGCGGATCTCGGCGGGGATCTCGCTGGCGTTCTGCGGCAGGTCCCGCACGTGCCCGACGCTGGCCTCGACGCGGTAGTCGTCGCCGAGGAGCCGCGCCAGCGTCCTCGCCTTGGCCGGTGACTCGACGATGACCAGCGGCCTGGCCATCAGCGACCAGCCCGGAACGGTGTCGTCGTGCCCACGGCGAGCGCCTCGACGAGCGCGAGGTCGCCGGCGGCGTTCATCGTGCGCGGCATCGGTCGGAGAGTGTAGCACCGGCCCAGGCCCACCCCGCCCATGGCGGCGAGGGGCCCGGGAGCCGGTCGATACCGGGTGGGAGCGGCACGGGCGGCCGAGCGCCGCCCGTGTCCGTCGGTCAGTCGGTGAAGTCCCAGACGATGACGATCTTGCCGCCGACCTGTGCGATGCCGACCCCGACCCGATGTGCATTCGGATTGAGGACGTTCGCGATGTGGTTCCAGTAGCCGGGATACGGCTCGGACATGAAGGCGCTGTGGCACCAGTCGAGCGTGGCGGTCACGCTGCGCCCGATCAAGTAGCACTGGTTCTCGCCCGACCACCCAAAGCTGACCCCGCCGGCGCGCAGCCGCGAGTCGCGGGTGCTGCCGTCGAGCCCGGTGTGGCTGAAGTAGTTGTTGATGGCCTGATCGTAGGCATGCCCGTAGGCCACCGCCGAGATCGTCGGGTCGAGAACGACCGGGCCGAAACCATAGGCCGCGCGCGCCGCGTTGATCTGGTTGACGGCGTATCCAGCCGCGTCCGACGCGGGGGCCGGAGGCGGGATGACCGGCGCGGGCGCCGCCGTCGCCGAACGCGTCGAGGCCGCCGTCGAAGAGCGCTCGGTGGTCGCCACCGGGGCGGCCTTCGTGGTGAACGACCACGACGCCGTCACGGGGTTGCCGGCCGCGTCGAGACCGCCGTCCCCGATCGTCACGTCGAAGGTTCGCCCGCCCGCGAGCGGCTGGTCCGGCGTGTAGATCACCTGCGTGCCGGCCTCGTTCCAGACGAGGTGCCCGCCGACCGGCGCGCCGGTGGTCGTGTCGACCAGGGCGAACGCGGCGTTCGTGGCGTCGACATCCATCGGCTGGCTGAACCACATCTCCACCGTCGCCGGCTCGACGTCGCTGGCGCCGAGCTTCGGGTCGGTGGTGATGAGCTGCGCACCGGCCTGCACGATGAAGCTGAAGTTCAGCTCGCCTCCGAGCGCGTTGCCGCGGCGGTCGTGCGCGCCGTTGACGCTGATGGTGTAGCGAGCGCCGGGAACGAGGCGCTCGGTCGGCGTAAAGACCAGTTGGCCGGCGTCCCACGTCAGGTCGCCGGCGACGTCCGGCGCGATCGCGAAACGTGACTCGACGTCTGCCTCGTCCATCTCGGCGCTGAAGCCGATGGTGATCGACGTGGTGGCGCTCACATCCGTCGC
>DASTYP010000105.1:0-5723 GCA_035764845.1 Candidatus Limnocylindria bacterium
TCGCGCGCCACGCTCACCGGCACGCCGAGCTCGCGCACGGCCTGCTCCAGCCGCTTGCGACTGACGCCGAACGGGAAGACGTGCATGGCTCGCTGGTTGCGGGCACGGTCGCCGGGCGTCGCGGGCCGCTGTGCTCCGATGGGCCGGTCGACGCCCGGCTCCTGCATCTCGCTGATCGCGCGCGCCAGCTCCTGGCGCGGGTCCGCGCCGGCCGTACCACCACCCGTACCCGGGCCGGTGGTGCCGCTGGTGCCGCCGGTCAGCCGCTCGCCGGGCAGCGTGCGTGCACGCCCACCGCCGGCGACCACGTCACCGCCGCCGGGCAGCGGACGCAGGCCGCCGCGCTCGTATCGGCCTCCGGGCGAGCCCGGTCGTCCGCCGCCGCGCCCGAAGGCGCCGAACCCGCCGGTCGGCTCGATCGGTGCAAAGGCCGGGTTGCCGGCCGCCGTCTCGCTGATGCGGTAGTCGTACTTCGTCTGCGCCTTCAGCTCGCCTCCGTCGTCGCGGTAGCGGGCCTCCGGCGGGACCATGTGGCCGCGCAGGATGGCGTCGACCGTCTCCGCCACGTTGCGGTGCACGATCACGCTGTCGCGCTCCACGATCTCCACGAGGACGTCGAAGGTCGGCGGCGCCTTGCGCTCGAGCACCGTCTTCTGGGTCCCGCGCCGGCGTGCCTCCTCGTCGCCGAGGGTGACGGGCTGGATGCCGCCGACCAGGTCCGACAGCGTCGGGTTGAGCATCAGGTTGTCGAGCGTGTTGCCGTGCGCGGTGCCCACCAGTTGCACGCCGCGCTCGGCGATCGTCCGGGCCGCCGCGGCCTCGAGCTCCGTCCCGATCTCGTCGATGACGATGACCTCGGGCATGTGGTTCTCGACCGCCTCGATCATCACGCTGTGCTGGTCCGTCGGCGTGCGGACCTGCATGCGCCGCGCGTCGCCGATCCCGGGATGCGGGATGTCGCCATCGCCGGCGATCTCGTTCGAGGTGTCCACCACCACCACGCGCTTGCCGAGGTCATCGGCCAGGACGCGGGCGACCTCCCGCAGCATGGTCGTCTTGCCGACGCCCGGCCGCCCGAGGAGCAGCACCGACTGCCCGCCCTCGACGATGTCGCGGATGATGTCGATGGTGCCGAACACCGCACGACCGATGCGGCAGGTGAGCCCCACCACCTTCCCGGCCCGGTTGCGGATGGCGCTGATCCGATGCAGCGTGCGCTCGATCCCCGCCCGGTTGTCGTCGCCGAAGACGCCGATGTGCTCGATGACGTGGGCGATATCGGCCTCGGTGATCTCGCGGTCCAGCAGGTCGACCTCGCCGGTCGTGGTGCGCGCCTCCGGCCTGCGGCCCAGGTCCATGACGACCTCGAGCAGGTCGGCGCGATCCGGCAGGGCCCGCAGCCGCTCGCAGATCTCGGGCGGCAGCGCCTCCATCAGCGCATCGAGGTCGTCGGTCGTCTCGCGTCTCGCCACCGTCAACCCCTCCTCATCGTTCATCGGTCATTGCGTCACGGCCACCATGGCCGGCTGGCGCACCTGCGCGCGCACCTCCCGTACGAGGAGCGTGACGCGGCCGATGGGCTCGAAGCCCGTCGCTTCAGCAGCGCGCGTGCCTGCCGACTCGTATGTTCGCACCGGAGCGAGGATGCCGGCGGCCAGCGCGTCCGTGCTCAGGCGGTCGATGACGGCGCCGACGAAGGCCGCACCGTCCATCCCGTCGCGCACCAGGAAGCGCAGGTAGTGCGGGCCGGAGCGGCAGCTGCCGTGCTGGGCGAAGCCCGCGACGCGCTGCTCGTGCGGCAGCAGCCAGGCATCCACCTCGCCGAAGTGCAGGATCGGGTTGAGCGACGAGCGCGGCACGATGGCCTCGTTCCCGGCCGACTCCCAGTCGGACGCGCCGTAGCCCTCGATCCGCGCGATGGCCGGCGGCGTGGCGTGGGTCCACAGGTCGAAGAGGTGCCACGCGTCCGGGGCTCCGGCGGGCTGGAGCGCCAGGCCGTCCGGGTCGCGCCGCGGACGGCGACCGTCACGCGAGACGGTGCGTCGCAGCCAGGAGCGCGGTCCTCGCACCACCTCCGGTGGCCGCCACCAGATCTCCTCCTGTGCGTAGGCCATGAACCCCGCCTGCCCGAACAGCTCGATGTTGTCGCGCACGTCCGCGCAGGCGGCGTGGAAGCGGCCCACGTCATGGCGGACGCCCTCCTCCAGCAGCGCGTTGAGCAGGTGGAAGCGGACCTCGGCGGCCATGGGTCCCTCGGCCGCGTCGAGCTCGGTGATGACCCAGTCGTCGCGATGCGGCTCCTCGATGGCGCGACAGCTGCCGGCCAGCTCGCCGTCCACCTCCGCCACCAGGTGGACCGACGGGGCACGCAGCGGCAGCCACGACGGCATGAGGCTCGACAGGCTGATCCGCGGCGAGTCGGTGGTCGGCGCCGGAACGCCCAGGCTGCGCCGATGCGCCTCCGGCGAGGTGTGGACGCGTCGCGACAGGTCGGCCAGCGCCTGCCGGTCCGTCAGCCGCGCGGCGCGGATGGTCCGCTCGACCTCGATCACGCCGTCCGCCCGGCCTCGCTCCCGATCAGGTCGACCAGGAGCCGATGCAGCCGCCGGTCGCCGGTCAGCTCGGGGTGGAAGGCGGTCGCGATGACGCGGCCCTGGCGCACCGCCACCGGACGGCCGTCCGGATCGCGGGCCAGCACCTCGGCCGCGGGTCCGACGTCGACGACCTGCGGCGCGCGGATGAAGACGGCGTGCAGCGGATCAGCGCCAAGGGCCGGCGCGTCGAGGTCGGCCTCGAAGCTGTCCAGCTGCCGGCCGTAGCCGTTGCGTCGTACTTCGAGGTCCAGCGCCCGGAACATCGGCTCGTCACCGTCGGCGATGCGATCGGCCAGCAGGATCATCCCGGCGCACGTGCCGAGCATCGGCGCGCCGCCGCGCGCCAGCGCGGCGATCGGCTCGCGCAGCCCGTATTCGTCGATCAGCCGCCGCATGGTCGTCGACTCGCCGCCCGGCAGGATCAGCGCGTCCAGGTCGACCAGGTCGCGCGGCAGGCGCACCTCGACCGGCTCCGCACCGACGTCGCGGATGGCGTCGACGTGCTCCCGCACCGCCCCCTGCAGCGCGAGGACGCCGATGCGGGGCGTTCGGCCCGCACTCGTCATCGGTCTGAGCAGCTCACCAGCCGCGGACGGCCAGGCGCTCCTCCGGCGGGATCTCGCCCGAGCTGATGCCGAGCATCGGCGCGCCGAGGCCGGCGCTGACCTCGGCCAGGATGTCGGGGTTGTCGTAGTGCGTCGCCGCCCGGACGATCGCCCGCGCGTAGCGCTCGGGGTTCTCGCTCTTGAAGATGCCCGAACCGACGAACACCGCCTCGGCGCCGAGCTGGCGCATCAGGCTGGCATCGGCGGGCGTCGCGACGCCACCCGCGCTGAAGTTCGGGACCGGCAGGGAGCCCAGCTGGGCGGTCTGCTTCACCACGTCCAGCGGCGCGCGCAGCTCCTTGGCGGCGGCGAACAGCTCGTCCTCGCGCATCGACTGGAGCTGGCGGATGCCCTTCTGCACGGCGCGCATGTGCCGCACGGCCTCGACGATGTCGCCGGTTCCCGCCTCGCCCTTGGTGCGGATCATGGCCGCCCCCTCACCGATGCGCCGCAGCGCCTCGCCCAGGTCGCGGCAGCCGCACACGAACGGAATGTCGAACCGATGCTTGTCGATGTGGTGCTCCTCGTCGGCGGGGGTGAGCACCTCGGACTCGTCGATGAAGTCCACCTCCAGGGCCTGGAGGATCTGCGCCTCCGCGAAGTGACCGATGCGGCACTTGGCCATGACGGGGATGGTGACCGCGGCCTTGATCTCCTCGATCAGCTTCGGGTCGCTCATGCGGGCCACGCCACCGAACTTCCGGATGTCGGACGGCACGCGCTCGAGGGCCATGACAGCCACGGCGCCCGCCTCCTCGGCGATCCTGGCCTGGTCGGCCGTGACGACGTCCATGATCACGCCGCCGGACAGCATGCGGGCGAGGCCGACCTTGGTGGCCCAGGTAGATCGTTCGATGGTGGTCATTCGTGTTCCCTACGCGCAGCACCGATGCGGGCGCGCCGCATCGCTCGGATTTGGCCACTGATTCTACTCCGGGCGTGCCCCGCGGCCGAATGGCGAGGCCGGGTGCTTCGTGCGCCGGTGGGCTCGTCACGCGCACCGGACGTCGCCGATACTGGCGGCATGCCTGACGTCACGCTCCCGGTCCGCAACCCCTCGGGCCTCCACGCCCGCCCCGCGGCGCTGTTCGTGAAGACCGCCGCCGGCTTCGCCGCCGACGTGCGCGTCACGAACCTCACCCGCAATCCGGAGAAGACCGTGGCCGCGCGGTCGCTGCTCGGCGTGCTGGGCCTGGGTGTCTCGTCGGGGCACGAGATCCGGATCAGCGCCACGGGCGACGACGCCGACGCGGCCATCACCACGCTCCGCGAGCTCGTCGAATCCGGCCTGGGCGAGGAGCTCGCGCCGGACGCCCCGGGATGAGCCGGAGCCTGCGCGGCGTCGCGGCCGCGCCGGGCGTGGCCCTCGCCGCCCCGTGGGTCTACCGCCCGCCGACCGGCGGCGAGGATCGGCTCACCCTCGACGAAGCCGTCGCGGTCGCGGCAGCGGAGCTCGCCGCCCTGGCCGCCCGGCTGCGCGAGCGCGGCCGCGCGGAGGAGGCGGGCATCCTGGACGCGCAGGCGCTCATGGCCGAGGATCCCGAGCTGCTGGACGCCGCTCGCGCGGCGGTGGACGGCGGCGCGCCCGCCTCGGAGGCCGTCATTGCCGCCGGGGAGGAGCAGGCGGCCATGCTCGCCGCGCTGGACGACGAGGTGCTGTCCGCGCGGGCCGCGGACGTGCGCGACGTGGCCGAACGCATCGCGCGCGCCATCCGTGGCCAGTCGGTCCCTCGCCTCGAACGCCCGAGCGTTGCGGTGGCGCTGGACCTGCCACCGTCGGTGACGGCGGAGCTCGATCCCGCCCTGCTGATCGGCATCGCGCTCGAGGCGGGCTCGCCCACAGCCCACGCCGCGATCCTGGCGCGCGCCCTCGGCATCCCCGCCGCCGTGGGCGTGCCGGGGTTGCTGGCGGCCGCGGAGGGCGCGACGGCCATCGGTGTCGTGGGGGACGGCGGCGAGGTCGTGATCGACCCGGACGCCGAGGCGACGGAGCGGCTGCGAGCCGCCATGGTTCGCCGCGAGGAGCAGCGACGCGCGGACGCGACGCTGCGCACCGCTCCGCTCGCGACCGCCGACGGCCATCGCGTGACGCTGCTGGCCAACGTCGGCCGACCCGAGGAGGCGGCCGCGGCGGCGGAGGCGGGCGCCGAGGGCATCGGGCTGTTCCGCACCGAGTTCCTGTTCATGGGCCGCGCCACCGCGCCGTCGGTCGCCGCGCAGACCGCCGCCTACGCCGAGGCCTTCGCCGCGTTCCCGGGACGTCCCGTGGTGGTGCGCACGCTCGACATCGGTGGCGACAAGCAGCTGCCGTACCTTCGCCAGGCGCCGGAGGAGAACCCGTTCCTGGGCGTGCGCGCCATTCGCCTCGCGGCGCACGAGCCGAACCGCACCCTCCTGGTGGACCAGCTGCGCGCCATCCTGGCCGCGGCGGCGCAGACGACCGCCGAGGTGTGGATCATGGCGCCGATGGTCGCCGACCTCGACGACGTCGCCCTCGTTCGCACGCTGGTCGACGACGCGGGCG
>DASTYP010000106.1:0-3017 GCA_035764845.1 Candidatus Limnocylindria bacterium
CGACGAGCACGCCCAGGCCGACCAGGGGCGCCGCCTGGCCGGCGGCGACCAGCAGCAGCCCGACCGTGGGGACCATGAACAGCATCGGCACCACGAGCATCGCCCACTCGCGATTGCGGCTGTCCATCCGGCCGAACAGGAACGCCGAGGCCATCCCCGACAGCCCGGAGGCGGCGAAGACGAAGCCGACCAGCGCCTCGCTCTGACCCAGCCGCTCGAGCACGATCAGCGGCACCACGATCGTGGTCATCCCGCCGGCCAGGTTGCCGAGCGTGATCGCGAAGCCGAGGCCGCGCAGCGTGCGGTTGCGCCACGTGTAGACCACGCCGGCCCACGCATCGGCGAGGACGCGGCCGGAGGAGACGGTCGGCGCGGACGGCTCCGGCACGCGTCGAAGGATGAAGGCCGCCGCGCCGAACGCGAGGCCGATGAGCAGCAGCGTCACCGGCGCGCCCAGCAGCGCCACACCCAGCGCGGCCAGTGGCGGGCCCAGGATGGTCGCCACCACGTAGCCGTTGGAATCGACGGCGTTGACCCGCTCCCACAGCGGCTCCGGGACCAGGATGGGGAAGAGGCTGCGCAGCCCGACGTGGCTGAGGATCGAGGTGAGGGACGAGACGACCGCAATCGCCAGCAGCAGCGGGGCCGGCAGCGCATCGGCCAGCGCCAGCGAGCCGATGACGGCCATCGCAAGGAGCGCCACGACATAGTCCAGCAGAACCAGGCGGATCCGACCGTGCCGGTCCAACAGCGCGCCGGCGATCGGGCTGATCAGGAGGCCGGGGAAGACGCTCGCGAAGGTGACGAGGCCGGCGAAGGCGGGGGAGCCGTATCGGTCCAGGGTGAAGAGCACGAGCGCGACGCCGACCATCGACTGCGCCACGCGCGCGACCTGCATGCTGAGCAGCACGCGCCCGAGGGTCGGCACGCGCAGCAGGCCACGGTAGGAACGGTCGACGGGGATGGACACGGGACGCCGATTCTAGCCGCGCGCCGGCGGTGGCCGATCAGGCGTGGGCCCTCCGACGGACCACCATCGCCAGCACCGATGCGACCATCGCGCCGGCCAGGCCGAGCAGGCAGCCGACGGCGAGGCCGCCGCCGATCCAGGCGAGCCACGTTCCCGGGTCCCGCGCGCCGACGAGCGCGTCCGCGGCGATCAGGAGCGCGATGTTGACGAGCATGGTGCCCGTCCCGACCGCGAGTGCCAGCCAGAACGCGTGGCCGCTGCCTCCGTCAGAGGCGAAGGTCAACCTCCCGTCGAACAGCTCCACCGTCTCGTCCTCCGGCATGGCCGCGGCCGCGAGGCGAGCGATCAGTGCGATCACGGTTGACGCCGCGAGGACCAGCAGGTACTGGAGCAGCTGCGCGACCGTGGACAGCTCGGGATTCGAGCCGGACCGGACGTCCCAGGTGAGAACGGTGACGATCCAGACGACGGCCAGTGCGACGGCATAGGCCATCAGCCACGGACGTCGGTTGGTGCTGGGCGACGTCGTCATGTGGTTCCTCCCCGGCCGGCTGGGCGGCCGTCGCGGGTCACGATCCGCGTCGGCGGCGTGGCCGTCGAGGGCCGATGGTCACCCGGAATCAGCAGCAGCCGCCGGCTCCGCAGCAGCCCGTCGCGGCCAGTGGCAGCTCCCGCGCCTCGAGCGACACGGCAGGTGCGGCATCCGCAGGCTTGGAGGCCTTCGCGATGACGCTCCACATGCCGTCGGTCACCGCGTGGGTCGGGGTCAGCGACACGTCTGCCAACCCAACCCCGCGCAGGCCGGCCTCGAACTCCGCGAAGGAGAGCGCGCCCGCGATGCAGCCGGCGTAGGAGCCGCGCTCCGCTCGCTGCTCGGCGGTGAGCGTGTCATCGGCCACGATGTCGGTGATCCCGATCCGCCCGCCCGGCCGCAGGACGCGGGCGATCTCGGCGAAGACGGCGGCCTTGTCGGCCGCGAGGTTCACGACGCAGTTGCTGATGACCACGTCGACAGAGTCGGCGGGCAGCGGAATCGCCTCGATCTGTCCCTTGAGGAACTCGACGTTGGTCGCGCCGGCCTCCTCCGCATTGCGCTGGGCGAGCGCGAGCATCTCGTCGGTCATGTCGAGGCCGATGGCGCGACCGGTCGGGCCGACCCGCCTGGCCGACAGCAGCACGTCGATCCCGCCACCCGAGCCCAGGTCCAGCACGCGCTCGCCCGGATGCAGGTCCGCGACGGCGATCGGGTTGCCGCAGCCGAGAGAGGCCAGGACGGCCGCATCGGGCAGCTCGTCGCGCTCGAGCGCGCTGTACAGATCGGCGCCGATGCCCTGCTCATCGCAGCAGGCGGCGCTTCCGGCGGTGGCCTGCAACGCCGCGGCGGCGTAGTGCTGGCGCACGGTCTCGTGGATCTGGTCGGTCACGGCGCCCTCCTCAGGCGATCTGGACGAGGTTGGCGAAGCTGGCGCCGACGGCGGCCCAACGCTTCTCGAAGTCGGGGGCAAGCGAGTAGATGACGTTGGTGCCCTGCCGCTGGCTCACCACCACGCCCGCCTCGCGCAGGACGCGGAGGTGGTGCGAGACCGTCGGCTGGCTCACGGTGCAGCACTCGGTGAAGTCGCACGCGCAGACGTCGGCGGTCGCCGCCAGCTGGCGGACGATCGACAGCCGGACCGGGTCCGCCAGGGCGGCAAGGAAGGCGACGTCGGGATCGGCCTGTTTCATTGGTCGGTTCAGCAGGCGGTCGCCGCGGGCGGGCATGGCGCACCGACCGGGAAGATGCCGAGCAGGCGACGGCGGCAGGCTCGGAGGGTGGCGACCAGGGTCCGGCGCCGGAGGTCGCGCGTGATCTCGGCCTGACGCGCCTCGGCGAGCATCTGGAAGTGAAGGTCCATGCGGTGATGGTACGCCATGTATCGATCAATGTCAATATAGACGCACACCGATATTGCCGATGGCCCTTGGCGCGGGCAGGGCCTGTGCAGGAGGCTGGAACGCACACCCCGACCGGAGAAGGAGACGAACCGATGACGGCCTCGACCATTCA
>DASTYP010000107.1:0-2376 GCA_035764845.1 Candidatus Limnocylindria bacterium
GGAGATGCCGAGCAGGCCCAGCCCGTTGGCGAGGACGCTGCGGGTCGCGTCGACCAGCGCCAGCCGCGCGGCCGAGAGGGCCGTGTCCTCGCTCAGGACCTTGCAGTCGCGGTAGAACGCGGAGAAGGCCGAGGCCAGCTCGTAGACGAACTTCGGGACCTCGTGCGTCTCCCGACGCGCGGCGGCGGTGGCGACCGCGTGAGGGAAGTCCAGGAGGTGGCGCAGGAGCGCCTGCTCCGACGGGTGCTGGAGCAGCGGGCCAGTCCCGGAGGCATCGGCCTTGACGCCGGTCTCGGCAGCGTTGCGCAGGATGGACGAGCAGCGGGCGTGCGCGTACTGCACGTAGTAGACGGGGTTCTCGTTGCTCTGCTTCTTGGCCAGCTCGAGGTCGAAGTCGATCCCGGTCGTGAAGGCGCGTGAGCTGAAGAACCAGCGAGCCGCGTCGACGCCGACCTCGGCCAGCACCTCGTCAAGGGTGATGAACTCGCCCGAGCGCTTGCTCATCGGGATCTCGACGCCGTCCCGGACGAAGCGGACCCAGGCGATGAGAAGCATGCGGACCGCCTCGCGATCGAAGCCCATCGCCTCGGCGGCGTTGCGGACGCGCGCGACGGTGCCGTGATGATCGGCGCCCCAGATGTAGATGAGCTCGTCGAAGCCGCGACTGAACTTCTCCGTCACGTAGCCGATGTCGCTGGCGAAGTACGTCGGCTGGCCGTTGGACCGATACACCACCCGGTCCTTGTCGTCACCGAACGCTGTCGACCGAAACCAGGTGGCGCCCTCCTCCTCGTACACGAAGCCCGCGTCGCGGAGGCGCTGCACGGCGCGCTCGACCCAGCCGCCGGTGTGGAGGCTGCTCTCCTCCTTCCACACGTCGAAGTGCACACCCAGGTGCTCCATGGACGCCTCGATGCCGGCGCGGACCGTCTCGGACGCCCAGCGCCCCACGGTCATGGCGGCATCCTCGGGGTTGGCCTGCGCGTCGGCCAGGAGCTCGGGCGGCAGCTCAGCCGCCAGGTCGTCGACGTAGGCGCCGCGATAGCCATCCTCGGGCAGCTCGCCGCCGGTGCGCTTCGCCAGGACCGATGCGCCGAGCATCGCGACCTGGGTGCCGAAGTCGTTGAAGTAGTACTCGCGCGTCACGCGGTGACCGGCCGCCTCGAGGACGCGGGAGAGCACGTCACCCACGAAGGCGCCGCGCGCGTTGCCGACGTGGAGCGGCCCGGTCGGGTTCGCCGAGACGAACTCGACGTTGATGCGGCGGGGTTGCTGCGCGGGGTGGCGTCCGTACGCGGCACCCGCCTCGAGGATCGGTGCGACCTGCGCCGCCACCCAGGTCGGATCGAGGCGGAAGTTCAGGAATCCGGGCGGCGCGACCGACACGTCGGCGATCGACGGCGGCCGCTCCAGGTGCGAGACGATGGCGTCGGCGATGCGCATCGGCGCCGTGCGCGCCAGCGGCGCCAGCTGCATGGCGACGTTGCTGGCCCAGTCCCCGTGCTCCGGGTTGGCCGGCTGCTCGAGGCCGACCTCGGGGAGGACGGCCTCGGAGGCGACGGTCAGGGTGCCGTCGGCGATGGCGCGGTCGCGCGCATCGGCCAGGGCACGGGTGAGATCGGCGCGGAGGCTCATGGGGCGTCGAGTCTAGCGGTCGACGCCGGGCGCGGCCTCGCGCGCGTTACGGACGGCTGGCGGTCGTGACCGTCGTTGTGGTCGACGAGCTGTCGGTCGGGTTCTGACCGGTCAGCGATCCGCCGATCGTCAGCGCGACGATCATCCATGCGGCCGCCAGGATCACCAGGATCCGGTTCGGGCGCTGGGCGGTGGTGGTGACGGTGTTCGGATTCATCGGTCTGGTGGGCGTTCTCTGATGGTCCTTCGGGTTGGTGGGCACGTCCCCCGATGGGCGAGGAAAGGCAATCCGCGTGCCAACGCGTGAACCACCGGTGCGCCGATGCACCGAAGCCCCGTCCCCGGACCTCAGCGGTCGCGCGCGAGTCGCAGCTCGAGGGCCTGGTCCGCCGAGAAGTCCCGCAGGCCGAGGGTGTCGGCCGCGACCTCCAGCAGGGCGCCGGTCGGCGCGAGGCCGATCAGCTCGCAGTGGTCGATGTCGGTGCCCGCCTCCAGCGCCATCCGCCGCACCTCGCGCACGACGGCCGCGATCCCCGTGCGCTCCCAATCCACCAGGTTCATGCTGACCTGCGCCATCGGCGCCTGGCCGGGCGGCTCCAGCAGGACGCCCATGGCCTGCACGGCGGGCATGCCGCCCGACGACTCGCGGATGGTGTTGGCGATCTTCACGGCCAGGGCCAGGTTGTCCGTCCGCAGGTTCACGTTGAAGGCGATGAGCGGCTTGCGGGCACCCACGGCGAC
>DASTYP010000108.1:0-22214 GCA_035764845.1 Candidatus Limnocylindria bacterium
GCCGGTCCGTCAGCGGGCCAGCGAACGACGGACGCGGTCTGGCTCCCATTCACGACGATCAGCCCGTCCGCGACGCCTCCCAGGAAGGCGTCGCCGCGGTCCGCGGTACCGAGCGGGGTCTCTTCCGCCACCACGGCTCCATCTCGGAACGCGTATCGCACGAGGGAACCGTCGAGGGTGCCGTACAGCAGCAGCTCGTCGCCCGGCCGACCGTCGGTCTCCGCGGGGAGAACCCCGTAGGCAACGGGGCTGGAGAGGCGCTGCATCGTCTCGAATCGGCCGTCGCTCCAGCGATGGACGTCGAGCTCGAGCGTGCCCGGATCGGTGTCGGACAGCACCACCGTGCGTTGCGTGACGATCTCGTCGGTGCCATCGCCATCGAGGTCGACGACCATGGCAGCGTCACCCGACCCCCCGCCGCCCGGCACGCCGACGATCCGGTATCCCCGGCCAGCCCGCTCCAGCATCGAGAACGCCAGGCAGCAGGGCGACGGGAACGTTGACCCGCTGACATCCGTCGCCGCCGTGACGAGCACCAGCTCCTCCCCGCCAGCGTGCGTCCAGCGCAACAGTCCGATGCCCTGCGAGTCCGCCGGCGATCCGTCGGCGATCCGGATCGGCTCCGTCGCGACCTCGTCGGTCATCGACCACGTGGCGCCGTCGTGTGCCCAAACCTCGAGGACCGATGAGGCGGGCCCATCACCGCGCAGCCGGACGACCTCGCGCGCGGCATCCCCGTCCAGGTCCACGGTCACGGCAGTCAGGGTCGACCCCGGCAGGGTCAGTGACGGCTCGTCCGCGGCGCGCGCCGTGGATGGCGGCTGCGCGACGAGGCCCAGCGCGAGGACGGCGCCCCCTGCCCAGCCGGCTGCGCGCACCCGCGCCATGGGTCGTCCGTGCGCCTACATCGCACGCAGGCCGAGGAGGTTGCGCGCGATCACCATGCGCTGGATCTGGCTGGTCCCCTCCCCGATCTCGGTCAGCTTCGCGTCGCGCAGGTAGCGCTCGACCTTGTACTCGGTGATGTAGCCGTAGCCGCCGTGGACCTGGACCGCCGCGTTCGTGGCGCGCTGCGCGACCTCGGAGGCGAATAGCTTCGCCATGGCCGCCTCGGTCGAGTAGCTGCGGCCCCGATCCTTGAGCCAGGCCGCGCGGTAGGTCATCAGGCGCGCCGCGTCGATCTCGGTCGCCATGTCGGCGATCATGAAGGCGACGCCCTGGAAGGCGCCGATCGGCCGCCCGAACTGCTCGCGCTCCTTCGCATAGGCCGATGCGGCCTCGTAGGCCGCCTGCGCCAGGCCGAGCGCCATGGCGGCGATGCCGATGCGCCCCCCATCGAGCGTCTTGAGGAACAGCTTGTCGCCCTCGCCCTCCGCGCCGAGCAGGTTCTCGAGCGGGATGCGGCAGTCGTCGAAGAGCAGCTCCCCGGTGTTGCTGGCATGGAGGCCCATCTTCTCCTCCATCCGCCCGACGCTGAAGCCCGGCGTGTCGGCCGGCACGATGAAGGCGCTGATCCGGCCGCTGCTCTGTTCAGCCTCCGTCACCGCCGTGACGATGTAGGTCCCGGCCACGCCCGCGTTGGTGATGAACCGCTTCGAGCCGTTCAGGACCCAGCACTCGCCCGCGCGTCGCGCACGCGTCCGCGTGCCGCGGGAGTCGCTCCCCGCACCGGGCTCCGTCAGCCCGTAGGCGCCGATCACCTTGCCGGACGCCAGCGGTCGAAGGTACTTCTCTTTCTGCGCATCGGTCCCGGCGAGCCACAGCGGGTTGCAGCCCAGGCTGGTGTGGGCGCTGACGATGATCCCGACGCTGCCACTGACGCGACTGAGCTCCTCGACGGTGATGGCGTAGGCGAGCGAGTCCAGGCCGGTGCCGCCGATCTCCTCGGGATACGGGACGCCGAGGAGGCCGAGGCCGGCCGCCTCGCGGATGATCTCCATCGGGAACTCGCCACGGCGCTCGAGCTCGTCGGCGACCGGGGCGATTCGCCGCTCGGCGAACTCGCGGACGGTGCGACGGATCTCCTCGTGCTGCGGGGAGAGGGCGAAGTCCATGTGGGGCGGCGCTCCAGCTGCGGAATCGGTGGCGCTCGAGGAGTGCGAGTCTACCAGCGCCCACCGGCGATCCGGTTCGCCACACCCGGACATGGATGGACCGCCGATCGATCGATCAGCGGTCCGGTGCCATGCGGGCGCGAATCAGGAGGAGCGGCGCCAGTGCTCCAGGTCTCGGCGCGTGCGGCGTTCGTCGCGCTGCTGAAGGGTGCGGCGGCGGCGGCGTGCCGCATCGGTGCGTGGGCGCTGCCGCTTCTGGTGGTTGAGCTTGGCCATGGTGCGGTGTTGTGCTCCCGTGTCGGTAACCCCAATGACGCGCAGAACCGGCTCGAAGTTGCAGCCAGCACGACATTCGCTTGCTCTGTTGACGGGCGAGAGGAGGGCCGCCGTATACTCCGCGGGCTTACTGCAACGCGACAAGGTTGGGCCCGGGTGAGCACTTCGTCCGACGTCGACGTTCGGCTCGATCGCGTGACCAAACGGTTCGGCGAGTTCACCGCGGTTGACGAGCTGAGCCTGGAGATCGAGCACGGCGAGTTCTTCTCGCTGCTCGGCCCGTCGGGCTGCGGCAAGACCACCACGCTGCGGATGATCGGCGGCTTCGAGGAGGTCACCGCCGGCACGATCTACCTGGGTGACGCGGACGTCACCGACCTGCCGCCGTTCAAGCGCGACACGAACACCGTCTTCCAGAACTACGCGCTGTTCCCGCACCTGAACGTCTACGAGAACATCGCCTTCGGCCTGCGCCGTCGCAAGGTGCCGCCGAACGAGATCCGGCACCAGGTGGCGTTCATGCTCAAGCTGGTCGAGCTGCCTGGCTACGAGTCGCGCAAGCCCAGCCAGCTGTCCGGCGGGCAGCAGCAGCGGGTCGCGCTGGCGCGGGCGCTCATCAACCACCCTCGCGTCCTCCTGCTGGACGAGCCGCTCGGCGCGCTCGACCTCAAGCTGCGCAAGCAGATGCAGGTCGAGCTGAAGCGCATCCAGAGCGAGATCGGCATCACCTTCATCTTCGTCACCCACGACCAGGAGGAGGCGATGACGATGTCGGATCGCATCGCCGTGATGCGGCACGGGCACATCGAGCAGCTCGGGACGCCCGAGGAGCTGTACGAGCGGCCGCGGACGGAGTTCGTGGCCGGCTTCCTGGGCGTGAGCAACCTGCTCGACGCCGAGGTTGCCGGACGCTCCAGCGACTGGGTCGACCTGCGACTGGCGGACGGCACGGTGGTGCGCGCACCGGGTGCCGACGTGAATGGCTCGAGCCATGTCCGGATCGGAGTCCGTCCCGAGAAGCTGCGGGTCGTGGCCATCGGCGATGGCGCGACGACGGTGCCGGTCGCGGCCGGGGAGACAAACGCCATCGAGGGCGTGGTGCTCGACGCCTCGTACATCGGCGTCAGCACGCAGTACCTGGTCGAGACGGCGGACGGCCGGAAGCTGACGGTCTACGCGCAGAACCTGGAGACCAGTGGCGCCAGCGAGGCGCACCCGGATGGGCAGCGGGTGCGGCTGACCTGGAAGCCACAGCACACGTTCGTGATCGGGTCGGCCGGCGTGGCCGCCCGCGAGGAGATGCCCGGCGAGGAGGAGGTTGCGGCCAATGTCTGACCAGACCCAGATCGAGCGCGCCATCGCGCGTGCCTTCGAGCCACGCCGCCGGTTGAGCCGGCGATCCTTCCTGCGGCAGGGCGGCCGCGGCGTGGTCATCGCCGGTTCCGCGCTGACCATCCCGTCGATCCTGGCCGCGTGCGGCATCGGTCCGGGGGCGTCACCGAGCGCCGGGGCGGGGAGCCAGGGGGCGCTGCCGTCCGCGCCGGCGGGCACGCTCGACTTCGCGAACTGGCCCGCGTACATCGACATCGACGAGGAGACCGGCGAGTACCCGACGCTGGCCAAGTTCACCGACGAGACCGGGATCCAGGTCGCCTACACCGAGGACATCAACGACAACGAGGAGTTCTTCGGGAAGATCCAGCCCGACCTGTCGGCCGGAAACTCGACCGGGTACGACCTCATCGTCATGACCGACTGGATGATCGAGAAGATGATCCGGCTCGGCTACCTCGAGGAGCTCGACCACTCCAAGCTGGGGAACTTCGACGCCAACGCCCTCGACCTGTACAAGGACCCGTGGTACGACCCGGGCAACGTCCACAGCATCGCCTGGCAGTCGGGCATCACCGGCATCGGCTACAACCCGACGCTGACCGGGCGACCCATCACCAAATTCGACGACCTGCTCGACCCCGAGTTCGCGGGCCGCGTCGGGCTCTTCAGCGAGATGCGCGACACGATGTCGCTCACGCTGCTCAGCCTGGGGATCGATCCGGAGACCGCGACGGTCGAGGATGCGACGCGCGCGAAGGACAAGCTGCTGGAGGCCGCCCAGGCCGGTCAGTTCCGCAACTTCTACGGCAACGACTACTACGACGAGCTGGCCAACGGCAACCTGGCCCTGACGGTGGCGTGGTCGGGTGACGTCAGCCAGATGAAGCTGTACGACAACCCCGATGTCGAATTCGTGGTTCCGGCCGACGGCGGGATGCTGTGGATCGACAACATGGCCATCCCGAAGGCCGCGGCGCACCCGCTGGACGCCCACATGATGATGGACTTCTGGTACGACCCGGCCAACGCGGTGCCGCTGACCGAGTACGTCGGTTACTTCAGCCCCGTCAAGGGCGTCACCGAGAAGGTCCTGGAGGACGCCGACGCGGCCGAGGCGGAGGGCGACACGGAATGGGCCGACGCGCTGCGCGTCATCTCGGCCACCGCGAACCCGACGGACGAGGTCCTGAGCCAGGTTCACAACTACAAGAAGCTGAGCGAGGACGAGGAGGCGCAGTGGAACGACCTCTTCAACGAGGTCGTCGCCGGATAGCGCCATGCCGCGTCGCTGGCGCTGGACCGTCCCCTACCTCTTCCTGATCCCGGGCGGGCTCTGGCTGCTCGCCTTCTTCGTGGTGCCGATGCTGGTCATGGCATCGGTCAGCCTGCAGGAGGGCTCGCTCGGGACCGGATACCGCATGACGTGGAACTTCGGGATCTACCCGGAGATGGTGCAGCAGTGGGCGGCACAGTTCGGACGGTCGCTGCTGTACGCGATCATCGTCACGGTGCTCACGGTCGCCATCGGCTACCCGATGGCCTACACCATCGCCTTCCGCGGTGGCCGCTACAAGAGCATCCTGCTGCTCCTCGTCATCCTCCCCTTCTTCACCGCCTACATCATCCGCACGCTCGCCTGGAAGCTGATCCTGGCCGACAACGGCTTCGTGCTCGGGTCACTCAAGGACCTCGGCATCCTGGGCGAGGGCTTCCGGCTGATCGCCACGCCGGTCGCGGTGATCAGCGGCCTGACCTACAACTTCCTGCCGTTCATGGTCCTGCCGCTGTACGTGGCGCTCGAGAAGATCGACCCCAAGCTGGTGGAGGCGGCGACCGACCTCTACGCCAGCCGCCTCCAGGCCTTCCTGCGCGTCACGTTGCCGCTCTCGATGCCCGGCGTCTTCGCCGGCTCGCTGCTGACCTTCATTCCCGCCGTCGGCGACTTCATCAACTCCGAGATCCTGGGCAGTCGCGACACGACGATGATCGGCCAGGTCATCCAGCGGCTCTTCCTCAACAACAACGCCTACCCCGAGGCGGCGGCACTCGGCTTCATGCTGATGGCCGCCATCATGGGCCTGGTCCTGGTCTACGCCCGCGTCGTGGGCGCCGATGAGCTGACGCGCTGATGACCGCCGTCGCCGTCCCGACCGCCGTCGCGCCGGTGCCCCTCCGCCGCCCCACGCTGAGGACGCGCCTGGCGCGACTCATCCTGCCGGTCTTCACCGGCCTGGCGGTGATCTACCTCTTCCTGCCCATCGCGGTGATGATCGCGTTCAGCTTCAACGACCCGGCCGGGCGGCAGAACATCACCTGGCAGGGCTTCACGCTCCGCAACTACGTCGACGTCTGGGGTCGGCCGGACATCACCGGACCGATGATCGCCAGCCTCACGGTGGCAGTGGTGTCCACGGTGATCGCCACGGTGCTCGGCACGCTGATCGGGATGGCGCTCACGCGCTACGACTTCCGCGGCCGCTCCGGGCTGAACCTGCTCATCTTCATCCCCATGGCCACGCCCGAGATCATCATGGGCGCCTCGCTGCTGAGCCTCTTCGTCAGCATCGGGCAGCAGCGGGACCTGCTCACCATCGTCATCGCCCACGTCATGTTCAACATCAGCTACGTGGTGGTGACGGTGCGCGCCCGGATCGCCGGCTTCAACCGCTCCCTGGAGGAGGCGGCCATGGACCTGGGGGCGGACGAGTGGCAGACCTTCCGGCGCGTCACCTTCCCGCTCATCTTCCCGGGCATCCTGGCGGCGGCCCTGCTGGCCTTCGCGCTGTCGATCGACGACTACGTGATCACCTCCTTCGTCGCCGGCCGGACCGTCACCTTCCCGCTGTGGGTGTTCGGCGTGTCGCGCCTGGGCGTGCCGCCGGAGGTGAACGTGCTGGGCACCCTGATCTTCGTCGTCGCGCTGCTGTTCATCGCGGTCCAGATCTGGAGCCAGCGTCGCGCGCTGACCACCCGACCGAGCGACCAGTGAGCTACCTCATCGGGGAGGCCGCGCGCCGCGTGGGCGTCTCCCCCTCCGCGCTGCGCCTCTGGGAGCGGCAGGGCCTGGTGCGTCCGGCGCGACGAGGCCGCTACCGCCTCTACACCGATGCCGACCTGGAGCACCTGCGTGGCATCCGTCGCCTCCGGCAGGTCGACCACCTGAACGCCCCTGGCATCCGCCGCGTGCTGCGCGACTCGGTCGCCACGCCGCACGCGGAGAACCACGTCGATGGGCGGCCGCTGCGGCGCATTCGCGAGCGCGCCGGCCTGAGCCTGCGCCAGGCGTCGGAGCTCAGCGACCTGTCGGTCAGCTTCCTCTCGGCCCTGGAGCGCGGCGCGACCGGGGCAAGCGTGGCGACACTGCAACGCGTCACCTCGGCCTACGGCACGACCATGAACGAGCTGTTCGGGACGACCGAGGCCGTCGAAGGACGGCTGGTGCACGCCGATGACCGGCCGGCGATGGAGCT
Source organism: Candidatus Limnocylindria bacterium (assembly GCA_035764845.1). Classification (GTDB taxonomy): domain Bacteria; phylum Chloroflexota; class Limnocylindria; order QHBO01; family QHBO01; genus JACDBZ01. The sequence continues at coordinate 7,136 of DASTYP010000108.1, forward strand.
GGACGAGGCGTCGGTGCGCATCGAGCAGCTGGCTCGCGGTGCCACCCTGCTGGAGCCGCAGCTCTTCGTCCTGGCACCCGGGGCCAGCAGCAACGGCGCCTACGCCCACGAGGGGGAGGAGTTCATCTACCTGCTGGACGGCGCCGCGACCGTGTGGGTCGGCGACGACGCGCCGTACGAGCTGGCGCATCCGGGCGACGCCCTGACCTTCCCGTCAACCCTGCCGCATCGGTGGCGCAACGACGCCACGGGAGAGACTCGACTGCTATGGATCAACACGCCACCGACGTTCTGACCGACTGGGCGGCCCTCCGTTCCGGCATCCCGCCCGTCTGGGCTCGCTACACCGACCTGGTGGTCGGGCGCGCCAGCGGCTCGTGGGTGGAGACCGTCGACGGCGAGCGCTACCTCGACTACACCTGCGGCATCGGGGTGACCAACACGGGGCACGCCCATCCGCGGGTCGTGGCCGCGGTCCAGGAGCAGGCCGCTCGCGCGCTGCACCTCCAGCAGAACATCTTCCACCACCAGCCCGGCCTGGAGCTGCACCGGCGCCTGCCGCAGCGCTTCCCGAACGGCCGTTCCGAGGTCGAGTACGGGCTCTTCCTCTCGAACTCGGGCGCGGAGGCGGTCGAGGCCGCCGTCAAGCTGGCCAAGTACGTGACGCGGCGACCGAACGTGGTGGCGTTCCGCGGCGGCTTCCACGGTCGGACCCACGGCGCCATGGCGCTGACCAGCTCGAGCGTGAAGTACCGCGCCCACTACGAGCCGCTGATGGGTGGCGTGCACTTCGTGCCGTTCCCCTACCCGCTGCGCATGGGCGGCCCCGATGCGGCCCTGTCCACCACGCTCGCGGCGCTGGACGATCTGTTCGCCACGCTGGTGTCACCCGAGGACGTGGCGGCGTTCGTGGTGGAGCCGATCCTCGGCGAAGGCGGCTACGTGATTCCGCCGGACGGCTTCCTGCCCGCGTTGCGGGAGGTGGCCGACCGCCACGGAATCCTGCTCGCCGTCGACGAGGTGCAGACCGGCTACGCCCGCACGGGGCGCTTCTTCGCCACCGAGTGGACCGATGCGACGCCGGACATCGTGATCATGGCCAAGGGCATCGCCTCGGGGCTGCCGCTGTCCGGCATCCTGGCGCCACGCGAGCTGCTGGACCGGATGGGGCCTGGCTCGCACGGCGGGACCTACGGCGGGAACGTCGTGGCCTGCGCGGCCGGGTTGGCGACCCTCGACGTCATCGAGGACGAGGACCTGGCCGGGCGAGCGCATCGGCTGGGCGAACGCCTGCTGGAAGGCCTTCGTGAGGCCGCGGGCGACCATCCGGCCGTGGCGGAGGTGCGGGGTCGCGGCATGATGGTCGCCATCGAGCTCGCCGAAGCCGGTACGCTGGCGCCGCGCGGCGACCTGGCCAAGGCCCTGCTGGCGGAGGCGATGGCAAGGAAGCTGCTGCTGCTGACGTGCGGCACGCAGGGGCAGGTGGTCCGGATCATCCCGCCGCTCGTGACCACCGACGACGAGGTGGAGCTGGCGATCTCGACCATCGCGGAGGCGCTGGGCGCGATCGGTCACTGAAGCGAGGAGCGAGGGACGACGATGGGGCAGCGGATCTGGGTCGTCGACGACGAGCCGTTCATCCGGACGGCCATGCTGGCCGTGCTCGAGGAGGTCGGCCACGAGGCGCGCGGGTTCGCGGACGCCGAAGGCCTGTACACCGCCCTCGTCCAGGAGGGCGTCACCCCCGACCTGCTGGTCCTGGACCAGCGCCTGCCGGACGAGTTCGGCACGGAGATCCTGCACTCGCTCCGCGAGCGGCCGCAGTACCGCGAGATCCCGGTGGTGTTCGTCACCGCCATCGATGACGAGGAGGCGGACCGCCTGGTCGAGCTCGCGCCGGTCCTGCGCAAGCCGTTCGACTTCACCGACTTCGTCGACATCGTGCGCGCCAACCTCCCGGCGCAGGAGCAGCCGGCTCCCGACGCCGGCTGAGACCGAGCGTCAGTCCGGGGTCCGCGTGCCGTCGGGTTCGACGAAGGCGCGGAGCACCGAGATCGGCACCGGTACCAGGGGCGGCCGCGGGGTGATCTGCGCCAGACGGTCCTCCGGATCGAGCTCCAGGCGGTCGGCCAGCCACGGAATGCACCGCCGGCCCTGGCACGGACCGAAGCCGATGCGCGTCGCGCGCTTCACCGCATCGGCCGTCTCCCAGCCGGCCGCGATGGTGTGGTAGGCGGCGTCGACGCTCACGCCACGGCAGTTGCACGCCTGGCGGTCCAGCTCGCCGGGCGCCGCCACGCGGCCCTCGCCGGCCAGCAGCGCTTCCAGCCGGCCGTCGGAGCCGTCGATGTCCAGCCGGTCGGCCACGATCTCCCACGGGGTGACGTCGATGTCGTCGCGCGCGGCGGCGCGCACGCGGATGCGACCGTCGGGTTCATGGTGGGCGTCGAACGCCACGGCGTCGTCGTGCTCCGGCAGCTGCCCGTCCACGATGCGCAGCTGCTCGACGCTGGCGCGGCGGATCGGGCCGATGCGCAGGCGGCGGTGATCGGGAGCCCGCAGCCGCTCCCAGACGGGCTCGCTCACGCATCCGCCCCCAGCCGGCGGTAGCCGGACGCGTACCAGACGAGCGGCTCCGCGTCCTCGCGGTACCCGGCCGCCACGATCTCGCCAAGGAACATGGTGTGGTCGCCGCCGACGTGACGCTCCACCAGCCGGCAATCGAAGAAGGCGAGCGCCCCCTCCAGGATCGGCGAGCCGGTCTCAGCCTCATGCCAGTCCGCGCCGCAGAACCGCGTCAGCTTGACCGCGGTGGTGGGCTGGGCGAAGCAGTCGGCCAGCTCGCGCTGATCATCGGCCAGGACGCTGACCGCGAACGCGTGCGAGCCGATGACGGCGGTGTGCGTCTCCGCCTTGGTGGCGATGCTGGCCAGCAGGAGCGGCGGATCCACGCTGATGCTGGCGATGGCGTTGGCCGTCATCCCCGACAGGAGCGGTCCGTGGCGCGCCGCGATGACGGTCACGCCGGTGGCGAACCGGCCCATCAAGGCGCGCAGCCGTCGGCGCTCCTCCTCGTCCATCCGTCGCGACCTACGCGGCCGGGATGCCGGCCAGGCGGAAGAGCACGGCGAAGGTTCGGTAGAAGGTGTCGCCGTCGGGAGCGGTGAAGGCGACGCTGCGCCCCCCGATCCGTTCCGTGCCGGGCAGGACGGCGGCGTGGTCCGCCATCACCGGCAGACGGAAGTCGATCTCCGCGTGCAGCGGCAGCTCCGGCCGGTACGGGCGCATCTCGGTCAGGCGGCCGATCGCGCGGCGCATGCCGTCGCGGATGGCCGTGCACGCCTCGCGCGGCGAGAGCGACTCCGCGACGGAGTAGCCGAGTGCGCGCTTCACCACGACGCGCTCCGCCCATGGCAGCAGCTGCTCGACTTCCTCGGCCAGCGCGTCGTCTCCGGCGACCAGCATGACCGGCACGCCGTGGTGGCCGAGCCGGATGGCGTTGACGGCGGCCTCGTTGTGCGGGACGCCGTTGACCCGGACCTCGAGGATGGTGGCCGAGGAATAGGTGTGTGCGATCACGCCGCGCGGGTTACCGGCGCCGGCGTGGTAGCCGATGAAGGCGGCGCCGTCGAAGGCGCCATCGCCCGGCAGCCCGATGCCCTGGGTCATGCTGTACGGCTTGTCACCGACGATCAGGCGAGCGCCGGCGTGCAGATCCTCCGCGCGCAGGTTCCGCATCTGCCAGTGGCTGTCGTTGACGACGACCTCCTCGGCGCCGCGCTCGAACGCCGCCTCGACCGCCGCGTTCGTCTCCGCCGCCATCAGCGCGCGGCTGCGGTCGTAGTCGACCCGGTCGACCGCGGGGCCGAAGCTCACCTGGTGGGCATGGGCCACGCCCGCGAGGCCCTCCATGTCGACCGAGAGGTAGATCCGCATGCGCCGATGCTACCGGTAGCGCTCGAGCTTCTCGAGGATGCCGCTCGTCGTCGCCCAGTCCTCGGCGGTCGGCTCCTCCCCGGCGTGGAGGTGGAACAGCGGCACGTGGTTCCAGCACGGGCCGTCTTCGCGCGGGATGTGGATGCTCATGTCGCCGCGGTCCAGCGCGGCGACCAGCGTCGCGCCGCGAACGCCCCCGCGCGCCAGGGCGCGCTCCATGCCGTCGGCGAAGTCCTCGGGTGCGCCGAACTCGACGCCGATGCGCATGGCGGCGAGCCCCGTCCCCGGCGGACGCATGCCGGTCACCCGAAGATCCTCACCAGCCACGTGAACGTCACCGCCGAGCCGATGACCGCGAAGGCGGCCAGCAGCAGGAGCAGCCCGCCGCCGATGACGGTGGCCCAGAACGGGACGTGCTGGGCCTCGACCGGCATCTCATGCGTCGGCAGGGGCGCGCCGGCCCCGGCACCGAGCCACACCGCCAGGGCGTCGCCGTCGACGCGGACGTCGACCTCGTCATCCAGGGGCATGACGACCAGGCGCTCGCCGGAGGGCAGCTTGTCGGTCGTCAACAGGGCGCGGCCGCGGTTGTCGTGCCGAAGGTCGCGGACGAGCACCGCGTGGTCGCCGGCCGTGCTCAGCGCCATCGCGTCGAATCGACCGCTACGGCCGATCGGGACCGACGACGGCTCCGGCGACTCGGGCGTGGGCTGCGGCTGCACGCCGGCGATGGTATCAGCCACCCCGCACGGCACCGCGTCCGTCGAGCACGGCGAGCATGGGCTCCAGGGCGGCGATGGTGTCGACGGTGATCGGGTCCAGCACCAGCTGGACGTGCGCAACGCCGGCCGCGGCGAAGTCGGCCAGCGTGGCCGCCAGCTGTGCCGCGTCGCCGGGCAGGTGCTCGACGTCGGGGCGGTTCAGGTCGCCGAGCTGCCGGCCCTGCGCGCCGGGGAATCCGACGAACAGGGCAACCGTCCGCTCGACGTCCTGCGGGTCGCGACCGGCCGTCCGGCACCCCTGGTCGATCCGCTCGTGGAGTTCCCGGTAGCCCTCGACGCTGTTGCCGAACCAGGTAAACCACGCGTTCCAGGCGCTGACGTGCGGCAGCGTGATGCCCAGCATCCGCTCCCCCATCGACCCGACCATCAAGGGCGGCCCCTCCGGCCGCGGGCCGCGCGGTAGCAGCTCCGCGTCCTCGAGGTCGTAGTAGGTGCCGTGGAAGTCGCAGCGGCCGGTGGCCAGGAGCGTGCGGATGACGGTGAACGCCTCCTCGAAGCGGCTCACCCGATGGTCGAAGGGAAAGCCGTAGGCGCGGTACTCCGCCTCGTTCCATCCGGCTCCAACGCCCAGGATCAGCCGCCCGCCGCTGATCTCGTCGACGGTCGCGGCCTTCTTGGCCAGCATCGCCGGGTTATGGAAGCTGGTCGCCGCCACCAGCGGCCCGATCTCCACCCGCTCGGTGATCGCGCCGATCGCGGCGAGCGTCGACCACGCCTCCCACGGGCCGCGCGGCGGCAGCCCATCGTCGCGGTAGAGCAGGTGGTCCCCGACCCAGATCGAGTCGAGGCCGATGCGCTCGGCCGTCAGGGTCATCTCCCGCAGCTCCGGCCAGCGCACCACGCGCTCGACCTCGGGCAGCTGCACGCCCACCTTCAGCGGTCTGGTCATCGCGCTGATTGTGGCAGCGGCGGCGGTCAGGCGACGGCGCGCGCCAGCGCGTCCGACGCTTCGGCACCCAGCGCGGCCATGCCCGCGTCCGCGGCATACTCGAGAAGCGCGGCGGCCAGGAAGACGGCGATCACGCGCGCCCGAAGCTCCGTCAGCCCGTCGACCGGACCGTACGCGACCAGGAACGCCTCGCGCGCTGCACCAACCAGGGCCCCATAGGCGAGCGACAGGTCGGCCGAGGGGTCGCCGGCGCAGACGTCGCCCCAGTCGATCACGCCGGTCGGCCGCTCCCCATCGACCAGCACGTGCCGCACGTGCAGGTCACCGTGCAGCACCACGACGCGCGGCGACGGTGGCAGGTCCCGCGCATCGCGCAGCAGCGCGTCCACCGCGGCCGTCGGCTCCCACAGCCCGGCCCCGACGACGCGCGCCAGCCGCTCGCGCGTCAGGCGCACCCGGTGCGCCATGTCGGTGCGCCGCATCGGGTCGATCGGCAGGGTCGGGCCGATGCGGGAGCGCAGCATCGGCCCATGCAGGGCGCGGAGGAAGCGACCCAGCTCCCGTCCGATCGTCGCCCGACGCTCGTCAGGCAGACCGGAGGAGGCCAGCTCGACGCCGGGGAGGTGCTCGGTCCCGAACCACGGCCACGGGTAACGCTCGTCCGGATCACCGACCCAGCGGGGCACGGGGACGGGCAGCGGCAGGTGGGGCCCGATCCGCTCGAGCGTCTCGATCTCCCGACGAACGCCGGGCACGGCGATCTCACGCTGCGGGAAGCGGAAGACCCAGCGCCCGTCGACCACGTACACGACGTTGTCCCAGCCCTCCGCCAGCCGCTCGATGCGCGCGCCACGCAGCTCCGGCACACGCGCCTCGATCAACGCGCGCGCCAGGTCAGGGTCGACGACGCGCTCGGGATCCCACTCAGGCACGCCGGACACCGTAGCGGAGAGGCGCCCAGGTAGCGCTCGGGTCTTGGAGTATATACGGATATACTCCAAGGCTCCCCACTACGCCACCCGCTTGGTCTTCTTGCTGACGTAGTCCACGAGCACGTACTCGCCCAGGTGCTCCGGCTCGACGTAGAACGCCCGGCCGCGGTTGATGCGGCTCATCAGGTCGACGAAGTCCGACAGGTAGCGCGACCGCTCGAGCATGAAGGTGTTGATCACGATGCCCTCGCGGGTGCATCGGCCCACCTCGCGGAGCGTGGACTGGACCGTGCGCAGCGTGGGCGGGTACGCGAACTCGACCTGCCCGCCCTCGATGTGCGCCGTCGGCTCACCGTCGGTGATGACGACCATCTCCTTGTTGCCACCGGTGGATCGGCCCAGCAGTTGCCGCGCGATGATCAGCGCGTGCTGGAGGTTCGTGCCGTACTCGAACTCGTACGGGCTCAGCGTCGGGATCGACTCGGGCTTCAGCTGCCGCGCGTAGTACGCGAAGCCCACCACGTACAGGCGGTCACGCGGATACTTGGTGTGGATCAGCGTGTGGAGCGCCATCGCCACCCGCTTGGCGGCCGATGAGCAGCCCCGCAGCAGCATCGAGCGGCTCATGTCGAGCAGAAGGACCGTCGACGACGTGGTCGTCTCCTCCGTGCGCGCCACCTCGAAGTCGGCCGGCGCGATGCTCACCGGCGTCCCCGGGCCGCCCCGCGCCATGGCGTTGAACAGCGTGCGGTTGATGTCGAGCGCGAACGGGTCCCCGAACTCGTAGGGCTTGGTCTCCTCGGTCGGCTCGCCGCCGCGGCCGGCGGCGGGCAGCGGATGGCCGCCGAACCCCTCGCGGCGCAGCCGGCTGAAGATATCGGTCAGCGCCCGCATGCCGAGCTTGCGCGCCGCGCGAGGCGTGAGCTCCAGGCGGCCGCCGTCGCGGTCGAGGTACCCGGCCTCCTCCAGCGCCTTCGTCAGCTCGCGCAGCTGCTCGAGGTCATCGATGGCGTCGTCGCCGGCCAGGTCGCGGAGCGCCTCGGCGTCGACCTTCTCGAGCCCGTCGGGGTCGCGCGCGGCTCCGAGCGCCTCCTCCATGGCGTCGTACTGCTGCTGGCGGTCGATGGCGGCCAGCGCATCGGCCAGGCCCATCGGCTCGTCGCCCGCGAACGGATAGGGCTCGCCGAAGGGCAGGTCGGGTCGAGCGGCCTGGAGGTTTCCGGCCAGCCGGGCCATGTCGATCTTCAGCCGATCGTCGCGCAGCAGGTCGTCCATCAGGTCGCGCAGCTCCTCGCGCATCTGCGGGCTCATCGAGTTGAGCAGCGACGCCATCTGCGAGGCCTGGCGGTGGAGGTGCTCGATCAGGGCATCGGTGTCGGAGATGCCGGGCGGGAAGTAGCTGCCGTGCTTGGCCATGAAGGCGGCGAAGTCCTCGGTGGTATCGGCGCCGGTGGCGTGCTTCTCCAGCAGCTGGTTGAGGTCGCGGACCATCTCTCGCACGCCGGCGAGGTCCTCGGGCGTGATGCGCTCGACCCCCTCCTTCAGCCCCTGGAAGTAGGTCTGCAGCATCTGCTGGCGCAGCTCGTCGGTCAGCGCGTTGAAGGCCTCGCGAGCGCCGTCGTCCATGAACTCGTAGTCCCGCAGCCCATGGAGCCGGCCGGCCAGGTTGGGGGGCAGCGCGTCCAGCCGGTTCTCCCGCTGCCGCGCGGTGCGGCGCACGACCTGCTCCGCCATCCGCGCCTGGTCCTGCTCAGGCCCCGGCGGCGCGTCGAGGGCGCGCTGCTCGGCGGCCTTCGTGCGCTCCTCGATCCCCCGTCGCTCCTGCTTCAGGATCTCCTCGAGCCGCTGGTTGAGATCCTCGAGAACGCCGTCCAGGTTGCTGCGCTCGAGCTCCTCCTGCCGCTGGGCGCGCAGCCGCTCGAGGATCCGTCGCAGGCCCGGGATGTCACCGCCGCGCGTCCCGCGCAGGCCGCGCTGCATCAGCCGCTGGAGCGCCCGTCGGACGTCGCCCTCGGCCAGGATGTCATCGGAGAGGGCGTCGAGCACGTCGTCCGCGTCGAAGGCCGGCAGCTGCTGGCTGCCGTCCCATCGCGAGTAGCGGAACGTCGTCATGGTCGCGACAGCCTAGGCCGATGCCGGGGTCGCGTCCATCTGGCACCCCGCGCCGGTCACCGGTCCAGCGACGCGATCGGTACCGGTTCTGGCGGAGCGCCCTCCGGCTCGGCGAGGCGGAGCCAGTACCACGCCACGTCGTGCCAGGCGCCGAACTTCCAGCCCACGCGCTCGTATCGGGCAACCTGTCGCATGCCCATGGCCGCGTGCAGGGCGACGCTGGCCGGGTTCGGCAGCGCGATCCCCGCGTAGGCGTTCACGTAGCCCTGGCGGCGCAGCAGGTCGAAGAGGCCGTCGTAGAGCGCCCGCCCGATCCCCTGCCCGTGCCACGCCGCATCCACGTAGACCGACACGTTGGCCGACCAGCGGTAGCCGGGGCGGTCGCGGTGGGGTCCGGCGTAGGCGTAGCCAACCACGTTCGCGTCCAGCTCGGCGACGAGCCACGGGAAGCGCTCCAGGGTCGCGCTCGTGCGGCGGGCCATCTCGTCCGCAGTCGGGGCGGCTTCCTCGAAGCTCGCGATCGTCGAGTCGACGGCCGGGCGGTAGATGGAGGCGATGGCCTCGGCGTCTCGATCGGGCTCGGCAAGGCGAAGCCGAAGGTCCTGGGCGGGCATGGCCGGCATTGTCCGGGATGCGGCACGCGGCGTGCTGGCTCGGGCGAGCATGAGCAGCAACGACATCCACGGCATCGAGTCGGGCTGGTCGGTGAAGACCGCCGATGGCGAGGGCATCGGCTCCGTCGAGGAGACGACGGACCGATACATCCTCGTCAAGTCGGGCCTCATCAACGCCAGCCGGCACTACCTCCCCGCGGTCGAGCTGGAGCACGTGCGGCCGGAGCAGAAGGAGATCGGCGTCTCGCTGACGAAGGCGGAGTTCGAGGCCGGCGACTGGTCGGAGCCACCGACCCAGGGGCCGCGCGCGGACGTGCCGCTCAACCCTGACACCGCCCGCGACGAGGACAACCCGATCCGCCATCAGCCGGTCGACCCGGAGCGACCCATCAGCCTCTGACGGCGGTCGGCTGACCTCAAGCGTCCGGCGACCGAATTCGGCACCATAGGCGCCGATGACGCGGCGTGCCCTCTTCCTCGTCCTCCCATTCGCGCTGGCCGTGCCGGCAGCGTACGGTCTCGCCTTCGCGTACGCGGGATATCCCCTCGAGCTCGGTCCCCTGCTGATCGGCGCGCTGGGTTGGGTCCTGGCCCTGGTGTTGCGCGCGCCCGTCGGGCTCGCGGGGCTGAAGATCACCGGCTCGCAGGAGAGCGCTCAGCGGTGGGTCGTCGCCTCTTCGGGGCCGCTGGAGGAGTCCGTGCGGCTCGCGGCCTTGCTGCTGGTCGGGCGTGATCTCCCCACGGCCCTCTGGCTGGGCCTCGGCTGGGCGGCCATCGAGGTCGGCTACGCGATCGCCAACGGCTTCGCCATGGCGGCCCTGGCGTCCCGCACCGACCCGGAGGCGGAGCGCGCCCGCGCGATGCTCCCGCCGTCGGCCTTCGCGGCCTCGGCGCCGTGGTGGGGCGTGGTCGAGCGGATCTGGGCGTCGGCCCTGCACATCGGCTTCACGCTGATGCTGGCCGCCGCGCCGATCCTGTGGGTCGTGACCGTGCCGCTGCACACGCTGACCAACGTGACCTTCGTGCGCCTCGGCCAGCGCCGCTCGATGCTCATCGTCAGCGGGCTGGGCCTGCTGTTCGGGGCCATCATCCTGGCCGGCGGCCTGGCGCTCCACCGCATCGGCTGAGCCGTCATCCGCCCGTTCGCCTTGCGGGCGAGGCGATCGTCGGACGATACTCTGGCTCCCCGCCCACCTGGAGGACGCCCTTGATCTGCACGGCCTGCGGCGCCGAGAACGATGCCGGACGCAAGTTCTGCCTCCAGTGCGGCCAGCGCCTGGCCGTCGCCTGCCCGAGCTGCGGCACGGCCAACCCCGCGGGCGCGCGTTTCTGCGGCGAGTGCGGCGGGCCGCTCGGCGGAGCCGATGCGATCGCCGGCGTGCCGGCCGTGTCGTCAGGGGCATCCACCGGTCCGGCCCAATCGCGGACGACGACGGCCACTGAGCGCCGCCTGGTGAGCGTCCTCTTCGCCGACCTGGTCGGGTTCACCACCATCTCGGAGTCCCGCGACGCCGAAGACGTCCGGGCACTGCTCGACCGCTACTTCGCCACCTCGCGCGAGATCGTCGAGCGCTACGGCGGCATCGTCGAGAAGTTCATCGGTGATGCGGTGATGGCCGTGTGGGGCACCCCCGTCGCCCAGGAGGACGACGCGGAACGGGCGGTGCGCGCCGCGCTGGACCTGGTCGATGCCGCGCGCGCCCTCGGACAGCAGGCCGGCGTGCCGGACCTGGCGCTGCGCGCGGGCGTCCTGACCGGCGAGGCCGTCGTGACGATCGGGGCGACGGGCATGGGCATGGTCGCCGGCGACGTGGTCAACACCGCGAGCCGGCTCCAGTCCGTCTCGGCGCCGGGCAGCGTCCTGGTGGGCGAGGCGACGCGACGCGCGGCGAGCGAGGCGATCGTCTTCGAGCCGGCGGGCGAGCAGACGCTCAAGGGCAAGGAGTCGCCCGTCCCGGCGTTCCGGGCGCTGCGCGTCGTGGCGCAACGCGGCGGCGTCGGTCGCAGCGAGCTGCTCGAGCCGCCGTTCGTCGGCCGCGACCCGGAGCTGCGGCTGATCAAGGACTTCTACCACGCGACGGCGCGCGAGCAGGGGCCGCGCCTCGTCAGCGTCATCGGGCAGGCGGGCATCGGCAAGAGCAGGCTCGCCTGGGAATTCCTGAAGTACATCGACGGCGTCACGGAGAACGTCTGGTGGCACGAGGGCCGCTCGCCCGCCTATGGCGACGGGATCAGCTTCTGGGCGCTGGGCGAGATGGTGCGGATGCGCGCCGGTATCGGCGAAGGAGCCGATGCGGGCACGACCCGAGAGCGGATCTCGGCGTCGCTGACCGAGTTCGTGGTCGATCCGGACGAGCGAGCGTCGCTGGAGGGGCCGCTGCTGCACCTGCTCGGGATCAGCGACGAGACGGCGTTCGAGCGCAGCGCGCTCTTCGTGGCGTGGCGGACCTTCTTCGAGCGCATCGCGGACCAGGGTCCGGTGGTCATGGTCTTCGAGGATCTGCAGTGGGCCGATGACGGCCTGCTCGACTTCATCGAGGACCTGGTGACCTGGTCGCGCGGACGCTCGATCTACGTCATCACGCTGGCGCGCCCGGAGCTGCTCGACCGGCGGCCGACCTGGGGCGCCGGGCTGCGTGCGTTCACCTCGCTCAGCCTGCAGCCGCTGTCCGACGAGGACGTCCGCACGCTCCTCGACGGGCTGGTGCCGGGCCTGCCGTCCAACGTCACGGAGGCGATCGTGGCGCGCGCGGAGGGCGTGCCGCTCTACGCGGTCGAGACCGTTCGGATGCTCCTCAACGACGGGCGCATCGAGCGCGACGGCGACCGGTTCCGCCCGGTCGGTGACCTGTCCGCGCTCGCCGTCCCGGAGTCGCTGCACGCGCTCATCGCCGCCCGAATCGACGCGCTGCCGGCGGCCGAGCGTGCGCTGCTGCAGGACGCATCGGTCCTGGGCCAGTCGTTCTCGCGAGAGGCGCTCGTGGCGGTGACCCGCGTGGACGAGGGCGAGGTGGACGGCATGCTGCGCCACCTGGCCCAGCGCGAGCTGATCGACGTCGACGATGATCCGCGTTCGCCGGAGCGAGGCCAGTACCGCTTCGTGCAGGGGCTGCTGCGGGAGGTGGCCTACGGCACCCTGGCGCGCGACGATCGGCGCACGCGCCACCTGGCCGCCGCCCGCTACTACGAGACGCTCGGCGACGACGAGCGGGCCGGTGTGCTGGCCCAGCACTACGTCGACGCGTACCAGGCCCACCCGGACGGCCCCGAGGGGGCGGCGGTGGCCGCCCAGGCACGGGTCGCGCTGCGGGCCGCGTCCCAGCGCGCGGCCGCGCTCGGGTCGCACCGACGGGCCCTGCAGTACATCGAGAGCGCGCTGTCCGTGACCACCGATCAGCGAGAGGAGCTGGATCTGCGGGTGGCCGCCGGTACGCGCGCCGGCGACGCCGGCCTGATGGAGCCGGCCGTCACGCACCTCGAGCGCGCCATCGACATCGCGCGGCTGCTCGGCGAGCACTCCATCCGACGCCGCGCCACGACGACGCTGGCCGACGTCCTCACGGAGGGACGGCAGAAGGAGTCGCAGCAGCTCCTCGAGCAGCTGCTCGCGGAGCCGGACTTCGACGAATCGGATCCGGAATACCTCAATGCCGCGACCCAGCTGGCGAAGGTCCACATGCGCCGCCTGGAGGACCTGAAGGCGATCGAGCTCGCCGATCGCATGCTGCCGCTGGTCGAACGGGGCGGCGACCAGGAGCTTGCCCTCGACCTGCTCATCACCCGTGGGGTGGCCCTCGGCAACCTGAACCGCAACGTCGAGGCGACGGCCCTGATCCAGGGCGCCCTCGAGTCGGCGCTGCGCGGCGGTCACGTGGATGTCGCCCTGCGGGGCTACACGAACCTTGGCTACGTGCTGGCCAGCGACGATGTCCAGGCCGCCCACCGCGTCTCGCGCGAGGGTGTCGAGATGGCGATCAAGACCGGGAAGACGTGGCCCATCCGCTACCTGGTCGGCAACGCCATCGACGGGGCGCTCGAGATCGGCGAGTGGGACTGGCTGCTCCGGACCGTGGCCGAACAGGATCAGGGCGAGCTCGAGCTGGCGGAGCGCATCTGGTACTCGGCGTATCGGCTCCTGGTCGAGACCTTCCGGGGCGAGGAGGTCGAGCACGAGGCGGGCGAGATCTACGAGGCGAGCCGAACGGTCGACGACCTCCAGTACCTGCTGATCGGCTCGTACCCGATGACGGCATGGGCCCTCGTCAACGGGCACTACGACCGCGTCATGCAGATCTCGGACGGGCTGCTGGGCCAGGGACCGATCAACGCCGCCGAGGTCGCCGCGTGGGCCGCGCGCGCCGCGGCCTGGGCGGGCGACGTCGAGGCGCTGCGGCGCTACGCGGAGGCGTCGCGCGCGACACGCAGCGGACGACGCAGCGAGGTCCTGCTCCACGCCACCAGCGGCCAGCTGGCCGCCCTGGAGGGTCGCGACGCGGATGCGCGCGCCGCCTTCGCGGCGGCGCTGAGGCTGTCACGCGACCTCGGTCTGCGCTTCTGGACGGGGCTGATCGCGCTCGACGTTCTGACCCTGGGCGCGATGGAACCCGACGAACGCGCCCGCGCGGCCGACGAGGCACGCGTCATCTTCACGGACCTGGGCGCAACGCCGCTGCTGCGGCGCCTGGACCAGGTCGGGCCGCCCACCAGCCAGCGCGGAGGAAGTGCGCGGGGGCAGGAGGCGCCGACCGAGGCTGCCGAGGTACCGGGCGAGGCGTGACGCTCGCGCAGCGCGCCTTCATCGCCGCCACCCGGCTGGGAGCGCGGCCGGAGGACTCGGCCGTCGACCGGCTGCAGCGGGGCCTGCTCGTCAGCGTCCTGGTGATCGTCATCGGACCCTGCCTCGCCTGGGGCGCGCTGTACTGGCTCAACGGCGAGCGGGTCGCGGCGCTGGTGCCGTGGACCTACATCGGGCTCTGCGTCGCGTCGCTTGCCGTCCTGGCGACGACCGGGGCGTTCCGGCTCGTCCGGTCCGTCCAGCTCACCCTCATCCTCGTGCTGCCGATGACCCTGTGCGTCCTGCTCGGCGGCATCGTGCCGTCCAGCGGCGTCGTCCTGTGGTCCTTCCTGGCTCCCGTGGCGGCGATCGCGTTCGATCGCCCGGACCGAGCGTGGCGCTGGTTCGCCGGCTTCATCGGCGTGCTGCTGCTCGCGATCGTGCTGCCGCCGTTCGTCCGTCCGGAGCCGGCGGCGATGCCCGACGCCATGGTGCTGGCGTTCGCCGGCCTGAACATCGGCGCCGTGGGACTGCTGTGCTTCTCCCTTCTGGCGGCGTTCGCCACGGAGCGGGAGTCCGCGCAGCGACGGGTCGAGGAGCTGCTCCTCAACGTCCTCCCGCGCGGCATCGTCGAGCGTCTGCAGACCGAACGCGGCTCGATCGCCGACCACTTCGACCAGGCCAGCGTCCTGTTCGCCGACGTGGTCGACTTCACGCCGCTCTCACAGCGGCTTCCGCCGCGCGAGGTCGTCGACATGCTCGACCGCCTCTTCACCGAGTTCGACGCGCTGGCCGATGCGCTGGGCGTCGAGAAGATCAAGACGATCGGCGACTGCTACATGGCAGCGTCGGGGGTCCCGGTGTCGCGGGCCGATCATGCGGTGGCGATCGCTCGCCTGGCGCTGTCCATGCGTGAGTGTGTCGGGCGATTCCCGCGGGCGGACGACGGGCGGCCGCTGAGGATTCGCATCGGCCTCAATGCCGGCCCGGTGGTGGCCGGCGTCATCGGTCGTCGCCGGTTCCTCTACGACCTGTGGGGT
>DASTYP010000109.1:0-3875 GCA_035764845.1 Candidatus Limnocylindria bacterium
CCACGAACGATCTGGTCGACCGATCCCGCGACCAGGCGGCGGCGCGCCTGGAGAAGCCGCTGGCGGCCGGCGACATCTCCCCGGAGGGAGCGCTGTGGGTCGCGTCGCTGGGACTCGGGCTCCAGTTGGCCGCCTCGCTCCGGATCGGCGAGCTGGCGCTGGTGCTGGGGTTGGTCGCCGTCGCATCGGGGCTGGCATACAACGTCTGGCTGTCGCGAACGCCGTGGTCGGTCATCCCCTACCTCGTGAGCTTCGGCGTGCTGCCGCTGTGGGTCGCGGCGGGCGTCGGCGTTCCGCTGGAGCGCGTGGCTGTGGCCCCGCTGCTGGTGGGGCCGTTCGCCGCCGCCGCGCACCTGGCGAACACCCTGCGCGACTTCGAGGGCGATCAGGCGACCGGTTCTCGCAACCTGGCCCAGCTGCTGGGACGGACGACATCGTTCCGGGTGGCGTGGGTGCTGGCGATGGCCGTCGGTCTGGGGGTGGGCGTCGCCTTCGCCCTCGGTGGGAGGGTCGAGCTGGTCGGTGGGGCGCTGGGCCTCGTCGGGCTCATCGCGGTCGCGCAGGGGTACGCGGGGAGCGAGCGCCTGTGGGGCGGCATGCTGGTCGCGGCCGTGTGCTGGACCGCGGCCTGGGCGCTGGGCAGCGGGTAGCGGCTCCACGAATCCGGGCGTGGGTTTGCGTCGGGTTGCGCCAGGTGCAAGTAACGCCCGACGTCGGCGCCATCTCGACGCTGCCTTGCGGCCGGTGCAAACCGGCGCCATCAGCAGGCCTGCACGCGGGTCATCTCCGCAGTTACTTGCCGCCGCGGCAAAGCGCCACGGAGCACGCGCCACCTGACGGCGCCACATCACCCCGAGAACGAAGAAGCGGCCCCGGATCGGGACCGCTTCAGGCGCGAAGAGATGCGACGGACGTGTCAGACGGCGTCGTCGAGCTCCATCTCCTCGTCATCGGTCTCCTCGGTGAGCTTCAGCCACACGAAGAGCCCCGCGAGGATGGTGAGCGGGATCACGATCATCGCCGCCACCAGGGCCGCGATGCTGATGAGTAGGACCTTGACCGCCTTCATGGGAAGGATCTCCCCTGCTACGGCGCGCCGCTGGGGTTGGGCGCGGGCTGGATTCGCTGTTCTGGTGCTGCCTCGATCATAGCCAAGATCTCCTCCCGGGTGAACTCGGCGAGCTCGTGTCCAGCACCGTGCGTGCCAGCGCCACCGAAGAGACGGACGACGAAGGACCCGTCCTGCTCGAAGAGGAAGACGTCGTGGGCGCGCTGGCCGTCGATGTACTTGCCCACGATCCGCAGCGCCAGCTCGTAGTAGTTGGCCAGGTCGGGCTTCGGGCGATCCGATTCCGATGAGCCGCGGCGCGCCTCGGACGCGTCCATCAGCTCGGCCACCTGATCGTCGGTCAGCTCGTACGTCCGCTTCGAGAGTGAGCCGAAGGCGTCCGAATCGGCTCCGCCGGCGCCCATGGCCAGCCCCTGGAGCAGGAAGCCGCCGTCCAGCTCGAGCAGCAGCAGGTCCTTCAGCCGCTCCTGGTCGACGAAGGCCCCGATCGAGCGCAGCACCTCCTCCCAGTCCTGCCGCGGGCTGCCGTCGTAGATGCGCATGGTCGAACCCGTCCCTCCGCTCCGCCCACCGGCTCTCGGCTCATCGGTGAGTCCGAGCGAGCATACGCTCCGCCGGGGTCAGGTCAAGGCCGATGCGACCCGTCCGGCCGTCCGCGCGTTCCCGACGATGAGGCCGATGTTCACGCGCAGCGTCCTCCCGCCCGACGCCTGCGCCAGGTGCGACAGCAGGTGCGGGGTGACGGCGCCGCCCCGGATGCCCCTCGTCTCCGCGTCGTGCAGCGCGTCCGCAATCCAGGCATCCACCTCGGCCGGGTCGATCGCCAGGTCGGCGGGCGGCGGCTGCACGAGCAGGAAGCCACCGGACGCCGGAATGGACCGATGCGCCGCGATCGCGGCGGCGGCCTCCTGGGGCCCGTCGACGCGATGCGGCAGACGCAGGCCCGAGGTCGTGCTGTAGAAGGCGGGCAGCTCGTCGACGCCGTACCCGACCACCGGGACGCGGCGCGTCTCGAGCATCTCGAGGGTCGCCGGCAGGTCGAGGATCGACTTGGCCCCGGAGCTGACGACCGCGACCGGCGTGGTGGCGAGCTCGTCGATGTCGCTCGAGACGTCGAAGGTCGTGGCCGCGCCGCGGTGCACCCCGCCGATCCCGCCGGTCGCGAACATCGCGATGCCGGTGGCGTGGGCCACCCGCATGGTCGCGCTGACGGTCGTCGAGGCGAGGGCGCGACGCGCCAGCAGCGGACCGAGGTCGCGCGAGGCGGCCTTCGCGATCTGGCGCTGTGGGTCGGCGAGGCGCTCCAGGAGGGCCCGGTCGGCGCCGACGACGACGCGGCCATCCTCGACCGCGGTGGTGGCCGGAACCGCGCCCGACTCGCGCACGGCCTCCTCGGCCGCCAGCGCCGTCTCGAGGTTGTGGGGCACCGGCAGGCCCTGCGCGATGAGACTGGACTCGAGGGCGACCACGGGACGGCCCTCCGCCAGTGCCGTCGCAACCTCCTCGGAGACGCTGAGCCAGTCGGGTCGCGCGTTCACGAATGCAGCCTATCCGCATCGCGCTCCCCGGGAATGCGGCCCTGCGCTCCGATGACCCGCGTCGCGGCACTCCCCGCCTGGACGGCGGCCGTCAGGGCGGCCTCGAGGATCCGGGCGGTCAGATGGTCGCGCCCGATGGTTGCGAGGAGCGCGGCCGCGAAGGCATCGCCGGCGCCGGTGGTGTCGACGGCCTCCTCGGCGACCTGTCCCCATGCCGCCACTTGCGTTCCGTCGATGACGGCGGTCGCCCCGCCGGTCTGGGTCACCACGACGGCGGGGGCCAGGTCCTTCGCGAGGCGCGCCGGAGCGTCGGCGGGGTCGGTCGTGCCGGCGACTGTCGCCGCCTCGTCGGCGTTGAGGACCAGCAGCGACGGCCGGCAGGCAGCCGCGGAAGCGTGCCAGCGCGCCGCCTCGACCGGCCGCAGGGCGCAGCCGAGCACGACGCGACGAGCCGGCGTGGTCACGAGCGAGCGAGCCAGGACCTCCGCATCGGGCTCCAGCAGGACGTAGCCGGAGACGGCGAGCCAGTCGAGGTCTGCGACGAGATGACCGAGGAAGATCGCGTCGAGAGCCGGAGTCAGCGGCACGCGCTGGCTGAGCATCGAGCGCTCGCCATCGGCGTCGACCAGGACCACCACCGCGCCGGTGCGTTCCGCCGGCGCCACCATCATCTCGACGCCATCGGCAGTCAGCCGCTCGCGCAGCATGCGGCCGGCCGCGTCATCGGCGAGCGAACAGCCCAGGCGGACGTCGACGCCACGCCGCGCGAGTCGAACCGCCAGGTTCGCCCCCTGCCCGCCCGGTTCGAGGCGAATGGCCGCGGGCACGTCACTTCCGACCCGCGGCGAGGTGCCGCTGACGTGGACGTCCACGACGGCATCGCCCATGACGGCGGCGCGCAGGCGCATCGGTCCCTAGAGCGGACGGCGCGAGGCGTAGCCCTCGCGGGTGGTGTGCCAGAAGGCCAGGTCGGGGTCGTCGAGCCGCCAGCACAGCCAGGCCGCCTCGCCGTCGCGCAGCGTCGGGAAGTCCACCAGTCCCGACTCGAGGTCGCGGATCACGACGCCCATCGACTCCAGGTGCTCGAGCAGCGCCCGGATGTGGGCTCGGTACTCGCCGGTCCGCGCCTCGAGCCGTTGGCGCTGCGGGTCGCCGGGTCCCAGCCGCTCGCCGAGCTGTCGGTGGAGGGCGTTGTGGGCCTCATCGGCCCGCCGTCGCTCGATGGCCAGCTGGATCAGCGTCGCCCGGACGGCCGGCAGCAGCGCCCG
>DASTYP010000110.1:0-3065 GCA_035764845.1 Candidatus Limnocylindria bacterium
TACGTCCTGACCCGCGACCGCGACCTCGCCGCCGCGCTCGACGAGCGCCTGGTCGGAGCCATCGCCTTCTTCTACAACGACGCCGCCCGGCTGCACCAGGCGGTGACCCTGCGCCCGCCGCAGGTCGTGGTCGTCGACACCGGCGCCGTGCGGCAGGAGTACGGGGACGCCGGACTGGGTCCCGTCTTCGACTTCCTTCGTCACCGCGCTCCCGCGGCACGGCTGGCGGTCCGCCCCACGGCCGGGGTCGAGCACCTCGTCGCGGCCGAGGCGGGCCCGGACGTGGACCTGCTCCCCGCCGAGCGCGAGGGGTGCGTCGAGGCGGTCGCGGCGTCCTGCGGCTGCAGCTAGGGGCGACGCGCTAGCGCGGCGTTTCGTCGCCCGCGATCAGCGCCTCCGGGAAGGCACACGCCGGCTCGCCGCCCTCGTCCACGGATTCGAGGGCCGGGGAAAGGTCCGCCCGCAGTGGACCGATGCGCTCGGGGGGCCAGGTGCGTGCCACCGCCCGCCAGCGAACGTCGGCGACGCCGACGCTGCCGAAGGTCCGGGCGTCCGTGCTGGCGGCCGGGTTGTCGCCACGCAGCGTCACGCGGTCGCCGCTCACCGCGGCCACGCGCTTGACCAGCTCGCGGGACGGCTCCCGCGGGTCGGACGCCAGCACGATCTCGCCGACGCGTGGAACGCGGCGAAGCGGCAGCACCAGCAGCCGGTCACCGGGCGACAGCGCCGGCGTCATGGATCGGCCGCGCACCTCGACCACGTCGAAGGCACGGCCGACGGTCGCGGCGAGGGCGGCCGCGAGGGCTCCGATGAGCGCCAGGCATGCGACGAGGGGCCCGGTCAGGCCCCTCAGCGGTCGCATCGGTCGATTCGCCCGGAAGGTCAGCCGGGGCGGCCGTTGACCCGGGTCTTCTCCGGCCCGCCGGTCGCCTTCCACATCTCGTCGATCTTGTCGATCATCCCGAGAAGCTCCCTGGCGGCACCGGCGTCCAGGCTCTGCTTGACCTTCGACGCCTGCTTGGTGGCCTTCCAGAGGGTCTCGTGCAGATCCGGGTACTTCTCCAGGTGCTCCGGCTTGAAGTAGTCGTGCCACAGGACGTCGAGATGGTGCTTCACCAGCTCGGCGCGCTCCTCCTTGACGTGGATGCATCGGGTGCGGAAGAGCGGGTCCTCGTTGCCCTCGTAC
Source organism: Candidatus Limnocylindria bacterium (assembly GCA_035764845.1). GTDB lineage: Bacteria > Chloroflexota > Limnocylindria > QHBO01 > QHBO01 > JACDBZ01. The sequence goes on from DASTYP010000110.1 coordinate 1,187, forward strand.
TTCTCGATGATCCGCAGGCAGGACTCGGCCTCGATCCGGGCCTGTTCGGGGTCGTAGACCCCGCACGGGATGTCGCAGTGCGCGTCGACGACGCGGCTGGGTCGGAACAGGGTGCGCAGAGAACGCATCGGTCTCCTTTCGCCGGTGAGCAATCGCTTGGCTGTCGAAGTGACGACATTGTATGGCGCTGCAAGCGGCGCGCCGGGTTCGGCGATTGCGCGGGAAGGTGCAGCGAAGCCCGGGGTGAACCCGGGCTTCGTGCGGCGGAGGGCGCCACCATGGATACGGCGTGCCGGGGAGCGTGGATCAGCGCGGCACGAAGGTGACCGTCCGACGGAAGCGCTCGGGACTCAGCTCCCCATCACGATGCCGCCGTCCACCCCGAGCACCTGCCCGGTCACGTAGCGGGCCTCGTCCGAGGCGAGGTACACCGCGGCGGCGGCCACGTCGCTGACGTCACCGACATAGCCCAGTGGGGTGAGTGACTTGAGCGCCTCGGTCGCCGCCTCGGGCAGGTCCGCCGTGAGGTCGGTGGTGATCAGTCCCGGGGCGATGGCGTTGCAGGTGACGTTGCGGCTGGCGAGCTCGCGCGCCGTCGTCTTGGTCAGGCCGATGAGGCCCGCCTTGGCGGCCACGTAGTTCGCCTGGCCGGCGTTGCCCATGCGGCCGGCGGCGCTCGACATGTTGATGATGCGGCCGTATCGGGCCTTCATCATCGGCCTGGCGATCGCGCGCGTCATCCAGAACGGGCCCGACAGGTTGGTATCGATGACCGCGTCCCACTCCTCGGCATCCATGCGCATCATCAGGTTGTCGCGCGTGATGCCGGCGTTGTTCACCAGGATGTCGATCTTGCCGAGCTCATCCAGGGCGGCCTTGACGATGGCCTCGCACGCCTCCCGACCGCCGCTCGTATCGCCCTGGACCAGGACGGCGCGGCGACCCAGCGCACGAACCTGGTCGGCGACCTCGTTCGCCGCGTCGGCGTTGCCGCGGTAGTTGATCGCCACGTCGGCGCCCTGTCCGGCCAGCGCCAGGACGATGGCGCGTCCGAGCCCGCGGCTGCCGCCGGTCACGAGCGCGGTGCGTCCGGTGAGGTCGAACATCAGGCGGCGACCTCCTCGACCGCGCGCTGCGGCTGCCCGAGCCGCGTCTGGGAGCCCGGAGCCAGGAAGGCGCGCTGTGGATCGGCCGTCCACTCCACGACCGCGGCTGCGGCGGTGAAGCCCGCGCCGAAGGCGACCATCAGGATGCGATCACCGGGATGGATGCGGCCGGCGGCGATTGCCTCGACCAGGGCCATGGGCACCGAGGCGGCGCTCGTGTTGCCGTACTTCTCGATGTTCACGAAGCACTTCTCCATCGGCATGCCCAGCTGCTTGCCGACGCTCTCGATGATCCGCAGGTTCGCCTGGTGGAACACGAACTGGTCGATGTCGTCCATGGTGAGGCCGGCATCGCGCACGGCGGCGAGGGCGGACTCGGTGAGCTGCCGCGTCGCGTAGCGGTAGACGTCGCGTCCGGCCATCTGGACGAAGTGCTGCCCCAGGGCCGCCGTCTGCGGGGAGGCGGGGCAGGCGCTGCCGCCGGCCGGCACGATGATCCCCTCGAAGCCCGAGCCGTCGGCGAAGAGCTGGAACCCGGTGAGGCCTCCCGGCTGATCCGATGCCTGCAGCAGCACGGCCCCCGCGCCGTCGCCGAAGAGCACGCAGGTGTTGCGGTCCTGCCAGTTGATGAAGCGGCTGAGCACCTCCACGCCGATGACCAGCACGTTGCGGTACATGCCGCTGCGCACGAAGCCGGTGGCCGTGGCGAGGGCGTAGACGAAGCCCGAGCACGCGGCGGCCAGGTCGAAGGCCGCCGCCTTCGTGGCGCCGAG
>DASTYP010000111.1:0-5063 GCA_035764845.1 Candidatus Limnocylindria bacterium
CGTCGCGGGAGCGGCCGCTGAGCGCGCGGCCGCTCCACCTGTTCCGTCGCTCCGCAGCTTCGCGTGGCACCATGCGCCAATGTCTTCCAGCTTCGCCGAGGCGCAGGACGCCTTCTTCGTCGACTTCTTCCGCTTCTACCCGTACCACGCGACGGAGGCGGGCAACCACCAGTACGACGACGTCTGGCCGGATCTGACCGATGCCGGCCGCCGCGCTCGGCTGGACTGGCTGGCCGAGGTGCGAGCGCGCATCCAGTCCGCGGAGGCCGCCAGTCGCGAGGAAGGGATCGACCGAGCGGTCCTGCTGCGCCAGATCGACGAGCTGCGCTTCGATGACGAGGAGCTCGACGAGCTGTCGTGGAGCCCGATCATCTACGCCTACCTCTTCGGCGGCGGACTCTTCGGCCTGCTGTCGCGCGAGTTCGCGCCGCTGGCGGATCGGCTCGCCAGCGCCGCCGGGCGCATGGAGCGCATGCCGGCGGCCATCGACGCGGCGCGCGCGAACCTCACCTCCGGCCGCGGCCGTCCCGTCGCGCGGTTCCACGCCGAGAAGGCGATCGAGACGATGCCGGGCGTCGCGGACCTGTGCCGGACGGCCGTCTCCATGGCCGCGGACGTCGATCAGTCGCTGCGCGAGCGCGTGTCACGTGCGGCCGACGCGGCCATCGCCGCCGTTGACGACTTCACCGCATGGCTGCGCGACGAGCTGCTGCCCACGGCCGACGGCGACTTCCGCCTTGGCGCGGAGCTGTTCGACCGCAAGTTCCACCACTCGCTCAAGGCCACCATCTCGCCGGAGGAGCTGGAGCGCCGAGCCGCGCAGGCGTTCGACGACGTGCGCGCCGAGATGCTGCGCATCGCGCGCGAGCTGTGGCCGACGTGGATCGGCGACGAAGACCTGCCCGACGACCCGGACGTCCTGACCCGTCGTGTCCTGGACGCCATCGCGGTCGACCACCCGTCGGCGGAAGAGCTGCTCGACTACTGCACCGCCGAGCACGAGCGCATCCTGAGCTTCGTCCGCGATCGCGACCTGGTGGGGCTCCCCGACGAGCCCCTCCAGATCATCTGGACGCCGCCGTTCCTGCGCGCGTTCGGCGGCGCCATGCTCATCCCGCCGGGGCCGCTGGACAAAGGGCTCGACAGCTTCTTCGCCATCACCCCGCCGCGCGAGGACTGGAGCGACGAGCAGGTCGAGTCGATGCTGCGCGAGAACAACAGCCGCTCGCTGAAGGTCCTCACCATCCACGAGGCGACCCCCGGCCACTACCTCCAGCTCGCCTGGTCGAACCGATGCGACTCGCTGGCGCGAGCCGTCTTCGGCTCAGGCGTCTTCGCGGAGGGCTGGGCCGTGTACGTGACGCAGGTGATGATGGACGTCGGCTACGCCGATGACGATCCCGCCCTGCTGCTGGCCCACTGGAAGTACTTCCTGCGCGCGGCGACCAACACGCTGATGGACATCCGCATCCACCGCGGCGGCATGACCGCGGAGGAGGCCATGACCCTCATGGTCGACGGCGGCTTCCAGGAGCGCTCCGAGGCGAGCGAGAAGTGGTCGCGCGCGCGCCTCAGCTCGACGCAGCTGTGCTCCTACTTCCTGGGCGCCGCGGAGATGACGGAGCTCGAACGGGAGGCCCGTCGCCGCGCGGGCGATGCCTTCGAGTGGCGTCCCTTCCTCGAGTCCGTGCTCAGCCATGGCACGCCGCCGATGCCGGTCATTCGCGACATCCTCTACGGCGACTGAGCGGGCTCAGTCGCGACCGAGCGCGAGGTCCAGCAGCGACGGACCGTCGCCGGCCGGATGGGCGGTGAGCATCGCGCCCAGGTCGACGTTCGTGCGGTTCACCAGCAGGGCGAGCGTTACGTCGGCCGACGGGAGGTAGAGCAGGAGCGTCGTGTACGTGTCGAGCAGCCCGGTGTGGCCGTAGCCAACGGCGCCGGGCACCTCGATGCGCTGCGCGCCCAGGCCGTAATCGTCGTCGTTCCAGTCGAGCATCTGCGACCTCAGCGCGGTCGGCAGCACGCGTCCGTCATACAGCGCATCACCCCAGCGCGCCAGGTCGGACGCGGACGCCGACATCGCGCCCGACGCCCAGAAGATCGACGCCCACGCCGGCGACAGCGGCTCGCCGGTCGCCCCGGTCAGGACGCTCGTCGCGTCCAGGTGCATCGGTCCCAACAGTCGTTGCTGCAGGTCGTCCGCCAATGAGGTGCCGGTGATGGACTCGACGATCAGCCCGAGCAGGTAGTAGTTCGTGTTGGCGTAGGCCCAGCCCTCGCCCGGCCGGTACCAGGGGGCGTGGAGCGACCCGAAGACCTCCTCCCGCGTCCACGCAGTGCCGGGGTGCTCCTCGAGGCCGCGACGCGTCGCATCGTTGAACAGGTCAGCCAGCCCGCTGGTGTGGTCGAGCAGCTGCCGGACGGTGATGTCGCGACTGATCGAGACGCCCGAGAGGTGGTCGACCGCGGGATCCGACAGCGCGAGGCGACCCTCCGCGACGAGCTGCAGGACGGTCGCCGCCACGTAGGTCTTGGTGACGCTGCCGATGACGAAGCGCGCGTCCGTGGTGAGCGGCGTCGCCCCATCGCGAGCGCGCCCCGCGGCGCCGGTCCACGTCACGACGCCGTCGCGGACGAGCGCGAAGGTCACGCCGTACGCGGAGCCGGTCGCTCGGGCCGCTTCGAGCGCGAGGCCCAACTGCTGGTCCGCGGCCGCGGGTGGCGCTGCGCGCTCGAGGAGGTGCGGTGCCAGCCGCGGGACGACGCGCTCGACGGCGACGTCGACCGGTGCCGCCGGCAGCCCGGGCTCGACGGCCTGCAGCGGCGCCAGCGTCAGGCTCGGTGCGACGAAGGCAAGGAGCGAGAGGAGCGCCGCCGCCACGGGCGCACGAAGACCCAGGCGGGGCGGGTGCCGTCGCGCCCCCCGCGCACGGATCGCTCGGGCCTGGGTGCGATGTCGCGTCGTGCTCGCATCATGCCGCATCCAGCGCCTCGCGCGAAGCCCTGTCGCTCACGGCGCCCCTTGATTCGTTCGGCGAAAGTTGTTAGCATTGCTAACCACTCGCATGACGATCACGAACCTCACCGATCGACTCGGCCGGTCGATCCCGACCCTCCTCCGCACCGCGCGCCGCCCCGACGGGGCGGCGCCGCTGCCTGCTGCCGATCGCGGCGGCGGGTTCCGTCGGGGGTTCACGGCGCTCGGCCACCCCAACTACCGGCGGTACTGGTTCGGCCAGCTCGGCAGCGTCGTTGGCTCGTGGATGCAGTCGGTGGCGCTGCCGTGGCTCGTGCTCCAGCTGGGCGGCTCGCCCATCCAGCTCGGCCTGGTCATGGCGCTCATGTACGGCCCATCGATGTTCTTCGCGCCACTCGGCGGCGTGCTGGCCGACCGCGTCGACAAGCGACGCGCGCTGATCGTGGTGAACGCCGTCTCGGCGCTCCAGGCCGCGGGCCTGTTCGTGCTGGCCGCGACGGGTGCTGTGGAGATCTGGCACGTCTACGCGCTGGCCCTGGTCGCGGGGTTCGCGAACGCGGTCGAGATGCCGGTGCGCCAGGCATTCGTGGCCGAGCTGGTGCCGCGCGAGGACCTGGTCAACGCCATCGCCCTCAGCTCCACGATGTTCAACCTGTCGCGCGTCGTTGGCCCAGCCGTGGCGGGCGTCACCATCGCGGTCTTCGGCGTGGCGGTGAACTTCGGCATCAACGCCGTGAGCTACCTGTCCGTCATCGCGGGGATGTGGCTGATCGACCGTCGCGACCTCTTCCGGTCGGAGATCACGCAGCTGCCGACGTCGGTACGCTCCAGTCTCGCGGAGGGGCTGCGCTACGCCCGCGCAACGCCCACGGTGCTGTGGCCATTGGTCCTGCTCGGAAGCGTCTCGGCGCTGGCCATGAACTTCCAGACGCTGCTGCCGCTCTACGCCCGCAACTCGCTGGGCCTCGACTCCGGCGGGTACGGCGCGCTGTTCGCGACCATGGGCGTCGGCTCCCTGGCCGGCTCGCTGCTGCTGGCCTTCGCGACCGGGCAGCGCCCGCTGCTGCGGCTGATCATCGGCGGGGGAGCGGCCTTCCTGGCGCTCGCCTTCCTCCTCGGCTTCGTCGGCACGCCGCTGCTGGCCTTCCCGCTGGTGATCGGGATCGGGCTGGCCTCGATGTTGATGGTCAACACCATCAACGTCACGGTGCAGAACAGCGTCCCCGACGCGCTGCGCGGCCGGGTCATGTCGCTCTACGTCACGGTCTTCGCGGGCACGGCGCCGATCGGCGGACTCGTCTCGGGCGCGCTGGCGCAGGCGCTGGGTGCCGCCGCTGCGTTCAGCATCGGCGCCGCTGCCGCAGGCATGGTCCTGGCCTTCGTGGCATGGCGCCTGCGCTCGGTGCAGATGCCGCGGCATGCGGTCGCCGGCGCCTCGGCCGATGCGCCCGTGCGGAGACCCACCAGCGTCGTGGCCTGATGCCGATCCGCGTCTGGACCGGCCCCGCCGCGATCGTTAGCATCATCAAGTTCGTCGGAGCCCTGACCGCCCGTGGCTGAACCCGGTTCCTCCCGCCCCGATCAACCGCGATCCCTCCCGCTGCGCTTCTCGCTCGGTGGGCTGAAGCGCGGCTTCGCCTCGCTCGGGATCCGCAACTACCGCCTCTACTGGATCGGCCAGGTCGTGAGCCTGGTCGGCACGTGGATGCAGCAGGTCAGCCTTCCGTGGCTCGTGCTGGCGCTCGGCGGAACGCCGATCCAGCTCGGCCTCGTGGCGGTCCTGCAGTTCGGCCCCGCCATGGTGCTCGCACCGTTCGGCGGTGTCTTCGCGGATCGCGTCGACAAGCGCAAGGCGCTCATGGGGACGCAGGCCGCCGCCGCCGTGCAGGCCGCCATCCTCTTCGCGCTCACCATCACCGGCGTCGTCGAGATCTGGATGGTCATGGTCATGGCGCTGTGGCTGGGCCTCGTGAACGCGGTTGACATGCCGGTCCGCCAGGCGCTCGCGGCCGACCTCGTTCCCCGCGAGCTGCTCCCGAACGCGATCGCGCTCAACTCGATGGCGTTCAACTCGGCGCGCGTC
>DASTYP010000112.1:0-5366 GCA_035764845.1 Candidatus Limnocylindria bacterium
CTTCCGCAGCTACGTCGGCGAGTACTGCACCTCGCTCGAGATGGCGGGCGCGCACCTGTCGCTGCTGAAGGTCGACGATGAGATCAAGGAGCTGCTGCTGGCTCCGGCGGAGGTCGCCTACCGCGTCTTCTGATCCGATCCGTCGCGACTCCACGGCGCCGGCCCGACTCGGGTCGGCGCCGCTTCGTGCGGCATCCCTGCGCCCGCGGTGCCGGGGATCAACGCGCGCCAACCGGGCCAGTCCAGATGGCCCTTGTCGGTCATGGGCCGAACGTCCTACGACGGTCCCAGACCCGCGCTGAGCGTCGGCGGAGGTCCGACGCACACACACGAAAGGGGGTGCGGGGATGTCCCACAGGCGCTACGCGAGCGGATGGGCAGCGATTGCCGTCGCGATGATCACCATCGGCTCGCTGTTGATCTTTGCGGGGGGCGTCACGGCGACCCAGCCGGAGGGCCTCCACTGTCCTGACGGGTGGATGACGAAGGACGATTCCGGTTCGGACGACAACGATCTCGTGCCCGTCGCCGGCCTGTACATCTGCGTGAAGGCAGGCTCGCCGAACTCCAATGAGACGGAGCTCGGTAACACCGGAATCATCCTCACCGACGGTGTGTCGACGCTCAGGGAGTACCTGTTCGCCGCAGGCATCGTCGACGGGAGCGGTGAGTTCGGTCGCGACGTCAGCTACTGGGTGCAGTACCAAGCGCCTACGCCGACGGCCTCGCCAACACCCACACCGACGCCGACGCCGACGCCGACCGCCTCGCCGACACCAAGCCCGACGCCGACGGCCTCGCCGACACCAACCCCAACGCCAAGTCCGGGCGGCGGCGTGCTACCGGGCAATCCCACCCCGACGCCCAAGCCGACCGCACGTGGCGCGGTCCTGCCCAGCACGTCGATGCCGCTGCCAGGCATCGACCTCACGCTCATCGGCACCCTCTTCCTGCTCGCCGGGACCGGGTTCGGGGCGGCGAGCCTGATCGAGCGCCGTCGCCGCTGACCGATAGCGCACCGCATCCGCGAAGGGCCGGCCAGAAGGCCGGCCCTTCGGGCGTCCGCGAGGACGGCGACCGCTCCACGGTGTAACGCGGCCTGTATAACCAACATCAGTTGCCGATACAGATGCGGCGCCGCACACCTGGAGGAGGTCTCACGAATGTTCGGTTTCCTGCGCCGCTGGCGCACCCTGGCGATGGTGGCGATCTTCGCCGCGGTCGCCGCCGCGATCCCGATGCTCTCGTCCCACGACCACGCCGCGATCGCGGCCACGAGCGCCCGGACGAACCGCGCCGCCTTCCACGACGCCATGCGGCGGCTCTGGGAGGATCACATCGTCTGGACTCGGATGTTCATCGTCAGCGCCGTCGCCGACCTGCCCGACCTGTCCCAGGCGACCGACCGGCTCCTGGCGAACCAGGACGGGATCGGCTCGGCCATCGCACCGTTCTACGGCGAGGCGGCCGGAGAGCAGCTGACAGGGTTGCTGCGCGACCACATCCTGGGAGCCGCCGCGCTGCTCGCGGCGGCGAAGTCCGGCGACGAGGCGGCCGTCGAGGCGGCATCGACCGCGTGGTACGCCAACGGCGACGACATCGCGGCCTTCCTCAACGCGGCGAATCCACGCGCCTGGCCGCTGGACGAGATGCGGGCGATGATGCGCGGCCACCTCGACCTGACCCTGCAGGAGGCGGTCGCGCGCCTCGAGGGCCGGTACGCCGACGACGTGGCCGCCTACGACCGGATCCACGACCAGATCCTGCACATGGCCGACATGCTGAGCGACGGCATCATCGCCCAGTTGCCCTCGTCGTTCGCTCCCTGATCCTCGACGGGCGGGTCCATGCGTGGACCGGCCCGGCCAGGCCGCCCGTGTCAGCGACGCAGGTTGCGCAGGCGGCCCAACGCCGAGAGGTCGCCGTCGTTGCGGCGGAACCACGTCGTCAGCAGCGCGATCCCGGCGATCCACGCCGGCACCCCCAGGGTGAGGTGCAGCGTGAGCAGCCCGAAGGCGGTTGCGAGCACCTCCCCGAGGTTGATGACGAGCACCAGCACGCCGGCGACCATGACGCCCACCGGCACCAGCCGCAGCCACGATGGCGCCTCGCGGTCCGGACGCCAGGTGGCGAAGACCAGGCTGGCGGCCACCATCGACCAGCCGATCAGCGCGCCCAGCGAGCCGATGCCCCATCCGCCGGTCACGCCGACGCCGCTGGTCCAACCCAGGTCGCACCACGAGCAGACGTTGACCGTCGCGTACACGTCGGTGGGCTGCCACGCGAACAGCACCATCGACGCAACCAGGAGCGCGACGCCGCCCCACAGTGGCCAGTCCGCGGCGCGCAGGCGGCGCCGGACGTCGAGGCGATCGGCCACGGGGGCCCGCGCGGCGGAACGCTGGGCACCGGCAGCTTGCGGCGAGGTCGAGGGTGACGAGGCAGGATCGGTCACGACGTTCCCCCAGGGCAGTGTGCAGAATCGCGCGAGACGGTAGCATGCCGCTCACGACCGCCGGGCCCGTTCGGGACGACGGTTCCACCGTGATGCGCTTCAGTTGACGAAGTGCCACCCGGTGATATACTCCTCGTTCGCGTGTCCGCGCCCCACCATGCCCTCTCCGAGGAGTCCTGAATGGCTTTGGCCGAGTCGACCGGCCGCTTCGAGCTGGCCCCGACCCGTGAGAATTTCTCGCACATCCCCGAGGTTCTCCCCCTTCCGAACCTGATCCAGACCCAGACCGATTCGTTCCACTGGTTCGTCGAAACCGGGCTCCGCGAGCTCCTCGACGAGATCACCCCGATCACCGACTTCACCGGCAATAATCTCGAGCTGCACTTCCGCGAGTACTACTTCGAGGAGCCGAAGTTCAGCGAAGAGGAGTGCCGCACCCGCGATCTCACCTACGCGCGCCCGCTGAAGGTGGAGGTCGACCTCGTCATCAAGGAGACCGACGAGGTCAAGCACCAGACGGTCTTCATGGGCGACTTCCCGTGGATGACCGAGCAGGGCACCTTCATCATCAACGGCGCCGAGCGCGTCGTGGTCTCGCAGCTGGTGCGCTCGCCCGGCGTCTACTACACCGCCACCGAGGATCCGAGCACCGGCCGCATGCTGTACGCGGCCAAGGTGATCCCGAACCGCGGGGCCTGGCTCGAGTTCGAGACCTCCAACAAGGACCTCCTCAGCGTCAAGGTCGACCGGAAGCGCAAGATCCCGGTCACCACGCTGCTGCGCGCCGTCGGCCTGGACACCGGCGAGATCGAGCGCATCTTCGGCCCCGTCGACGACAACCCGGAGCACCCGTACGTCCAGCTGACCCTCGAGAAGGACCCGGCGGAGACCCAGGACCAGGCCCTGATCGAGGTTTACAAGAAGCTGCGCCCTGGCGATCCGCCGACGGTGGAGAACGCGCGTGCCCTCGTCACCAGCCTCTTCTTCAACTTCCGCCGATACGACCTGGCTCGCGTCGGCCGCTACAAGCTGAACAAGGCGCTGGGCGAGACCGCGAAGAAGCTCGGCACCGAGCTGCCCAGCGAGGACGCGGCCAATCCGCGCGAGAGCCGGGTCATCAGCCGCGACGACATCGTGGCGATCATCGGCAAGCTGATCGAGCTGAACAACGGCCGTGGCGACCCCGATGACATCGACCACCTGGGCAACCGCCGCATCCGCGCCAACGGCGAGCTGATCCAGAACCAGTTCCGCATCGGCCTCCTGCGCATGGAGCGCGTGGTCAAGGAGCGGATGACGATCACCGATGCGGACCAGGCGACGCCGAACACGCTCGTCAACATCCGCCCCGTCGTGGCGGCCATGAAGGAGTTCTTCGGCGGCAGCCAGCTGAGCCAGTTCATGGATCAGACCAACCCCCTGGCCGAGCTGACCAACAAGCGCCGCCTCAGCGCGCTCGGCCCCGGCGGCCTGTCGCGCGAGCGCGCCGGCTTCGACGTCCGCGACGTGCATCCGTCGCACTACGGGCGGATGTGCCCGATCGAGACGCCCGAGGGCCCGAACATCGGCCTCATCGGCTCGCTGGCGACCTACGGGCAGATCAACCGGCACGGGTTCATCGAGACGCCGTACCGGCGCGTGCGCCGGTTCGTCAGCCACCGCGATCGCAAGGACGACGTCCTGGGCCAGGTGCTGGCCGAGGACCTGGTCCTGACCGATGGCGGCAAGCCGGTCGCCAAGGCCGGGACGAAGATCGACGAGAAGATCTGGACCCAGCTCAAGGAGGCGAAGGTCGCCGCCGCCCGGATCCGACCGGTGGTCACCGATGAGATCGAATACCTCGACGCCGCCGAGGAGGAGCGCTTCTACGTCGCGCAGGCCAACGCCGCGCTGACCGACGACGGGCACTTCGCCGAGGAGCGCGTGCTGGTGCGCTGGAAGGACAAGTTCCTGGAGGAGCCGCCGGACGTCGTCGACTACATGGACGTCAGCCCGAAGCAGATCGTGAGCGTCGCCACCGCGATGATCCCGTTCCTCGAGCACGACGACGCCAACCGCGCCCTGATGGGCTCGAACATGATGCGGCAGTCGGTGCCGCTGCTCCAGCCCGAGGCCCCCGTGGTCGGGACCGGCGTGGAGTACCGCGCCGCGCTCGATTCGCAGGGCGTCGTCGTCGCCAGGGCCGCGGGCACCGTGGTCAGCGTGACCGCCGACTGGATCGTGGTCGAGCGCGACGAGGGCGACGAGCGCGACACGTATCGGCTCAAGAAGTTCCTGCGCTCCAACCAGGGCACCTGCATCAACCAGCGTCCCGTCGTGGACGTCGGGACGCGGGTCGCGGCCGGCGACGTGCTGGCCGATGGCTCCAGCACCGACGGCGGCGAGATGGCGCTGGGCCAGAACATCCTGGTCGCCTTCCTCCCGTGGGAGGGTGGCAACTACGAGGACGCCATCGTCATCAGCGAGCGCCTCGTCAAGGACGACCTGTTCACCTCGATCCACATCGAGAAGCACGAGATCGAGGCCCGCGACACCAAGCTGGGCCCCGAGGAGATCACGCGCGACATCCCGAACGTCGGCGAGGAGTCCCTGCGGAACCTCGACGAGAACGGCATCATCCGCGTTGGTGCCGAGGTCAAGGCCGGCGACATCCTGGTCGGCAAGATCACACCCAAGGGCGAGACCGAGCTGACCGCCGAGGAGCGCCTGCTGCGGGCCATCTTCGGCGAGAAGGCGCGTGAGGTGAAGGACACCAGCCTGCGCGTGCCGCACGGCGTGCGCGGCAAGGTCATCGACGTGACCGTCTTCAGCCGCGAGAACGGCGACGAGCTGCCCGCCGGGGTCAACCAGATGGTGCGCGTGTCGATTGCCCAGAAGCGCAAGATCAGCATCGGCGACAAGATGGCGGGGC
>DASTYP010000113.1:0-3716 GCA_035764845.1 Candidatus Limnocylindria bacterium
GCCGAACCGGTCGATCGGCTGTCCCCGGCGCAGGATCGCGAGGTGCCAGCGCGCTCGACGCCAGAACAGGAACGCCGCGGCGGCGGCCGCGACGAGGACGAGCGGGTAGAACGGGATGGTGGCGTGCATGGGTCGGCGTCATGGTAGCCGCGCTCCGGCGTGCGGTGGCCGATGGATCAGTCATGTGCGCGCTGGCGTGCGGGTGACCGATGGATCAGTCAGATGGCGCGGAAGGCCCGATTCCGGTGCGGCCTGGCCGACGCATCGGCCACTGGGACGCTGAAGCGGCACCGCGCGGAGCGGTCTACGCTCCGCCGCGGCCGACCCATCGGTCATGCGGCGCGCCAAGCGGCCGTCCGGTGCGAATTGACCGATGCAGCAGCCGCGCCGGCCTAGTGATCGCCGCCGGCGAGCTGGTCGAGGGCGTGACGCAGGACCGGCAGCAGCGCGTCGAGCGACTCGGTTGCCCCCTTCGGCGAGCCCGGCAGGTTGGCGATGAGCGTGGAGCCGCGCGTGCCGACCACGGCGCGCGACAGTGCCGCCATGGGCGTCGACGCCAGGCCGGCCGAGCGCATCAGCTCCGCCAGACCGGGCACGTCGCGGTCGACGACGCGCCGCGTGGCGGCCGGCGTCACGTCGGTGGGCGTCAGGCCGGTGCCGCCGGTGGTCAGGATGAGTCGGTGACCGGCATCGGCGAGGGTCGCGAGCAGGGCCGCAATCCGCTCCTCGTCATCGGCAACGACGTGCGCGTCGGGCGCCACGTCGAAGCCGGCCTGCCGAAGCCGATCCACGAGTGCCGGACCGGACGTGTCTTCCCGCTCCCCGGCCGCGGAGCGATTGGAGCAGGTCACCACCGCGGCCTCGTGCTCGGCGGTCGGCACGGGTGGCGGGGCCGCCACAGCGTCCCGGCGGTAGTCGCCGGACCGTCCGCCGGACTTCTCCAGCAGCTCGATCCGTTCGATGACGATGTCGCGCTGAAGAGCCTTGGCCATGTCGTAGAGCGTCAGTGCGGCGACCGAGGCCGCGGTCAGCGCCTCCATCTCGACGCCGGTCCGCGCCGTCGCCTGGGCCGTGGCGCGGATGCTGACCGTGCCGGCCATGGAGTCGGGTGTCAGCTCCACGTCGACTCGATCGAGGGGGAGCGGGTGGCACAGCGGGACGAGATCGGCCGTCCGCTTCGCCCCGGCGATCCCCGCCAGGCGCGCGGTGACCAGGGCGTCGCCCTTCGGGCCGCCCGCGTCGAGCAGCGTGACCAGCACGTCAGGGCGCATCCGAACCACGCCGCCGGCCACCGCGCGGCGCCTGGTGACCGGCTTGTCGCCGACGTCCACCATGCGCGGGGCGCCTTCGTCGTCGAGGTGGCTGGGTCTCATCGGCCGACCAGGTGAACTGGACCGAGGAGGATCGTCTCGTAGCCGTGCGACGGCTCGGCCGCCTCGGCGCCCTCCGGCACGACCAGGAGCCCGTTCGCGTCAGCCATGGGGCGCAACTGCGACGACTGCTGGCCACCGGCGGGCGCCGCGTGGATGGCCGTGTCCTCCTGCGAGACCCGAACGCGGAAGAACGCGCGGCGCGCCGGATCCTTCGTCATGCGCTCCGTCGGCGTTGCGCGGACGCGGACGCGCCCGTCGCCGGACAGGCTCAGCATGGCGCGGAGGAACGGCCGCACGAAGAGCTCGAAGGTGACGAGGGCGCTCACCGGGTTGCCGGGCAGGCCGATGACCGTCGCGCCGCCGAGCTCGCCGACCGCCAGGGGCTTCCCCGGCTGGACTGCGATCCGCCAGAAGTCGAGGGCGCCCTGCCGCTCGAGCACGGCCCGCACGTGGTCACGGCGCCCCACGCTGACGCCACCGGACGTCACGACGAGGTCCGCGCCGCGCGCCGCCTCGGCCATGGCCGACTCGGTCGGCCCCGCCTCGTCCCTCACCCGGGAGCGCAGCACGGCCTCGCCGCCCGCGTCCATGACGGCGGCCACGAGGGCCACACCGTTCGCGTCGTGGATCTGGTGCGGGGCGAGGCGATCGCCGGGCTCCACGAGCTCGTCGCCGGTGGACAGGATGGCGACCCGCGGCCGGCGGTGGACTTCGACGTCGCCGAGACCGAGCGACGCGAGAACGGCGATCTTGGCCGGCGTCAGCTCCCCGCGCAGGCAGACTTCCTCGCCGCGTCGCGTGTCGTGCCCGGCCGTGCGCACGTGGCGGCCGGGTCCCGCGGGATTCGGGATGCGGACCACATCACCCCGCTCCTCGACTTCCTCGATCGGCACGACCGTGTCGGCGCCCTCCGGCATCGGCCCACCGGTGGCGATCGCGACCGCCGTGCCCGGGTCGACCTGCGGCACGGACGGCGCGCCAGCGGCCGCCTCCCCCACCACGCGAAGCTCGCCCGGCGTATCGGCGGCCCGCACCGCGAACCCGTCCATGGCCGAGTTGGCGAAGGGCGGCACATCGGCCGCGGCATGAACGACGGGATCGACGAGAACCCGGCCGAGGGCATCGGCGAGCGGCACCCGCTCGCCATCGGTCAGGTGCGCTCGCGCCAGGAGGCGTCGCTGCGCCTCCTCGAGCGTCAGCATCGGTCCGGCCATCAGAAGCCCAGCTTCATGCGCGCCTCGATCAGGCGGAGGATCCCCCGTCGCGTGACCACGCCCACCGGGTTGCGGCGGTCGGCACCCTCGACGACGGGCAGCTGACCGACCTCGCGCTCCTGGATGACTCGCAGCGCGTCGGCCAGCGGCGCATCGGGGCCGATGGTGGCGAGGTCGGCGTACCGGGTCATGATGTCGGTCACGCGTGCCTGCGGCCACTGCTCGCGCGCCAGCCGTCGCACGTCGGTCAGCGTGACGAGGCCGGCGAGGCCACCATCGTCGTGCCGAACCAGGAAGGATCGGTCCTCGCCGCGCAGCAGCCGCTCCTGCACCAGGTCGCCGACCGTCTCGTTGGGTGAGACGCTCGGCGGCTCGGCCTCCATTGCGTCGCGTACGCGCACGCCGCGCAGGCTGCGCTCGATCCCCGCCTGGGCCGCCGTCGCCTC
Organism: Candidatus Limnocylindria bacterium; assembly: GCA_035764845.1. GTDB lineage: Bacteria > Chloroflexota > Limnocylindria > QHBO01 > QHBO01 > JACDBZ01. The sequence goes on from DASTYP010000113.1 coordinate 3,034, forward strand.
CGCCGCGTTCGAGAGGAACCAGCCGATGAGCGCCAGCCACAGGCCGCCGAAGATATTGCCAGGCCCGAGGGCGAGGTAGACGCCGAAGCCGATGAGCAGGTACGCGAAGAGCCGCCCGACCATGGCGGCGTTGCGGGTCGCGACCAGGCGGTCGCCGCGGATGCGCCAGATGAGGGCGCGCAGGACGCGGCCGCCGTCCATCGGGAAGCCGGGAAGCAGGTTGAAGGCCCCGAGCAGGAGGTTGATCACGCCCAGCCACTCGGTCAGGGCCCGAATCTGCTCCTGGTCGACCACGGCGCCGATCCCCAGCAGCACGCCGCCGACCAGGAAGCTCGAGACCGGACCGGCCAGGGCGATCAGCGCCTCCTCTCGCGGCGTGCGCGATTCGCTGTCGATGGTCGTCGCCCCACCGAAGATGAACAGCGTGATGCCCTCGACCTTCAGGCCGAAGCGACGGGCCAGCAGCGCATGGCTCAGCTCGTGGACCAGGACCGAGCCGAAGAAGAGGAGGGCCGTGATGGCGCCGATGCCCCAGTACAGCGCGGTGGACCAGCCGCGGAACTCGCGCGGGAACACCGACTCGGCCAGCGAGAAGGTGACCAGGAAGAAGATCACCAGCCAGCTGGGGTGGATCGCGATGTCGATGCCGCCGATGCGGCCGATTCGCCAGCCGGGTCCCATGG
>DASTYP010000114.1:0-3393 GCA_035764845.1 Candidatus Limnocylindria bacterium
TGTCGTGAGCGACCGGGTCCACCAGCTCGGGGAGGTGCTGCGCACCGCCCGCGAGGCGAAGGGCGTGGACCTGGCCCGGGTCGAGCGAGACACGAAGATCCGGGAGCGGTACCTCTCGGCGCTGGAGCGGGGCGAGTACCGCGAGCTCCCCGGCGCGGTCTACACCAAGGGATTCCTGCGCAACTACGGCGCGTACCTGGGGCTCGACCCGGAGTACCTGATCGACCTGTACCGCATCGAGACCGGCGCGCTCACCGTCGAGCGACCGGCGGTGGCGCCGCGTCCGCTGCGCGGCCGGCGCGCGCGGGCCCTGGTGCTGACGCCGAACGTCGTGGCCGCCGCGCTCCTGACCGTGGCGGTCGGTGGCTTCATCGCCTATCTCGCCTACGAGTTCGTCAACTTCGCCCGCCAGCCGGAGCTGACGATCACCGACCCGGTGGGCAACGTCAGCGGATACACCGACGACACCATCACCGTCCGCGGCGTCACTGCTCCGAACGCCCGGATCACCGTGAGCGGCCTGCCCGAGAACCCGACCGTGCTCGCCGATGAGGAGGGCAACTTCCGCGTGACGCTGAACCTCCTCCCGGGCTCGAACGAGTTCAGGCTGAAGGCTCGCGACCCGGTCACCGACCGCGACTCCGAGGAGGAGACGCGGGTCGTGGTCGTCGAGAGCGAGGTTGCGGCCAGCCCGTCCTCGAGCCCCGCGGCGATCACGGTCACCGCCCCGGTCGCCGACGCGACGGTGACGTCGCCGGTCGCGGTCACCGGCACGAGCGCGCCAGGAGCCACGCTGACCGTCACCGCGACGCTCGTCTCGGTCGCGACGCCGACGTTCAGCGTCACCGACGCGGCCGGCGCGGCCGTGGCCCTGGCACCCGCGACGCCGGCCCCACCGGCCCCGACGACGCTGACGGCGGACGGCAGCGGCGCCTTCAACGGAACGCTGCCGCTCGCAGCCGGCGCATGGGACGTGACGGTTGCCCCCGACACCGGCGAGCCGGTGACGCGGCGCGTGACCGTCGGACCCGCGCAGGGCCTCGTGGGGGCGCTGCGGCTCGACGGCGGGGACTCGTACCTCGAGGTCGATGCCGACGGCGCGCCGGTGCCCGGCGTGTCAGGCACCATTGCGGCAGCTGGCGACCGCATCGACCTCACGGCAACGCGCGAGCTGCGCATCCGGGCCGGCAACGCCGGCGCCGTGCGCGTCACGATCAACGGCATCGACATCGGCGCGATGGGACCGGCCGGAGCCGTCGTGGAGTGGCGCATCAGCCGCTCCGGCGGCTGAGCCGGAGCGCATCGGTCAGCGAAGGAGGCAGACGACCTTGGCAGGAGAGTCATCGTTCGACGTGGTGAGCGACTTCGACCAGCAGGAGCTGGTCAATGCGCTGGACCAGGCGCGGCGCGAGATCGCGACGCGCTACGACTTCAAGGGCAGCAAGGTCGGCTTCGAGCTGGGCAAGGAATCGATCACGCTCACCGCCGACGACGAGTACCGCGCCGGGGCCGCGAAGGACCTGCTGGAGTCGAAGGCCGTTCGCCGCGGCCTGAGCCTGAAGATCTTCGATTGGGGCAGGATCGAGCCCGCGGCCGGCGGGACGGTTCGGCAGGAGATCAAGCTCAAGCGTGGCCTCACCAGCGACCAGGCCAAGGAGCTCTCGAAGCGCATCCGCGAACAGTTCCCCAAGACCAAGCCGGTGATCCAGGGCGACGCCGTCCGCGTCAGCGCGAAGTCGAAGGACGACCTGCAGGCGGTCATCGCGGACCTCCGCGCGCTCGACTACCCGGTCGCGCTCCAATTCACGAACTACCGCTAGACCAATGCCGTCGCCGCGCCCGCCCACGGACGACCAGCTCGAGTCCGCCGCTCGGCGGCTGGGCCGAGCGCTCGTCAAGCGTGGCTGGCAGATGGCCGCCGCCGAGTCGTGCACCGGCGGGCTCATCGGACACGTCATCACGCAGGTGCCCAGGTCGAGCGACCACTTCCTGGGTGGGATCGTCAGCTACTCCAACGCGGTGAAGGACTCGCTGCTGGGCGTTCCCGAGGCGCTGATCGACGAGCTCGGCGCCGTCTCCGCCGAGGTGGCCGAGGGCATGGCCGAGGGTGCGCTGCGCGCGTTCCCGGTCGCCACGATCGCCGTCTCGGTCACCGGCATCGCCGGACCCGACGGGGGATCGGACGAGAAGCCGGTCGGCCTGACCTACGTCGGCGCCGCCATCCGCGACGGCCGCGCCGTGGTGGAGCGGCACCAGTGGCCGTTCGACCGTGACGGCAACAAGCGCGCGTCGGCGCTGGCCGCCCTGGAGCTGGCGGCGCAGCTCGTGGCCGAGGGCTGACCGATGGTGCGCGCCAGCGAGCGGATCCACGTCATCGGGATCGCGGGATCCGGGGCGGCTGGCACGGCCGTGCTGCTCGCCCATGCCGGGGCCATCGTGGATGGCTGTGACGCGGATGCCCCGTCGCCGTACACCCCACCGCTCGACGCCGCGGGAGTCCGCTACGTCAACGGCCATGACCCCGCCCACCTCGCCGGTGTCGAGCGCGTGGCGATCACCCCCGCGCTGCGCGCCGTCCCGGCCCACCCGGAGCTGGAGGCCGCGGTCGCGTCGGGCATCCCGGTGGTCGCCTGGCAGGCGCTCCTCGGGGAGCTCATGGCGAACCCCGGCAGGATCGGCATCGGGGTGGCCGGAACGCATGGCAAGTCCACCACCACGGCGATGCTCGGCCACCTGCTGATCGGCGCGGGACTCAACCCCACGGTGGAGGTCGGGGCGTTCATCGACGCGTGGGGCGCATCGGTTCGGCCTGGAGCCGGTCGTCCCTTCGTGGTGGAGGCGGACGAGTTCGGCGACAACTTCCTGAACTACCACCCTGGCGGCGCGATCGTCACCAACGTCGAGATGGATCACCCTGACTACTTCGCGGATCGCGAGGCGGTGATGGCCTCGTTCGAGCGGTTCGTGCGGGGCATGGGGGGCGATCCGGCGCTCGGCGGGCGGCTGCTGGTCGTCGCCGCCGACAACCCGGGCGCCACTGAGCTGGTCGGGCGTCTGCGCGGCTGGCAGGGCCGCATCATCAGGTACGGGCCGGGGGGCGACATCGTCGCCACCGACGTCCAGCGCGACGAGCGCGGCACCCGGTTCACCCTGTTCGACCATCCGTTCGCCATGTCACTGGCCGGGGAGCACAACGTGGCCAACGCGACGGCCGCACTGATCATGGCGCGCACGCTGGGCGCGGACCTCGATCGGCTGGCGATGGCGCTCGAAACGTTCGCGGGAGCCGGGCGGCGAATGGAGCTGATCGCCGATACTCCGCGCGTGACGATCTACGACGACTACGGCCACCATCCCACCGAGGTGCGCGCGGCGCTCTCCGCCGCTCGCCAG
>DASTYP010000115.1:0-10974 GCA_035764845.1 Candidatus Limnocylindria bacterium
GACGGTGACCCCGCATCCGCAGCCGGGCAATCCCCGCCCCCGCCTCTTCCGGCTTCCGCCCGACGAGGCCCTGGTCAACCGCATGGGCTTCAACAACGCCGGAGCCGATGCGCTGGCGCGCCGGATCGCCGAGGCCCGGCCCGACCTGCCGCCCGGCTTCGTGGTCGGCGCGAACATCGGCCGCAACCGGGACACGCCAGACGAACGGGCCGTGGAGGACTACGCGGCGGCCGCGGCGGTGCTGGGGCCGGTGGCGGACTACCTGGCGATCAACGTCAGCAGCCCGAACACGCAGGGGCTGCGCAACCTGCAGGACCCCGTCCGCCTGCCCGAGATCGTGGCGGCGGTCGCGGGCGCGGCACCGTCCCACCCGATCTTCGTCAAGCTGGCGCCCGAGCTCGATGTCGAGCGGCGCCGCGCCATCCTCGAGGCGCTGGTCGACGGGCCGACCGCGGGGGTGATCCTGTCGAACACCACTGTGCAGCGCGACGGGCTGCGCGGAGCGGCGGCGGCCGAGCAGGGAGGTGTCTCAGGACGGCCGCTGGTGGGGCGGACCGGCGAGGTCCTGGCGGAGGTGCGCTCAGCGACCGGGGACCGATTCGTCATCGTCGCGTCCGGTGGCCTGGAGCGCCGGCCGGCCGAGGCCGACCTGGTGGAGCTGTGGACCGCGATGATCTACCGCGGCCCGGGCGTCATCGGCGCGGCCGCACGGACCGGGTAGCGGCGCTCAGCGGACGGTCTCGACGAACCGCGCGAGGACCGGATCCCAGCCCGACTCGTAGTTGGAGCGGTCGCCGATCCACGCCGCGTGCTCCCAGCCGCGGTGCTCGAGGACGAGGCGCGTCCCGTCCTCCCACGGCTCGAAGCGCACCTCGAGCTCGGTCGGCGCGTCGGCCGGCCGGCCGGGATGCCAGGTCGTCACGAAGCGGCGCGGCGGGTCCCACAGCTGGATGGTGCCCCAGACGTGCCGCCGTCCCGTCGTGCTCGCCTCGGCGATCAACCCACCGACACGACCGTCGATGCTCACCCCGGCGGCATCCTCGCCCTCCACCGAGTGCGTCGCCAGCGGCCACCATCGGTCGATGTCGGCGGTGAAGAGGCGGAAAACGCGATCCGGCGCGATCGGCAAGATCAGCTCCTTGCGAATGGCGGCGATCGGCTCAGACATCGTCATCGGAATGCTCCTCCACGTGGTCGGCGAATCGGTCGAGCGGCTCGTCCCACCAGGCGTCGAGCCAGGCGCGGACCTCCTCGAGGCCGCGCCGATCGACCTCGTACAGGTTGCGGGTGCCGTGCGCCCGGTGCCGGACCAGCGACGCATCGGTCAGCAGGCGAAGGTGCCGCGACACGGCCGGGCGGCTCACCGGGAGTCGCTCGGCAATGGCGCCAACCGGCAGCGGTCCGGGACGGAGAAGCTCCATGATCCGCCGTCGCATCGGGTCGCCGAGGACGTCAAGCGCCCGTTCGTAACGCATTGGTTACGGTAACTTACGGGTTACGCAACGTCGTGTCAAGCCCGGTGCTGGCTACCGAGGGCGCGTCGGCGCTGGTAGCATGGCATCGCACTTAGCCAGGGGCGCGGGCAGGACGCGCCGCTCCGTTTCGGAGTGACCCCTCATGACCACCATGGAGGCAACCCCCTCGCGTGCGGCTGCCACCGAGCAGGCCGCGCCACACATCGTCACCGAGCTGCCGGGCCCGAAGGCCCGAGCGCTGATCGAGCGGGACGAGGCCGTCGCGAGCCCCTCGCTGACGCGCGCCTACCCGCTCGTCGCGGAGTCCGGCGCCGGCGCCGTCATCACGGACGTCGACGGCAACCGCTTCCTCGACTTCGCCGCCGGCATCGCCGTGTGCTCCACCGGCCACGCGCACCCGAAGGTGGTGTCGGCCATCAAGGAGCAGGCTGATCGCCTCATCCACGTCGCGGCGACGGACTTCTACGAGCCCCGCTACGTCGACTTCATGGAGCGGCTGGCGGACATCGCGCCGTTCGAGGAGAAGGCACGCGTCTTCGTCACCAACTCGGGGACCGAGGCCGTCGAGGGCGCCATCAAGCTGGCGCGCTACCACACCCATCGGCCCGGGATCATCGCCTTCGAGGGCGCCTTCCACGGCCGGACCATGGGCGCGCTCTCGCTCACCAACTCGAAGATCAAGCAGCGCGCCGGCTTCGGACCGCTGATCCCGATGGTGCACCACGCCCCCTTCCCGCGCGTTCGGTCGTGGAAGGAGGGCTCCGGCGGTGACGGTACGGCCGAGCTCGAGGTGCTGCGCCGTTCGATCCTGGGCCGGATCATCGCGCCGACCGACGTGGCCGCGATCGTCATCGAGCCGATCCAGGGCGAGGGCGGCTACTTCCCGGCGCCGGCCGCCTTCCTCCGCGGGCTGCGCGAGATCTGCGACGAGCACGGCATCCTGCTGGTCGCCGACGAGATCCAGTCCGGCATGGGCCGCACCGGCACGTGGTGGGCGATCGAGCACGCCGGCGTCGAGCCGGACATCGTCACCACGGCCAAGGGCATCGCCTCGGGCATGCCGATCGGCGCGTTCATCGCGCGCGACTCGGTCTGGACCTGGCCGCCCGGGGCCCACGGCTCGACCTTCGCCGGCAACCCGATCTGCGCCGTCGCCGGCCTGGCGACGCTGGACATCATCGAGTCCGAGGCGATGGCCAACGCGGCGGCCATGGGCGACCGGCTCCGCGCCGGCCTCGAGCGGGTCGCCGACGACATCGCCGAGGTGCGCGACATCCGGGGCATCGGCCTGATGCTCGGGGTCGAGTTCTCGGACCACGCCCACGCCGAGGCGGTGCAGGAGGCGGCGTTCCAGCGCGGCCTGCTGACCCTCGAGTGCGGCGAGTCGTCGCTGCGCTTCAGCCCGCCGCTGATCGTCTCCGAGGCCGAGGTGGACCGGGCGATCGAGATCGTGGGCGAGGCGCTCCGCGAGCTGTCGCACCCGCGGGCGGGAATCGCCGAGACCGGCGGCTGACCCACCTCCGCAACCGATCCGGAAGCGCCGCTCCTCGATCGGGGAGCGGCGCTTCGACGTCCCGGGGCCGCGGTCAGTCGAGCAGGTCGGAGAGGCTCGTCAGCACGAAGCCACGGTCCCGCAGCGCGGGGACGAGGAGCTCGAGCGCATCGAGCGTCTCGTAGCCGCCCAGGTGGAACAGCACGTTCGACCCGTTCACCGCGTTGCCGACCACCTTCGAGGCGATCTGTGCGGCCGTCGGCCCGCCGTCGCTGATGGGCTTCCAGTCGACGGAGTCGATGTCCCACAGGAAGGTCTTGGTGTACCCGACCGAGGCGGCCGCACCCAGGACGGCGTCGTTGATCGATCCGTAGGGTGGCCGCCAGTAGGGCTGCGGGTCCTGGCCGGTCGCGTCGCGCAGGATGGCCTCCGCATCGGTCAGCTCCTGGCGAATCCGATCGGCGCTCGGGGCGCCGCCGACGCACGGCTGGCTCGAGGGCGATCCGCCACCCCCACGCACGAGGTCGCAGTGATACATCGTGTGGTTGCCCATCTCGAACAGTTCAGGATGGTCGCGCACGATGGCCAGGGCCGCCTGGCCCTGCGCCGTCTGGCTCATGGCGCCGGTGGCGAAGATGGTGGCGCACACCTCGTGCTCGACCAGGAACTCGAGGATGTCGACGGCCGGGTCCATGCGCCCACCCATGTCGAAGGTCAGCGCGACCTCGGCGCCGGCGTCCGGGATCGTCCGGAACGTCTCCGCCGCCCCGGTGTCGGCGCGGTTGCCGGCGGTGCAGCCCGTGGCCGTCGGCGGCAGCGTGGCGCGAGGGGTGGGTGACGGCGTCGCTCGCGGCGTGACGTCGGGATCACCACTGACGACCAGGATCCAGCCGGGTTCGAGGACGTTCGGGTCCGTCGCCAGCGAGGGGTAGCGGTCCACGTTCCACGCCACCAGCTGGTCGGCCGTCGTGTCGAAGGCGCGAGCGATGGCCATGAGGCCGTCGCCGGGCTGCACCGTGTACGTGGTGCCGCCGACCGATGCGCTCGGCGTCGGCTGCTCGGCGCTCGGCGTGGCCGTCGGTGACGGTGACGGTGAGGCCGAGGGGTGGCCGCTCGCCGTCGGCGACGCGGAGGGCCCGGACGTCGAAGGCGAGGCCACGGGGGCGGAGCACGCGGCGAGGAGGAGGAGCACGGCGACCAGGCCCCCGGCGGCGACGGTTCGCATGCGCGTCAGTTCGGGTGGTAGCCGAGATCGGCGGCCGGGACCGGCGCCGTGGCGCCGTCGCCGAGCAGTCGAGATTCGCGGCGGAGCATCTCGAGCTCGGCGCGAAGGCGCGTGGCCGCATCGGGCAGCTCCAGCAGGTGCTGCTTGCGGCTGAGCTCGACCTGGAGGACACCGGCGACGGCGTAGCTGGCCGCCGACGGGTCGTCGGGAAGGTGGATGGGCTTGAGGACCTGGTCCAGGGTGGTCGTCACGTCTCGTGGCTCTCGCGGGTCACTCGCTCCAGACGCGGTGGCGGCCACGAAACGTTTCACGGTGTCGAGGTAGGCGTCGAGCGCCTGCTGCACAGCGGGCAGCGCGGACGTGGCTCCGTCACCCTCGCGTTCCGGCAGCTCATGGGCCTCCACGAGCGGGTAGGGCCCGCTGCGGTCCACCGCTCCCAGCCGCGCCCGGGCGACGCCGACGACCAGGAGCAGCCACCGGCCGTCCGGGAACTGCTCCGCGCTGTGCACCTCGCAGATGGTGCCGATCGGCTGGGTCGCGGCGTCGCCGCCGACCTCGCGGCCCTCGGTGATCATCGAAACCACGAAGCGCCCGCCGAACGGGGAGCCCTCGGCCACCACGTCGCGGGCCAGCGCCCGGTACCGCTCCTCGAAGACGTGGAGCGGGAGTGGGAGGTGCGGGAAGAGCACCTGGTGCAGCGGGAAGTACGGGAGGCGCATGCTGCGGCGCATGGTCGCACCGGGCGTGCCACCCGGCAACCGCGGCGTGAGGCGGCGCCGCGGGAGGGCCCGCGGCGCATCGGTCCTCAATCCTGGTCGACGAAGGTCGTGTCGATCTGGGCGCGCTGCAGCTTGCCGGAGTAGTCGATGTAGACGCTCTTCCACTCGCTGAAGAAGTCGAGGGCCGCCTGGCCCACCTCGCGGTGGCCGTTGCCGGTGGCCTTGATGCCGCCGAACGGCAGGTGCGCCTCGGCGCCGATGGTGCCGTGGTTCACGTACCCCAGGCCCGAGTCGAAGTCCCGGATGCTGCGGAAGGCCAGGTTGATGTCGTGCGTGAACAGCGAGGTCGACAGGCCGTACTTCACGCCGTTGACGACCTCGACGGTCTCCTCCCACGTCGTCACCGGGATGACCGATGCGACCGGCCCGAAGATCTCCTCCTGCGCGATGCGGGCATCCGGCTTGACCTCCGTGAAGATGGTCGGCTGGAAGAACGAGCCCTTCGCGAGGGCCCCCTCGCGCGCCGGCTCGCCGCCGATGACCAGGTCGGCCTCGCTGCGGCCGATGGTCGCGTACTCCGCGATCCGCTCCACCGCGCGATCGTTGATGACCGGGCCCACGTCGGTGGTCTCCTCCAGACCGTCCCCCAGCACGAGCTTGGCGACCCGCTGCTGCAGCCGATGCACGAAGTCGTCGTGGACATTGCGATGCACGATGAGGCGCGAGGCGGCCGTGCAGCGCTGGCCGGAGGTGCCGAAGGCCGACCACACCACGCTGTCGAGCGCCAGGTCGAGGTCCGCATCCTCCCAGATGACGATCGGGTTCTTCCCACCGAGCTCCAGGCTGACGCGCTTCAGGGTCTTTGCCGCGCGCGTGCTGATCTCGACGCCCGTATCGGTGTGGCCGGTGAAGCTGATGACCCGCACGTCGGGGTGGTCGACAATGGCGTTGCCGACCTCGCCGCCCGACCCCGTGACGACGTTGACGACCCCGGCCGGGATGCCGCCCTCGACCAGCAGCTCGACGAAGCGGACCATGCAGGCCGGCGTGTCGGATGCGGGCTTCATGACCGCGGTGTTGCCGCAGATCAGCGCCGGGAAGAGCTTCCAAGCCGGGATGGCGACCGGGAAGTTCCACGGGGTGATGATCCCGACCACGCCGATGGGCCGGCGGATGGCCATGGCGAACTTGTCGGGCATCTCCGAGGGGACGGTCTGACCAAAGAGGCGCCGGCCCTCGCCGGCCATGTAGTAGGCGACGTCGATCGCCTCCTGGACATCTCCCCGCGCCTCCGCCAGCACCTTGCCCATCTCGCGCGTCATGAGGCGGCTGAGCTCCTCTTTGTGCTCGGCCAGGAGCCGGGCCACACGGAAGAGGATCTCGCCGCGCTTCGGGGCCGGCATCAGGGACCAGCTCGGGTAGGCCGCCTTCGCGGCGGCCACCGCGGCCTCGACGTCCTCGGCTCCGGAGGCCGGGAACTCGCCCACCAGCTCCTCGTGGTTGGCCGGGCTGACGCTGGTGAAGGTGCGGCCCGATGCGGCCGGCTTCCACTCGCCGCCGATCAGGTTCTGGTACGTGGTCGTCACGGGAAGGTCATCTCCTTGGGCGCGCGGAGCGATGCGCGCGAGTGTGTTCGGGCCTCGATTCTATCCCTGCCCCGCAGGGACATCTGCCCCTACACCTCGGCGCGGCGCTGGGCGAGGATGAGGCCACAATTGAAGAACCGTCGCGTCGGGTTCCTGTTGTTCAACGATAACGGGGCTGAAGTAGTGGCACCCCGGCGTGATGGCTCAGCGAGGCGCCGATCCCATCCGGGATCGGCGTTTTCGTATGCCTGCTCATGGCCGACGCGGCCAGTAATCGGGCAGTAAGCGGCCGAGAAGAGACTGTGCGGCATCATGGCCGCCGATACGACGCCCTCGCCCACGCCGGCTCGCCTCCATGGTCTAGGAGGCTGCCCCCGATGGTCCGCAGACACCCAACCCTCGTTCCCCTGCTCCTCGCCGTGCTTCTGATGACGTGCACCGCCGTTCCCGTCCTCGGCGCGAAGCCGAGCCAGCCGGGCAAGCCGGCGCCCAGCTCGCCCCCGACCAGCCCTCCCCCGACCCTGGAGGAGCCGCCGCTCACGCCCGAGCAGGAGGCGGCATCCGCCGCGAAGGTCGCCTCCGCCCAGGCATACCTCGCCTCGGTGGATGCCGGCGGCCTCGAGCTGTCGAACCTGAACTGCGTCACGCCGACCGGGACCGCTGAGGTGACCGCCACGACGGATGCCGCGGGCGGCGGTCGCTCCGCAGACGGTCCGGGCACCGACGCCACGATCGACGCCTGCTGGGTGCCGCAGGGCTTTGTGGGCGTGGAGGCCCGGGACCAGATCGGTGGCATCTACTGCGGGCCCGCCGTCGGGCAGGTCATCTCGAACTACACCTGGGCCATGGGGTCGGCGTGGAACAAGTACACGCAGGACGTGATCGCCGGCTGGATGTCGACGGTGATCAACCAGGGCACCTCTGCGGAGAAGCTCGAAGTCGGGCTCGAGCGCGCCACCATCGGCGCTCCGCGCCGTCCGAGTAACTGGGACTGGGTGATCACCTACCTGCGCGACCTCAACGGCAATGGCGACATCGCCGATGAGATGCACGGGTACATCCGCACGAACGTGAGCAGCTCGAAGATGCCGCTGGCCATCCCGGTCAAGCCCCACGACCCCAACTCCACGTACTACCTGTCCAGCTGGCCGAAGCCGGTGTGGTCCCCGGGCCACTGGATCGCGGCGTACGGCTGGGTCGGGTACTACACCGGCACGGACTACGCCCGCACGTACTACACCGACTCCTCGAAGGACGAGGGGGGCTCGACCGGGAAGTTCTGGGATCCGACGCGTCACATCGCTCGTCTGATCGCGCAGCACACCGGGCGGTTCGTGTGGTGAGACGACCGTGCGCAGCGCTCACGGCGCTTGGCGTTGCGGCGATGGGGGTGACGGCCTGCGGGGCCGTCACCCCCATCCCGTCCGAGGCATCTCCATCGGCCGTGGTGGTTGCGACGCCAGAGCCCACCCCAGGGGTTGCCTCCAGCGCCCCGCCACCGACGCCGAGAACACGGCCCCTGGGGGACCTCGGACGGCAGATCGAGATGCACCCGCTCGACCTGGCGTGGACCAGCCCGATCCTCGAGTTCATCAGCGACGGCACCGCGGTCGTCTTCTCCTCGGGCGTGGCCGACGGACCCGATGGCGACACCGCGCCAGACCTGTGGCGCTACACCCCGGGGGAGGCGGCGCCAGAGCTGGTGTGGTCGAACCCGAAGCGCGATCGGCAGGTGATCCGCATCGCCGGCGACGCCGGAACGCTTGCCTGGGTCGACATGGACGCAAGGGGTCGGCCGGACTGGAACCTCTGGCTCCTTCCGCGTCACGAATCGGAGCCGCTCCTGCTCGATGTGCATCCGGGAGACGCTGCCGTCCCGAGCCTGGTGCCGAGCATGGCAGTCTCCGAGGACGTCATTGCCTGGACCGCATTCGATGCGGGCGCGCATGGTGCAGTCTCGCAGCTGCTCGTTGCACAGGCACCGGACTGGCGGCCGCGGCTTCTGCTCGAGCGCGAGGCCGCGGAGGCCGAGCTCTGGCTGCCGTCGGTTCGCGGCACGTCCCTCGCGTTCACCGAAGTCCGGTACGCCGACGACCGGACCACGGATGAGCGGTTCGTGTACCTCACCGATGCGACCGATCCTTCCTCGCTCACGCGCCTCGACGAGAGTGCGCGGGCGACCATGCCGCTGATCCTCCCCGGCGGCGATGTCGTGTGGAAGGAGACCGATCCGGGCTTCAACATGTTCAATTGGGGAGAGCTCGTGCGGTGGGACCACGAGACGGGCGCGATCCGGCCGATGGCGACCCGCTGGCAGGAGTACGTGAACTACCCGTCCGTCGGCGAGCGCTTCGTCGCCGCGTGGGGATCGGACTCCTTCACGTTCGCCGTCTACGACGCGGAGCTGGCGGTCTGGCGCCTCATCGATCGATACCCGCTCGAGCAGCACGTCGCCGTGCCGCGGGTCCACGTCGGCGGTCCGTTGATAGCGTGGGTCGTGATCCCCACGCTGGATTCCGACCCGACGCCGCCGCAGCTGTACTGGGCATACCTGCCGGGCGCGGGAACGAGCACCAAGCCGCCGCCATAGGCGCGGCGAACGTCAGGGATGCGTCATCCGCATGACGTCCAGGGCCTCGTCCAGCTGCTGCTCGGTGAGGCGCCCGGCCTCGACGTGGCCGCGCTCGACGACGACCTGGCGAATGGTCTTGCGCTCCTTGAGCGCCTGCTTGGCGATGCTCGCCGCCTCCTCGTACCCGAGGTAGCGGTTGAGTGGCGTGACGATCGATGGTGAGCTCTCCGCGTACTCGCGCAGGCGCTCGACGTTTGCGGTGATCCCGTCGACGCACCGATCCGCGAGGAGCCGGGTGACGTTCGACAGCAGCCGGATGGACTCGAGCAGGTTGCGGCCGAGCATCGGCAGCATGACGTTCAGCTCGAAGTTGCCGGCCGCGCCGCCCCACGCGACCGCGGCGTCGTTGCCGATGACCTGCGCGCAGACCATCAGCGTCGCCTCGGGGAGGACCGGGTTCACCTTGCCAGGCATGATCGACGAGCCGGGCTGCAGGTCGGGAAGGTTGATCTCCCCCAGGCCGGCACGCGGGCCGGATCCCATCCATCGCACGTCGTTGGCGATCTTGGTGAGGCCCACCGCGATGGTCCGCAATTGCCCCGACAGCTCGACCAGACCATCCCGCGCGCCCTGGGCCTCGAAGTGATCGACGGCCTCGGTCAGTGGCAGGCCGGTCGCGCTCGCCACCTCCGCGATGACGCGGCCGCCGAAGCCGGCCGGTGAGTTGATGCCGGTCCCGACGGCGGTGCCGCCCAACGGCAGCTCCGCGACCCGCGGCAGCGTGGCGTGGAGGCGCTCGACGCCGAGCCGCACCTGCCGGGCGTACCCGCCGAACTCCTGCCCGAGCGTCACCGGGGTCGCGTCCATGAGGTGGGTGCGCCCCGACTTCACGACCTCGGCGAACTCGCCGGCCTTGCGCTCGAGGGACTCCGCCAGGTGCTCGAGCGCGGGCACGAGGTCGTTGACGACCCCCGACGTCGCCGCGATGTGGATCGAGGCCGGGAACATGTCGTTCGACGACATCGGATGGTTGACGTCATCGTTGGGGTGGACCGGCCGACCGAGACGCTCGGCGGCGAGCGTTGCGAGGACCTCGTTCATGTTCATGTTGGAGCTGGTGCCCGAGCCAGTCTGGAAGACGTCGAGCGGGAACTCGTGGTCGTGCTCGCCGCGGGCGACCTCCTCCGCGGCGCCGATGATCGCCTGCGCCAGATCCGCGTCGATCATCCCGAGCTCGAGCTTGACGGCCGCGGCGGCGGCCTTGATGCGCGCCAGGGCCTGGATCTGCGCGCGCTCCAGCCGCATGCCGGAGATCGGGAAGTTCTCGATCGCGCGCTGGGTCTGGGCGCGCCACTTGGCATCGGCGGGAACGCGGACCTCGCCCATCGAGTCGTGCTCGATGCGGTACTCGGTCATCGGCTGAAGTCCGGCTCCTCCGCGTCGACGAATCGGATCACCGGGGGGATGAGGTATGGCAGGTAGCCGGCGTTGAGGTCGTCCAGGACGCGCCGGCCCTTCCCGATCAGCTCGTTGACCAGCACGCCGTTGTGCACCGGCTGATACGGCTCGAGCCTGTCCAGGCCCTCGCCGAGCTTGTTCCGCGCCCCGCGCAGGTTCTTGCGCTGCAGGTGCAGCAGTCCGGCGGCGACCTGGATCAGGCCCTGGTAGAAGTCCCGCTCCTCGTCCGGCGCGGCCCGCCACAGCGTCTCCCATGCCTCGTGCGCGTGCCAGTAGCGGACGCCGTTGAAGAGGGCGACGCCCCGACGAAACAGGCGCTCGGCTTCACGGGGATCGAGCGGCGCAGTCCGCCCGGCGGGTTGCTCGCCCGCCGTTCCGGGATCGGTCCGGGCAGGGCCGGCGCTCCTGAGGTCCGTCACGCCCCGATCGTAGCAGGGGCAGGTGGAA
>DASTYP010000116.1:0-11491 GCA_035764845.1 Candidatus Limnocylindria bacterium
AGGCCGGTCGAGGCGGTGAGGACGAACCGATCGGCGACGCCCAGCCGATCGGCGACGAGATGCTGGACCGCTCGGGCATCCGCCAGCCCCGGCGTGCCGGTGCCCGCGTTGGCGCATCCCGCGTTCGCCACGATGGCGGCGGCGTGGCCCGCTGAGGAGCGCAGCGAGCGCATCGAGACCTCGACCGGCGCGGCGCGCAGCCGGTTGCGGGTGAACGTCGCCGCGGCTGGAACGGGACCCCGCTCGCTGACGAGGAGCATCACGTCCGGGCCCATCCCGGAGCGGAGCCCGGCGCGTGCCGCCGCCACCCGGAACCCGGAGGGCGCCGTGACGCCGCCGTCGATGCGGCGAACGGTCACGGATAGACCCCGATCCCGGTGAGTCCCGCGGTCTCGGGCAGTCCCAGCGCCACGTTCATGTTCTGCACGGCCTGTCCGGCCGCGCCCTTGCCCAAGTTGTCGATGGCCGCGACGGCCACCGCCCGTCGCTCTGCGGTGCGGGCCGCGAAGACGAACGCGTGGTTGGAGCCCCAGGCGAGCTTCGAGGACGGGGGCTTCGTCACGCGGTGCACGAACGGCTCGTCGGCGTACGCCGCGTCCAGGATCCCCGCGAGATCGTCGTCCGAGAGGTCGTCGGCGAGGGTCAGGTAGCAGGTCGCCACGATGCCGCGCACCTGCGGCACCAGGTGCGGGACGAAGGTGAGGTGCACCTCGGCGCCGGCATCCGCCAGGCCCTGCGCGATCTCGGGCGTGTGGCGGTGTCGAGGGATGCCGTACGCCTTCGTGCCGCCCTCGAGCTCGGTGTAGAGGAAGTCCGTCCCGGCGCTGCGCCCGGCGCCCGAGACGCCGGACTTCGCGTCGACCACCACGTCGCCGCGCAGGATGCCGGCACGCGCAAAGGGTGTGAGCGCCAGCAGGGAGGCCGTCGGGTAGCAGCCGGGATTCGCGATCAGCCGCGCGCCGCGGAGTCGGTCGCGGGCGAACTCGGTGAGGCCGTAGACCGCATCGGCCAGGACGTCTGGAGCCGGGTGATCGAAGCCGTACCAGTCCGGGTAGGCGGCGGGATCGCGCAGCCGGAGGTCAGAGCCGATGTCGATCACCGTCGTGCCTCCGTTGGCCAGGCGCCCGCTGAGCTCGGCGGAGGCGCCGTGCGGCAGCGCCAGGAAGGCCACGTCGATGCTCCCCGGCTCCGGGGCGCCGTCCTCCAGTCGCACGCCGAGTGGGGCGGTGTGCGGGTATTCCTCCGCCATGGGCGTGGCGTCACGGCCACGGGCGTACAGCGTGTGGATCGTGACGTCGGGATGTCCGGCGAGGAGTCGGACGAGCTCGGCGCCGGCATAGCCGGATGCACCGACGACGGCGACTCGGACGGGAGCGTTCACCGCAGAAGTATGCAACTTGTCTGCATACACATGCAATGGTGGGTCAACGTGCAGGTCCTTGACGCGCATCGGCGGCGCACCTAGGATGCGACTCCAACTTCAGACGGCGTCGACCGGGACGAGTACCTCGTCGCACGGCCACCGCAGCGAGCCGGGATGGTGCAAGCCGGCGTGGCACGGGACGTGGGAATGGACCCGCGAGCCTCGCTCCGAACGTGGTTCGGGCCGCGGTGGATATCGGGATATACGCCAGGCACCGGGCACCAACTAGGCGGCGACGGGAGGCCCCCGTTACCTCGGGCCGGCGCATCGGCGCTCCAGATGGGAGCGACCCGTGCGAGCCGAGTGCGGACCATCGGTCCGAAGCAGGGTGGCACCGCGGAAGAAGCCTCCGTCCCTCGAGGATGGAGGCTTTCGTGATTCTCGCGAAGAAGACCAACCGATGCAGACCGCCACCCCCGCACCCGCCAAGACACCGGTACCCCCGCACCGCCTGGAGCTGGCGGCCGATACGCTCACGCCTGTCGCGGCCGCGCTCCGGCTGGGCAGCCGATGCGCCTTCCTGCTCGAATCGGTCGAGGAGGGCGCCCGGTACGGTCGCTACTCGATCGTCGGGGTGCACGGCCGCACGCTGAGCGTCCGGGCCGACATCGCGACGCTGACCGGTGGTGACGGCGAGCGCACCTTCACCGCGGCCGATCCGCTGGAGGCGCTGGGCCAGGTCCTGGCTGAGCAGGCCCCGACCGAGGCGGACCCCGCCTTCCCGATCGGCAGTGGGGTGGGCTACCTGGCGTACGAGAGCGCGGCGCGCTGGGAGCGGCTGCCGGTGCCCGATGCCGATCCCCTCGGCCTGCCCGACGCGGTCTTCCACCTGCCGTCAGCGGTGATCGTCTTCGACCACCTGGCGCAGGTCGCGCGCGTCACGAGCACGTCGACGAACGGCGCCGATGTTCGGCTGGAGGAGGTCGCGCGACTGCTCGGCACGCCCTCGCGCGACGAGATCCCCGCGCGGTTCGATCCGGTCGACGTCCCGGTCGACCGCGATCCCGCGGGCCGGGCGACCTACGAGGCCGGCGTTGCGCGACTGGTCGAGGAGATCCACGCCGGGGAGATGCTCCAGTGCGTCCTGGCGCGCCGGTTCACGGTTCCGACGCGGCGGTCGGCGATCGAGGTGTACCGGGCGCTGCGCCGCATCAACCCCTCGCCGTACCTGTTCCTGCTGGATCTCTCGCCGGTAGCGGCGGCGGGGACGGCGCTGGTCGGGGCGTCGCCGGAGCTGCTGGTGCGCGTCCGCGGCGGCGAGGTGGTCACGCGGCCGATCGCCGGCACGCGCCCGCGTGCGGACGACCCGGCCACGGATGCGGCGCTGGAGGACGAGCTGCGCGCCGATCCGAAGGAGCTGGCGGAGCACGCCATGCTCGTCGACCTGGCTCGCAACGACGTGGGACGGGTGGCGGCGGCGGGCAGCGTCGAGGTGGCCTCGCTGCGGACCGTGGAGCGCTACCGCCACGTGATGCACCTGGTCTCGGAGGTGCACGGCCGGCTGCGCGAGGGCCTCGACGCGTTCGACGCGGTCCGCGCCGTCTTCCCCGCCGGCACGCTCTCCGGCGCGCCCAAGGTGCGCGCCATGCAGGCCATCGCCGAGCTCGAGGGGGAGCGCAGAGGCCCCTACGGCGGCGCCATCGGCTACTTCAGCCCGACCGATGTCGAGTGCGCCATCACCATCCGCTCGGCCGTTGTCGGCGAGGGCCGCGCGACGGTGCATGCCGGCGCCGGGGTCGTCGCGGACTCGGTCCCGGAGCGCGAGGCGGCCGAGGTCGCGGCCAAGGCGGCGAGCATGCTCGCCGCCATCGGTCCCGAGGTGGCGTCGTGAGCGGCCCGCGCGTCTTCCTGCTCGACAACTACGACTCGTTCACGTGGAACCTGGTTCACCTGCTCCAGGCCGTCGGTGCGACCGTCAGCGTGGCGCGCAACGACGAAGTGACGGTCGAGGAGGTCGCGGCGATGGATCCGGACGCGATCGTCATCTCGCCGGGACCCTCCCGACCGGAGCGCGCGGGCATCAGCGTCGAGCTGGTGCGCGCGCTCGGCGCATCGGTCCCCATCCTCGGCGTGTGCCTGGGCCACCAGGCCATCGGCGTCGCCTACGGGGCGCGGGTGATCCGCGTGCCGCCGGTGCACGGCAAGGCCGGGTCGGTGCACCACGATGGAACCGGCTCGTTCGCTGCCCTGCCGTCGCCGTTGAGCGCCGCCAGGTATCACTCGCTCGCCATCGACCCCCTGGGCCTGCCCGACGGCCTGGAGGTCACCGCGCGATCCGAGGACGGGGTGGTCATGGCCGTGCGCCATCGGACGCATCCGGTGGAGGGCTTCCAGTTCCATCCCGAATCCATCCTGACCGATGACGGCGCCGCCCTCGTGGACGCCTTCCTCGCCCGCACCACCGGAGTCCCCGCATGAACGACGTCCAGCCCACCGAACCGATGCGCCCCGCCGTGGCCGCCGCCGTCGAGGTCGCCGCCGGCGGCGGCCATCTCCCCGCGCCGCTGGCCGAGGCCGCCATGGAGGAGCTGATGGACGGCTCCGCGCCGCCCGTCCAGGTCGCCGCGCTGCTCGCCATGCTGCGGCTGCGCGGCGAGACGCCGGAGGAGCTGGCCGCGTTCGCGCGCGTGATGCGCTCACGGGCCGTGCACGTGGACGCGCCCGAGGACGCGGTGGACCTGTGCGGCACCGGCGCCGACGGCCTGCACACCTTCAACATCTCGACGCTCTCCGCGTTCGTCGTCGCGGGCGCCGGTGCGCCGGTCGCCAAGCACGGCAACCGTGCCATCACGTCGCGCTCCGGGTCGGCGGACCTGGTCGAGGCGCTCGGCATCCCGCTCGACCCCGGGCCGGAGGAGGTCGCGCGCTCCATCCGCGACACCGGCTTCGGCTTCATCTTCGCGCCCTCCTACCACCCGGCCATGAAGCACGCCATGCCGATCCGCCGGGAGCTGCCGATGCGCACGATCTTCAACCTGCTCGGGCCGCTCAGCTCGCCCGCTCGCGTGCGGCGGCAGCTGCTCGGCGTCGCGGATCCCGCCCTGCTCTCCCTGGTCGCGGGGGCGCTGAGCCGGCTGGAGGCGCGGCGTGCACTGGTCGTGCATGGCCACGACGGCACGGACGAGCTGTCGCTGGGCGGTCCCAACCAGGCGCTGCTGGTCGAGGACGGCGAGGTCCGCGAGCTCGTGATCGATGCGGCGGAGCTGGGCCTGGAGCGGGCGCCGCTGGCGACGCTGGTCGGCGGCGACGCGCAGCTGAACTCCGCGATCGCCATCTCGGTGCTGGGCGGGGAGCCGGGGCCGGCGCGGGACGTCGTCCTGCTCAATGCCGGCGCGGCCCTCTTCGTGGCGGGCGTTGCCGCGGACGTCGCCGAGGGCGTCGGGCTGGCGGCGGACGCCATCGACTCCGGACGCGCCGCCGACGTCGTGAGCGCCGCCGCCGGGGCCGCGCCGTGAGCGTCCTCGAGCCGCTGCTGTCCGCCTCGCGCACGCGAGCGCGCCGCGACGCGCGCAACGAGACACTGCCGGAGCTTCGGCGTCGCGTCGAGCGCATGCCGCCGGCCCCGCGCTTCGAGGCCGCGCTGCGGTACGCGGACCGCCTGGCGCTCGTGGCGGAGGTCAAGCGCGCGTCACCGTCGGCCGGCAGCTTCGACGCCGTTGGTGCTGGTGCGGACGCTGTTCGTGACCTGGCCCTTCGGTACGCGGACGCCGGCGCGGCGGCGCTCTCGGTGCTCACCGAGCCGACTCGCTTCGGCGGCAGCGATCGGGACCTGGAGGCGGCCGCGCCCATCGGTCCACCCGTGCTGCGCAAGGACTTCACCGTCACGCCGTACCAGGTCTGGCAGGCGCGCGCCCTCGGGGCCGGTGCGGTGCTGCTGATCGTCCGCGCCCTGGACGACGTCACCCTCCGCTCGCTGCTCGCAACGTCCGCGGAGGCCGGCGTGGACGCGCTGGTCGAGGTCCACACCGCGGAGGAGCTGGACCGCGCCCTGGCCTGTGACGCGACCCTGATCGGGGTCAACGCCCGCGACCTGGACACGCTGGACGTGTCGCTGGACCGGGCGTTCGAGCTGCTCGAGTCGGCGCGCTCCTCCGGGGCGACGCTCGTCGCCGAGAGCGGCCTGGCCACGCTGTCCGACCTTCGCGCGGCGGCCGATGCGGGCGCCCACGCGGTCCTCGTCGGCACCGCGCTCCTGCACGCGCCCGATCCCGCGGCGCGGGTGCGTGAGCTGGTCGACGGAGCGCCACGGCGCGCACCGGGGCCGGTTCCCGCGACGCCCCGGCGGTCGATGGTCAAGGTCTGCGGATTGCGGGACACGGCGGGCGTTCGCGCCGCCGTCGCCGCGGACGCCGATCTGGCGGGGTTCATCGTGGCGCCGTCACGGCGACAGGTGGCGCCCGAGGAGGCGGGACGCCTGGCGCAGGGCTTGGGCACCGTGCAGCCGATCCTGGTATTCCGCTCGCCCTCCGCGTCGGAGCTCGACGACGCGATCGGCGCCTTCGGGGGATACCGGACACCGGGCGTCCAGCTGGCGGGCTTCGACGAGCCCCCGCCGTGGCTTGCGGAGCGCGCCCCCGCGCTGCCCGCGGTGATCGGGGTCGTCCACCGCCCGACGTCGGTGCGTTCGGCCCTGCGCCTGGCGGAGCGCTGGTACGCCGCCGGCGCCACGCACCTGCTGCTCGAGGGCGCCCCCGCGACCGATGGCGGCGGCACCGGCAGCGCGGCGCCCCTCGACGTCGCCCGGCGGCTCAACCGGATCCTGCCGGCCGGGGTCGCTGGTGGCCTGGACCCGACCAACGTCGCGGCGGCGGTGCGTCACGCGCGGCCCGCCCTGGTGGACGCCGCATCCGGCCTCGAGCGTGCGGGACAGAGCGACCCTCGGCGCATCGCCCGATTCGTGAGCGCGGCCCGGACCGATCCCACGGGGGCCGACCGCGTCGACACGCGTGGCCGGTACGGACCCTTCGGCGGCCGCTACGTCCCCGAGACGCTGATCCCGCCCCTGGACGAGCTGGTGGGTGCGTGGACCGCGGCGCGGCGCGACGCCGGATATCGGGCAGACCTGGCGCGTCTCCAGCGCGATTTCATCGGCCGGCCCACGGCGCTGTTCGAGGTCGCACCGACGGCCCTGGCGGACACGGCGCGGACCGACGTGCGCGTGTTCCTGAAGCGCGAGGACCTGGCGCACACCGGCGCGCACAAGATCAACAACGCCATCGGCCAGGCGCTCCTGGCGAGGCGCATGGGCAAGACCCGGATCGTGGCGGAGACCGGGGCCGGACAGCACGGCGTGGCGACGGCGGCCGCCTGCGCGCTGCTGGGGCTCACCTGTGTCGTGTACATGGGCAGCACCGATGTCGAGCGCCAGGCGCCGAACGTCCGACGCATGCACCTGCTCGGCGCGGAGGTCCGGCCGGTGACCACCGGTCACGGCACGCTGCGCGACGCGCTGAACGAGGCGCTGCGGGACTGGGTGGCCAACGTCGAGACGACGGCGTACATCCTCGGGTCCGCCGCCGGGCCGCACCCGTACCCGGACATGGTGGCCGAGCTCCAGTCGGTCATCGGCCGCGAGGCGCGGGCCCAGCTGCTGGAGCGGGTCGGGCGGCTGCCCGACCTGGCCGTGGCATCCGTCGGCGGCGGAAGCAACGCCATCGGCCTCTTCCGCCCGTTCCTGGACGCCCGTACCCGCCTGCTCGGCGTGGAGGCCGGGGGACGCGGGGACGGGTTGGGCGACAACGCCGCCTCGCTGGGCCTCGGCTCACCGGGTGTGCTGCACGGCGCGTTCACCATGCTGACCCAGACCGAGGACGGGCAGGTCGTCGAGCCCCACTCGGTCTCGGCCGGGCTCGACTACCCCGGGGTCGGGCCGCAGCTCTCGGCGCTGACGGCGGTCGGTCGCCTGGAGGTGGCGCGGACGTCCGACGCGGAGGCGGTGGCCGCCCTCCATCGGCTCACGCGGTGCGCCGGGATCCTTCCCGCGCTGGAGCCCTCGCACGCGCTTGCCGCCGTGGGCCGGCTGCTGCCGTCGCTGCCGGCCGATGCAGTGGTCGTGGTCAACCTCTCCGGCCGCGGGGACAAGGACCTGGACATCGTGGATCGATTCGGTGGTGCCGCATGAGCCTGCCGCCCGGCGCACGCCGCATCCGCGACGCCTTCGCGTCAGCCGAAGGGGATGGCCGTCGGGTGCTGGTCACCTACCTCATGGCCGGCCACCCGAGCGAGGAGGACGCGACCGACGCGGCCGATGCGGCGCTGCGCGCCGGCGCCGACATCCTGGAGATCGGGGTGCCGTTCTCCGACCCCGTGGCCGATGGACCGCTCATCGCCGCCGCGGGCCACGCCGCCGTCGCGGCGGGGGCCGGCATGGCCACGGTCCTGCGCACCCTGCGTGAGCTGCGGCGACGCGGGCGGGAGCATCCGATCGTGGCCATGGGGTATCTCAACCCGATGGTGGCGCACGGCGTCGAGCGCACGCTCGCCGAGCTTCGTGACGCCGGGCTGGACGGCCTCATCGTGCCGGACCTGCCGGCCGGGGAGGATCCACGTCTCGAGCGCGCCATCGGCCGGGCGGGCCTGGGCGTCACGTTCCTCGTCACGCCGAACTCGACCGAGGAGCGGCTGGAGCGCACGATCCGGGCCTCGACCGCGTTCCTCTACGTCGTCCCGCTGTACGGCGTGACGGGCGTCCGCCAGTCGGTGGCCGCCACGACGGGCCCGCTGCTGGAGCGGATCCGATCACGCGTCGCCGGCCGCGTGCCGGTGGCCGTCGGCTTCGGCGTCTCGCGTCCCGAGCACGTCCGCGAGCTGGCGACGGTGGCGGACGGGATCATCGTCGGGTCGGCCATCGTTGCCGCCCAGAACGACGCCGGCGCCGAGGGCGTCGCCTCGCTCGTCACGGACCTGGCGGCCGCCTCGACCCTGGTCCCCGCCTGACGCCGGAGCCTGCCTTGCGCTGAACGTCGGCCGCTCCGCGCTCAGGCGCTGGCGGCATAGCGCCCCTCGTCCCGACCCTGCAGCGCGCGCCGCAGGATGCCCGTGAGCTGGTCCCACTCGACCAGGAACGCGTCGTGGCCCTTGTCCGACCGGATCTCGTCGTAGCTGGCGGTCACGCCGGCCAGGCGCGCCGCGTCGACCAGCGCACGGACCTGGCGCGGGCCGTACAGCAGGTCCCCCTCGATTCCGACACCGTGCAGCCGCGTGCCGCCCGAGGCGAGCGTCGACAGCGCCGCCACGACGCCGCCGCGATCGCGACCGATGTCGTGCGCGTTCATCGCCGCCACCAGCGCCGCGTACGAGCCGGCATGGAACCGCAGCCGCAGCTTGGTCCCCTGGTGCTCGAGGTAGGAGCCGATGCGCTCGCGCGCCTCGAAGTCCACCTCGGAGCGGTAGGTCGTCATCGCCAGCTGCCGGGCCAGCTCGAGCCCGCGTTCCCGGTCGAGGTCGAGCAGCTGCAGCTGGATGTGATTCCACCCGGCCGCCAGGTTGCCGATGCTCGCCGGCGCCGCGATCGGCATGACGGCCGCCACCGACGCCGGCCGTTCCAGGGCCACCTCGAGGGCGACCATGCCGCCCAGCGAGCCGCCCACCGCAAGCTCGACCCGCTCAACGCCGAGCGCGTCGAGCGCGGCCCACTGCGCACGGGCCATGTCGCGCGGGGTGATCGGCGGGAAGGGATCGAGGTCCCGCGGCCCGGTCGTGCCGTAGCACGATCCAAGCAGGTTGAGCGAGACCACCTGCGTGGCCCCGGTGTCGAGCGCCAGGCCCGCACCGATGAGCGGCTTCCACCAGTCGCCGGCCGCATCGGCCGAGCCGGTGAGCGCGTGGATCACCAGCACCGCCGATGCCGATCGCGGCCCGTCGCGCCGGAACGCGACGCGCAGGTCGGGGATGATCGCGCCGCCCTCGGTCCGAAACAGACCGAGGCGCAGCGGCGGCTCCCCGGGACTCAGGGGGAGGAGCGTCATGCGGCCAGCTCCTCGTTGGTGGCCACGTCCAGCGCCTGGTCGAGGTCCGCGATGATGTCCTCGATCGCCTCGATGCCGACCGACAGCCGCACCAGGTCCGGCGTGACGCCCGACTTGCGCTGGGCTTCGGCGTCCAGCTGCTGGTGGGTCGTGGAGGCCGGGTGGATGATCAGCGACTTCGCGTCGCCGACGTTGGCGAGGAGGCTGAACAGCTTCACGCTGTCGATCAGCCGCCGGCCGGCGGTCGCGCCGCCTCGCACGCCGAACGTCAGCATCCCGCCGAAGCCGCCGTCCAGGTATCGCGTGGCGTTGGCGTGGGTCGGGTGCGACTCGAGCCCCGGGTAGCTGACCCACTCGACCCGCGGGTCCGCCTCCAGCCAGCGCGCCACTGCGAGCGCGTTCTCGCTGTGCCGCGCAATTCGGAGCGGCAGCGTCTCGAGACCCTGGATGAACAGCCACGAGTTGAACGGCGACAGCGCCGGTCCGAGGTCCCGCAACAGCTGCACGCGGAGCTTCAGGATGAAGGCGGCGGGGCCGAACGCGGTCGTGTAGCTGACCCCGTGGTACGAGGGGTCCGGCTCCACGAACTGCGGGAAGCGCGGCGAGGCGGCCCAGTCGAACCTCCCGCCGTCGACCACCACGCCGCCGATGCTCGTCCCGTGCCCGCCGATCCACTTGGTGGCCGAGTGGACCACAATGTCGGCGCCGTGGTCGATGGGCCGGGCGATGAGCGGCGCGAAGGTGTTGTCGACAATCAGCGGCAGCCCTTCGCCGTGAGCCGCGTTCGCGATCGCCGCGAGATCCGGCACGTCAAGCCGCGGGTTGCCGATGGTCTCCACGTAGTAGGCCCTGGTGCGCGCATCGGTCTGCGTGACGAAGCCGTCCGGCGCGTTGCCTTCGACGAAGCGCACCTCGATGCCGAGGCGCGGCAGGGTGTAGGCGAACAGGTTGAAGGTGCCGCCGTACAGGCTCGTTGAGGCAACGATGTTGTCGCCGGCGCCCGCCAGGTTGAGGATTGCCAGCGTTTCGGCCGCCTGCCCGGAGGCCAGGCCCAGCGCGCCGACGCCTCCCTCGAGCGCCGCCATGCGCTGCTCGAAGACGTCGGTCGTCGGGTTCATGATCCGGGTGTAGATGTTGCCGAACTCCTGCAGCGCGAAGAGGCGGGCGGCGTGATCCGCGTCCTGGAAGCTGTAGGAGCTGGTGGCATAGATCGGGACCGCCCGCGAGCCGGTCGTCGGGTCGGGCTGCTGCCCCGCGTGCAGGGCGAGCGTCTCGGTGCGGGGGGTGCGTGGCGTATCGGTGCCGTTGGTCTCGCTCATGGTGCTTGCGTCCAATCTCCCTGGGTCGACCACCGGGGGGAGCGAGGGGCCACGCGTGGTGGTCGGTTGGTGCGACGCGGCCCCGGAAGGTGGGGGTGTGCGGCTGATCCGCGTCGCCGAAGGGATACGAACAGGCCGCACCGCTCTCGTGGAGTGGTGCGGCCCCGATCAGGTCCTGAGCCGGATGTCAGTGGTCAGCGCTCAGGCAGCGTCCTCCAGGCGGCGGGGCCGCCAGGGCATACACATGCAGGTGAAGTGGGGGACGTGGTGATCGGGGTACATCGGTGCCGAGGACGCTACCAGCGGTGTCAATCCTCCGGGTCCGCGCCCAGCAGATCGACGAGGAGCGCCTGCTGGACATAGAGCCGATTCTCCGCCTGGTCCAGCACGATCGACTGCGGGCCATCCAGGACCGCGTCGGTGATCTCCTCGCCGCGGTGCGCCGGCAGGCAATGCATGACGAGCGCCCCCGGCGCATGCGCCAGCAGAGCCTCGTCCACCCGGAAGCCGACGAAGCGCAGGCGGCGCAGGTCCGCCTCCGCCTCGGCACCCATGCTGGTCCAGGCGTCGGTGTAGACCGCGTCCGCGCCGCGCACGGCGGACACCGGGTCCGTCCCGAGGACCACCGAGCCACCGCGCCACCGCGCCGTCCCCAGGGCCGCGCGCACGACAGCGGGGTCGGGCTCGTACCCCGGCGGCGTCGCGACGCGCAGGTGCATGCCGGCCAGCGACCCCGCCAGCAGCAGCGAGTGGCAGACGTTGTTGCCGTCGCCGACGAAGGC
>DASTYP010000117.1:0-5383 GCA_035764845.1 Candidatus Limnocylindria bacterium
GGACGCGGTGCGGGCCATGGCCGAGGCGGCCGAACGGCTCGTGCCCGAGCTCGGTGAGAGGCTCCGTCGCCACGGCCTGGGCGAGATCGAGGTGACCGAGGGCGAGCTCCACGTGCGGGTCGTCGCCGATCCCGCGGTCACCCCCGCGGCCACGCCGGCGGATGCCGCCGCCCCGGCCGCGGCCGCCGCGCCGGCACCGGCTGCACCGGGCCGCGCGTCGACCCCGCCCCCGGTCGAGGTCGCCTCCCCGGCGGTCGGCTTCTTCGTCTACGCCGACGGCCTCGGCCCCGGACAGGCGGTCGGCAAGGGCGACCGCATCGGCTACGTCGAGATGCTCGGCGTGCGACACGACGTCCACGCCCCACGCGCCGGCGTCGTCAGCCACCTGGTGGCGGAGAGCGGCGAGGCGGTCGAGTACGGACAGACCGTGGTCGAGATCGAGGCGGAGGCGGCCGCGCGATGAGCCTCGCCCTCCTCTTCAGCCCGCAGGGCTCGCAGTCGGTCGGCATGGGGCGCGCCCTCGCCGACGCCTCGCCGGCCGCGCGCGCCGTCTTCGCGGAGGCCGACGCGGTCCTGGGGTGGTCCGTCTCGTCCGTGTGCTTCGACGGTCCGCCCGAGCGCCTCGACGACACGCGGCAGACCCAGCCGGCGCTCCTCGCCACGTCAGTCGCCGCGCTCCGCGCGCTGGAGGAGCGAGCCAGGCTGGCGCCGGCATTCGTGGCCGGGCACTCGGTCGGCGAGTACGCCGCGCTGGTCGCGGCCGACGTCCTCGACCTCGCCGCGGCGCTCCGGCTCGTCGCGCGGCGCGGCGAGCTGATGGCCGCCGTCGATGTGCCCGGCGGCATGGCCGCGGTGATCGGCCTGGAGCGCGACGCGGTGCAGGCGGTCGTTGACGACGTGGCCCGGCCGACCCAGCTGGTGGTCGCCAACGACAACGCCCCCGGGCAGGTCGTCATCTCCGGCGAGCTCGAGGCGCTCAACGCGGCCGAGGGCGCCATGAAGGCCGCTGGAGCGCGGCGCGTGTTGCGGCTGCCCGTCTCCGGCCCGTTCCACTCACCGCTCATGGCGCCGGTGGCGGAGCAGCTCGAGGCCGCGTTCGAGGGCGAGGCCTGGCGCGATGCCTCCATCCCGGTCGTGAGCAACGTCACGGCCGAGCCGCTGACCGACGCCGGTCGGATCCGGGCGCTCCTGGCCGAGCAGGTCCGTTCGCCGGTGGAGTGGGTCGCATCGGTTCGCCGCATGGTCGACGAGGGCGTCGACCGCTTCGTCGAGTGCGGGCCCGGGACCGCGTTGACGAACATGATCAAGCGCATCGCGCCGGAGGCGCGCATCGGCAACGTCAGCGATCCCGAGACCCTGGACGCCACGGTCGCGGAGCTCGCGCGCGTGGAGATCGGCGCCTGATGTTCGGCAAGATCCTGATCGCCAACCGGGGCGAGATCGCCGTCCGCATCCTGCGGGCGTGCCGCGACCTCGGGATCCCGGCGGTGGTGGCCTACAGCGAGGCGGATCGCGACTCGCTGGCGGTGAAGCTGGCGGACGAGGCGATCTGTATCGGCCCGGCGGAGGCCCGACGCAGCTACCTGAACCAGCCGGCGCTCATCAGCGCCGCCATGATCACCGGCTGCGATGCCGTGCACCCCGGCTACGGGTTCCTCAGCGAGGACGCGACGTTCGCCGAGGCGTGCGTGGCGCACGACCTGGCGTTCATCGGGCCGCGACCGGAGGTCCTGGAGCGCTTCGCGTCGAAGTACGCGGTGCGCCGCATGCTCGCCGCCAACGGGCTGCCGACCGTGCCGGGCAGCCAGGGGATCGTGACCGACCTGCGGGACGCGCTCCAGCAGGCGGGCGACGCGGGCTACCCGGTGCTGCTGAAGCCATCGGCCGGTGGAGGCGGTCGCGGAATGCGGCTCGTCCGGTCGCCGCGCGAGATGGAGACGTCACTGCCCCTGGCCCGCTCCGAGGCTCAGGCCGCCTTCGGGGACGACAGCATCTACTTCGAGAAGTGGATCGAGGAGAGCCGGCACGTCGAGGTGCAGGTGCTGGTGGATCGGCACGGCAACGGCATCCATCTCGGTGAGCGCGACTGCAGCGTCCAGCGACGGCATCAGAAGATCATCGAGGAGGGGCCCTCGCCGGCCATGGACGACCCGACGCGCGAGCGGCTGCGCGACCTGGCCATCCGGGCCGTGGTCGCCGCCGGTTATGAGAGCGCCGGGACCCTCGAGTTCCTGCTCGACGGCGACGGGAACTTCTACTTCATCGAGATCAACTGCCGAATCCAGGTCGAGCATCCGGTGACCGAGCTGCTGACCGGCGTCGACCTGATCGCCGAGCAGATCCGTCTGGCCGCCGGCGAGCGACTCTCGCTGCGGCAGGAGGACATCGAGTTCCGGGGCCACGCCATCGAGTTCCGCATCAACGCCGAGGATCCGAGCGACAACTTCTCGCCGCAGACCGGTGAGGTCGAGTCGCTCCACCTGCCCGGCGGACCCGGCGTGCGCGTCGACACGCACCTGTACCCCGGCTACGAGGTCCCGCCGTTCTACGACAGCCTGCTGGCCAAGATGATCGTGTGGGGCGAGGATCGCGAGCAGGCGCTGGCGCGATCGCGTCGCGCGCTGGCCGAGCTCGAGATCGGCGGCGTGAAGACGAACGTGCCGTTCCACCGGGGCATCATCGACAACGAGGCGTTCGTCGACGCCCGCGTGAGCACGAACCTGCTTGACCGGGTCGGTCCGGCCGCCTTCGTGGCCAGCTGAGCCGATCCCGCCCATGACCCCACCGACGAAAGGCGAGATGACGACCGAGACGACATCCGAGACCACCCCGGACGAGGGCGTGACCCTGCCGCTCGAAGCCGCCGACATCATGCGGATCCTTCCGCACCGCTACCCGTTCCTGATGGTCGATCGGGTGATCGAGCTGGAGCCCGGGAAGCGCGTGGTGGGCATGAAGCAGGTCACCGCCAATGAGCCGCAGTTCACCGGGCACTTTCCCGGACGGCCGATCATGCCCGGCGTCCTCATGGTCGAGGCGCTCGCGCAGACCGCCGGCGTCGCGGTGATGACTCTGCCGGAGTACCGCGGCAAGCTCGGGCTGTTCGCCGGCATCGACGAGTGCCGCTTCAAGCGGATGGTGGTCCCGGGGGACACGCTCCATCTCGAGGTCACCGTCGAGAAGCTGCGCGGCATGTTCGGCCGCATGCGCGGCGTCGCCCGGGTCGGCGAGGAGGTGGCGGTCGAGGCGACGCTGTCGATCATCATCCCGCGCGACCAGGGACTGGGTGGAGGGCAGACCGATGCGTGATGGGGAGCGTCGCGTCGTCGTCACCGGCATGGGCGCCGTGACGCCGATCGGCAACGATGTGCCGTCCTTCTGGGACTCGCTGGTCAACGGGCGGAGCGGCATCGGCCCGATCACGACCTTCGACCCGTCGAAGGTCGCGGCGAAGATCGCGGGGGAGGTGAAGGACTTCGACGCGGCGGAGACCATGCCGCGCAAGGAGGTCCGCCGCAACGACCGGTACGTCCACTTCGCGTGGGCCGCGACGACGGAGGCGCTGCGCGACGCGGGGCTGCCGAACCCCATCGAGGACGAGGCCCTGGCCTGGCGGACCGGCGCGATCGTCGGCTCGGGCATCGGCGGCATCAACACCATGATCCGCGACATCCAGGAGGCGACCCTCGAGGGCATCGACAAGGTCGGTCCGTTCCTGGTCACCGCCATGATCCCGGACATGGCGGCCGGCTACATCGCCATCTACGCCAACGTCCGGGGGCCGAACTACGCCACCGTCAGCGCGTGCTCGAGCTCGAACCATGCCATCGGCGACTCGCTGAACATCATCCGCCGCGGTGAGGCCGATGTGATGATCGCCGGCGGGGCGGAAGCGGGGATCGGCGAGATCCCGGTCGCGGCGTTCAGCGCCATGCGGGCGCTGTCGACGAAGCGCAACGACGAGCCGACGAAGGCGTCCCGGCCGTTCGACGCCGAGCGCGATGGCTTCGT
This sequence comes from Candidatus Limnocylindria bacterium, assembly GCA_035764845.1. Classification (GTDB taxonomy): domain Bacteria; phylum Chloroflexota; class Limnocylindria; order QHBO01; family QHBO01; genus JACDBZ01. Next base: position 4,012 of record DASTYP010000117.1, read on the forward strand.
GATGGGCGACGGCGCGGGGATCCTGGTCCTGGAGGAGCTGGAGCACGCCAAGGCGCGCGGGGCCCGCATCCACGCCGAGGTGGTCGGCTACGGCGCCACCGACGACGCCTCGCACATCACCCTGCCGGCACCCGGCGGCCGCGGCGCCGTGGAGTCGATGCGCGTCGCGATCGCCGACGCCGGCCTCACCACGGAGGACGTCGACTACATCAACGCGCACGGCACCAGCACGCCGCCGAACGACCGATCGGAGACCGCGGCCATCAAGACGCTCTTCGGCGAGCGCGCCTACCGCATCCCGGTCTCGAGCACGAAGTCGATGACCGGGCACCTGATGGGCGCCGGGGGCGGGATCGAGGCGATCGCGTCCATCCGCGCCATCGAGACGGGCATCGTGCCGCCCACCATCAACCAGGAGCACCCCGACCCGGAGTGCGACCTCGACTACGTGCCGAACGAGGCGCGCGAGCTGCCCGACGGCGTCGCGGTGGCCATGAGCAACAGCTTCGGCTTCGGCGGGCACAACGCGACGCTGGTCTTCCGGCGATACGAGGACCGATGAGCGACCACGAGCCCGATCGCATCCTGGCGGCCGTCGACGCCCTGGCGCCGGCGTTCGAGCGCGCCGGCCTCGACGAGCTGGAGGTGACGGTGGGGGAGCTGCGCGTCCGGCTTGCCAGGCCGCGCGCCGCGCCCGTGCCCGTGGCCTCGGCGGCCGCCGCGACCCCGTCCGCACCGGCGGCGATCGCGCCGGGCCCGACGGCGCGCACGGACGAGCCGCCGCCGTTCGACCAGGCGGCGCCGGGGCGGCACCTGGTGACCGCCCCCCTGACCGGGATCTGGTACTCGGCGCCCTCGCCGGGCGCACGGCCGTACGTCACCGAGGGCGCGGAGGTGACGGCGGGCCAGGTCATCGGCCTCATCGAGGCCATGAAGCTGTTCAACGAGATCAAGTCCGACCAATCCGGCACGGTGACCCGGTTCCTCGTCGAGAGCGGGACCCTGGTCAAGCGCAAGCAGCCGCTGATCGAGGTCGACCCCGGATGACCGCGACCAACACCGACGCGAAGGAGCACGCCATGACGAACGCCCTGATCACCGGCTGGGGCATGTATGCGCCGTCGCGGGTGATGACCAACGACGACCTGACGAAGCTCGTCGACACGAGCGACGAGTGGATCGTGAGCCGGACGGGCATCCGCGAGCGTCGCATCGCGGCCGACGACGAGACGACGACGACGCTGAGTGTGCACGCCGCGCGCGACGCCCTGGCGGTCGCCGGCGTGGACGCCGCGGACGTCGACCTGATCGTGCTCGGCACGTGCTCGCCGGACTATCCGCTGCCCGCGACCGCCTGCCTGGTGGCCCGCGA
>DASTYP010000118.1:0-3209 GCA_035764845.1 Candidatus Limnocylindria bacterium
GGCGGGCCAGATGATCGAGGACGTCCGGTTGGCCGTGGAGGGACGCTGCCGCATCGGCTTCCATGGACGCACCGGGGGGATGGTGCCGACGCCCGCGGAGGTGCTGACGGCGCTCCGGGCACAGCGAGAGGAGGCCGCGTCATGACGATCACCGCTCCCGCCCCGCGCGTGATCTACGAGCGGCCGGCTCCGCTGGTGGATCGGTCGAGCCACTACTGCCCGGGCTGCGGGCACGGCATCATCCACCGCGTCCTGGCGGAGGTGATGGACGAGCTGCAGCTGGCACCGCGGACGATCGCGGTCGCGTCGGTCGGCTGCTCGGTCTTCGCGTACGACTACCTCGCCGTCGACTGGGTGGAAGCGCCACATGGCCGCGCCCCGGCCGTCGCCACCGGCGTCCGTCGCGTGCGCCCCGACGCGTTCGTGCTGACCTACCAGGGCGACGGCGACCTGGCCGCCATCGGCACGGCGGAAATCGTCCACGCCGCGGCCCGAGGCGAGCGCATCACCGTCATCTTCGTCAACAACGGGATCTACGGCATGACGGGCGGCCAGATGGCGCCGACGACGCTGCTCGGCCAGCGCACCACGTCCAGCCCGACCGGCCGGGACCCGGTCCTCGCCGGATTCCCGATCCGCATCACCGAGATGCTGGCGCTGCTGCCGGGCGTCGCGTACGCGGCGCGGGGATCGGTCTCCGATCCGTCGCACATCGGCAAGGCCAAGGCGATGCTGCGGACCGCCTGCCAGGCGCAGCTCGACGATGCGGGCTTCTCCATCGTGGAGCTGCTGTCGAACTGCCCGGTCGGATGGGGGATGACCGCACCGGAGTCCATGGCCCACCTGGCCGAGGTCGAGGAGACCTATCCGCTCGGCGTCCTGGTCGACCGCACGAAGGAGGCGCGCTGATGGAGCGCTCGGTCGTCTTCGCCGGCTTCGGCGGCCAGGGGCTGCTCTTCGCCGGCCAGGTCCTCGCCCGCGCCGCCATCCGCGACGGGCTCGAGGTCTTCTGGATCCCGTCGTATGGCCCGGAGATGCGCGGCGGTACCGCCTCGTGCACGGTCATCCTCGCGGATGGGCAGATCGGCTCACCGGTGGTGGACCGATACGACGCCGCCGTGGTGATGAACCCGCCGTCGCTCGGCAAGTTCGCGCCGCGCGTCGCGCGGAACGGCCTGTTGCTGGTCAACACCTCGCTCGTCGGCCTGGACGACGTTCCGCCCATGCCCGACGGTGCGACCGTCCTGCCGCTGCCGTGCACCGAGCTCGCGTCACGCGGCGGCGACGACAAGCTGGTCAGCGTGGTGGCGCTGGGCGCGCTGGTGGAGCGAACCGCCTGGGTGACGCCGGAGTCCGTGGTCGCCACGATCCGCGCCGTCGTGGGCGAGAAGCGGCCGCAGATCGTGGAGGCCGACATCGGCGCCTTCGAGGCGGGCCGCGCAGCGGCGGCGCGCGAGGCGATCGCGGCCGGCGGCGGATGACGGCATCGGCCTAGACTGGACGGCCCGGGCACCAACACAGGAGTCTCCGCATGCCGTCGTTCACCGCGCTCGTCGATTCGTTCCTGGCCCAGGAGTTCGAGGACTCGCCCGTGCGGGCCAGCTCCCTGGGCCTCACCGAGTACGACGACCGCCTGGACGACCTCTCGGAAGCGTCGATCCTCAGACGGAACCAGCGAGACGGCCACTGGCTCGACGAGTTCCGAGCGGTCGACGCCGGGACGCTGTCGTTCGACGAGCAGATCGACCGCGACCTGGTGATCAGCATCCTGCGTGGTCGCCAGATCGTGGAGGACTTCGAGGTCTGGCGCCGGCAGCCGGACACGTACCTCAATCCGGGGATGACCGGCATCTTCACCCTCTTCCTGCACCAGCTGCGGCCGATGCCGGAGCTGGTCGAGTCGGCGGTCAGCCGCATGCGCCAGATTCCGGCGAACCTGGAGGCGGGGAGGGCGAACCTGCGGCCGGAGCTCGTTCCGGCCATCTTCCTGGACCGTGCCGCCAACCAGGCCCGGGCGGGGGCCCGCTACGTCAGCGAGATCCTCCCCGCGCAGGTCGAGGACCAGCGGCTGCGCGGCCAGCTGGCCGATGCGGGCCGGGAGGCGGCATCGGCCTACGAGGCGTACGTCGCCTTCCTGGAGGAGATGCGCCCGGCGGCGAGCCGGGAGTGGGCGCTCGGGGAGGAGCGCTACTCGGCCCTGCTGCGCGAGAAGGAGCTGCTCGGTTTCGGCGCGCGAGAGCTGCGGGATCGCGGACGCGCGGAGTACGAGTCGCTGGCCGCCGATCTGACCCGATGCGCCCGCGAGCTGCGCGGCACCGACGACTGGAAGGCGGTCCTCGACGAGCTCAACGAGGACCACCCGCGCACGCCGGAACAGATGCGCATCGGCTACGAGGAATGGACGGAGCGCGCTCGGCAGTACCTGAAGGAGCACCGGCTCGTCTCCTTCCCGGCCGGGGAGGAGTGTGCCGTCGTGCCGTCGCCACCCTTCCAGCGGCCGGTGCTGGCCGTCGCGTCGTACATGTCACCGCCGCCGTTCAGCGACAAGATGCTGGGCCACTTCTTCGTGCCATTCCCGCCGGACGGCGCGTCGGAGGACGAGATCCAGAAGCGCCTGGCCTCGAACTCGTACCCCGGCATCCCGACCACCGCCGTCCACGAGGCGTACCCGGGGCACCACTGGCACCTGGTGATGTCGAAGGCCAACCCGTCGCGCGTGCGGCAGGTGTTCCGCACCCCCTACTTCAGCGAGGGCTGGGCCCTCTACGCTGAGCGGATGATGCGGGAGCAGGGCTTCTTCACCGACCTGCGCCACGAGATGAACCAGTACGAGGCCACGATCTTCCGGGCCGCGCGGATCATCGTCGACACCTCGCTCCACATGGGCGAGATGACCTGGGACGAGGCAGTCGAGTTCATGACCACGCGCACCGGGTTGACGGAGCCGACGGCCAAGGCCGAGGTCACGCGGTACTGCGCCTGGCCGACGCAGGCGTCGTCGTACCTCACCGGCTGCCTGGAGATCGTCCGCATCCGGGAGGCCTTCTTTGCGGCCCACGGCTCCTCCGACACCGATGCGCTGCGCGCCTTCCACGACGGCATCACCAGCAGCGGCGGGCTGCCGATCGCGCTGGCGGAGCGGGCGGTGCTGGCCGTCGCCTGACCGCCGAGGTGCTGTGCGCCGCGTGAGTCGCCATTCGATGGCCGTT
>DASTYP010000119.1:0-7188 GCA_035764845.1 Candidatus Limnocylindria bacterium
AGCGCCGGACGGGTGGCCCTCGGGTGCTCCCTCGCGCAGGACCTTCGGTTGACACGTCGAACGGGTGTTCCGTATACTCCGCCTTCGGTGTCCCGCCTGCGGGACGCCTTCGTGTGTGCCCAGTCGGGCACCCTTCGAGAAGTCCCATGATGCAGCCCCGAGCGGGTTTCCGTGGGCCTCGTCGGGGTCGAAACAGGCGAGGCACGCACGGATTCCACACGCGAGTCAGGAACGCGAGGTTCTCGTTGCCAACGATCAGCCAGCTGGTGCGGAAGGGCCGCAAGCCGGCCACCAAGAAGGTCAAGGCGCCGGCGCTGCGCCGCACGCTGAACACCCTCAAGCAGACCACCAGCGAGGGACGGGGCGCGCCGCAGCGACGCGGCGTCTGCCTGCAGGTGATGACGCGCACCCCGAAGAAGCCGAACTCGGCGCTTCGGAAGGTCGCCCGCGTCCGCCTGACCAACGGGATGGAGGTCACCGCCTACATCCCGGGCATCGGGCACAACCTCCAGGAGCACTCCATGGTGCTCGTGCGCGGCGGCCGCGTGAAGGACCTGCCGGCGGTCAAGTACCACATCGTGCGCGGCACCCTCGACGCGGCCGGCGTCCGCGATCGCAAGCAGGGCCGCAGCAAGTACGGCGCGAAGTCGCCGGGCAAGAGCTAGACCGATGCCACGACGTCCCACCATCGCGCGCAAGACCAAGTACGCCGAGCAGCTGACCGGCACGGCGCTGACGCTGGATCAGTTCACGAACAAGCTGATGCACGGCGGCAAGCGGCAGCTCGCGCACCGCATCCTCGAGGAGGCCCTCGCCCGCTGCGAGCGCCAGGCCGGCCGCTCCGGCGTCGAGGTGATGGAGGCTGCGCTCCGCAACGCCATGCCCCTGATCGAGGTCAAGCCCAAGCGGGTCGGCGGCTCCACCTACCAGATCCCGGTCGAGGTCCGCGCCGACCGTCGGGTCAGCCTCGGCATGCGCTGGCTGATCGACTCGGCGCGCAAGCGCAACGGGCGCAGCATGGCCGAGAAGCTGGCGGCCGAGTTCATGGATGCCAGCAACGGCATCGGCGCGGCGGTCAAGCGCCGCGAGGACACGCACCGCATGGCGGAGGCGAACCGCGCCTTCAGCCACTTCAAGTGGTAGGCCGATGACCACCAGCACCGCCACCCGCACCGACCGCGCGGGCACGAACATCCCCCTCCAGCGCACCCGCAACATCGGGATCATCGCCCACATCGACGCGGGCAAGACCACGGTGTCCGAGCGGATCCTCTTCTACACCAAGAAGATCTACAAGCTCGGCGAGGTCCACGAGGGCGCTGCCACCATGGACTGGATGGAGCAGGAGCAGGAGCGGGGGATCACCATCACCGCCGCGGCCACCACCTGCTTCTGGAACGACCATCGCATCAACTTGATCGACACGCCCGGGCACGTGGACTTTACGGTCGAGGTCGAGCGCAGCCTGCGCGTGCTCGACGGCGCGGTCGTCGTCTTCGACGGCGTGGCGGGCGTGGAGCCGCAGTCCGAGACCGTGTGGCGCCAGGCCGACAAGTACCAGGTGCCGCGCTTCTGCTTCGTCAACAAGCTCGACCGCACCGGGGCCGACTTCTGGCGCGTGGTCGACATGATCAAGGACCGCCTGGGCGTCAACGCCGTGCCGCTGCAGGTGCCGATCGGCGCCGAGGACCAATTCCGCGGCGTGGTCGACCTGATCAACATGAAGGCGATCACCTACGGCAACGACCTGGGCGACCAGATCCAGGTCGGCGACATCCCGGCCGATGTTCAGGCGCTGGCCGACGAGTGGCGCGAGAAGATGATCGAGTCGCTGGCCGACCTCGACGACGACATCGCGCACAAGTACCTCGAGGGCGAGGAGTTCACGGCCGACGAGCTGCGTCGCGCGCTGCGCGCCGGCACGCTGGCCTACCAGATCGTCCCCGTCCTCACCGGCTCGGCGCTGAAGAACAAGGGCGTCCAGCCGATGCTCGACGCCGTCATCGACTTCCTGCCCAGTCCGCTCGACGTGCCGCCGGTCCACGGCCGTGACCCGCGCTCCGGCGACGAGCTGACGCGCGAGACCGATGCCGATGCGCCGTTCGCGGCCCTCGCCTTCAAGATCGCCGCCGACCCCTTCGTCGGGAAGCTGGCCTTCTTCCGCGTCTACTCCGGCACGCTCAAGACCGGCTCGTACGTGTACAACAGCACGAAGGGCACGAAGGAGCGCGTGGGCCGGCTGCTGCAGCTGCACGCCAACCACCGCGAGGAGATCGACCAGGTCAGCGCCGGCGACATCGCCGCCGCGGTCGGCCTGAAGAACACGACGACCGGCGACACGCTGTGCGACGAGTCCAAGCCGATCGTGCTGGAATCGATCACCTTCCCCGAGCCGGTCATCGAGCTCGCGGTCGAGCCGAAGACCAAGGCGGACCAGGACAAGATGGCGGTCGCGCTTCAGCGCCTGGCCGAGGAGGATCCCACCTTCCGCGTCAGCACCGACCAGGAGAGCTCGCAGACCCGCATCGCCGGGATGGGCGAGCTGCACCTCGAGGTGATCGTCGACCGCATGCTGCGCGAGTTCAAGGTGCAGGCCAACGTCGGCCGCCCGCAGGTGAGCTACCGGGAGGCGATCCGCAAGCCCGTCCGCGCCGAGGGGCGCTTCGTGCGCCAGACCGGCGGCAAGGGCCAGTACGGCCACGCCATCCTGCAGCTGGAGCCGCTCGAGCGCGGCACCGGGTTCGAGTGGGAGTCGAAGATCGTCGGCGGCACCGTGCCGCGCGAGTACTGGCGGGCCATCGAGGAGGGCGTCAAGGAGGCCTTCCAGGGCGGCGTGATGGCCGGCTACCCGGTCATCGACGTCAAGGCCACGCTGGTCGACGGCTCGTTCCACGAGGTCGACTCGTCCGAGATGGCGTTCAAGATCGCCGGCTCGATGGCCGCCAAGGACGGCGTCGGCAAGGCCGATCCGGCCATCCTCGAGCCGGTCATGAAGGTCGAGGTGACGACGCCCGAGGAGTTCATGGGCGACGTCATCGGCAACCTCAACAGCAAGCGTGGCCAGATCGACGGTCTCGACGAGCGCGGGTCCAGCCGCGTCGTGCGAGCTCACGTCCCCCTGGCCGAGATGTTCGGCTACGCCACCGAGCTGCGCAGCATGACCCAGGGTCGCGCCGCCTACTCGATGGAGTTCAGCCGCTATGCAGAAGTTCCCACCAGCCTCGCCAACGAGCTGATCGCGAAGTCCAAGAGCTAGTACGGACCGATAAGGAGCGACGAAGACCAACCATGGCCAAGCAGAAGTTCGACCGCAGCAAGCCGCACGTGAACGTCGGCACCATCGGTCATGTCGACCATGGCAAGACGACGCTGACGGCTGCCATCACCAAGTTCCTGTCGCTGTCCGGCGGCGCGGACTTCCGTGCGTTCGACCAGATCGACAATGCTCCCGAGGAGCGCCAGCGCGGCATCACCATCGCCATCAGCCACGTCGAGTACCAGACGGCGAACCGCCACTACGCGCACGTCGACTGCCCCGGCCACGCCGACTACATCAAGAACATGATCACCGGTGCCGCCCAGATGGACGGCGCGATCCTGGTCGTGTCCGCTGCCGACGGTCCGATGCCCCAGACCCGCGAGCACATCCTCCTCGCCCGCCAGGTCGAGGTCCCGTCGCTGGTCGTCTACCTGAACAAGGTGGACATGGTCGACGACGAGATGCTGGTCGACCTGGTCGAGATGGAGGTCCGCGAGCTCCTCAGCAAGTACGAGTTCCCGGGCGACGACATCCCCGTCATCCGCGGCTCGGCGCTGAAGGCACTCGAGTCGACCAGCGACGATCCGGAGAGCCCGGACTACGCCTCCATCAAGGAGCTGATGGACGCGGTCGACAGCTACATCCCGACCCCCGAGCGCGACATCGACAAGCCGTTCCTGATGCCGATCGAGGACGTCTTCGGCATCAAGGGTCGTGGCACGGTCGCGACCGGCCGCATCGAGCGCGGCATCGTCAACACCGGCGACACCGTCGAGCTGGTCGGCATCCACGCCAAGAGCCGCCAGCTGGTGGTCACCGGCGTCGAGATGTTCAAGAAGACGCTCGACCAGGGCCAGGCCGGCGACAACGTCGGGCTCCTGCTGCGCGGCATCGAGCGCGAAGAGCTCGAGCGCGGCCAGGTGCTCGCCAAGGTCGGCAGCGTGAAGCCCGGCACCAAGTTCAAGGCCGAGGTGTACGTCCTCTCGAAGGAAGAGGGTGGCCGCCACACGCCGTTCTACGCCGGGTACCGGCCGCAGTTCTACCTGCGGACCACCGACGTGACCGGCGCGATCATCCTGCCCGCGGGCGTCGAGATGATCATGCCCGGTGACAACGTCAACATCGACGTCGAGCTGATCACCCCGATCGCGATCGAACAGGGTCAGCGCTTTGCGATTCGCGAGGGCGGGCACACCGTCGGCGCGGGCGTCATCACCGAGGTCGTCGGCTAGCCATCATGGCCAAGCAGCGCATCCGCATCCGGCTGAAGGCGTACGACCACAAGCTGCTCGACCAGTCGGCCGAGCAGATCGTGGAGACCGCGCAGCGGACCGGCGCCGACGTCGCCGGCCCGGTGCCGCTGCCGACCCGGATCGAGAAGTACACGGTCATCCGGGGCCCGTTCGTCCACAAGGACGGCCGGGAGCAGTTCGAGATCCGGACGCACAAGCGCCTCATCGACATCATCGATCCGTCCACCAAGACGGTCGATGCGCTGATGCGGCTGTCGCTCGCGGCCGGCGTCGATATCGAGATCAAGATGTGAACCCCTTCGGGCGGGCCGCCTCGGCCCGCCGCGAGGGCGTTCCGCCATCAGGAAGGAACCACGAACAGTGCCGGCAGGTTTGATCGGGAGGAAGCTCGGGATGACGCGCATCTTCGGCGACGACGGAAGCGTCGTGCCGGTGAGCGTCATCGAGGCCACCCCGAACACGATCACGCGCATCCGCGACGCGGCGAAGGACGGGTACACCGCCCTGCAGCTCGGCGCGGGAACCGCGCGCCGCGCGACGAAGCCGGTGGCCGGCCAGTTCAAGCACCTCGACAAGGAGCAGCAGCGCCCGCGCAACGTGCGCGAGGTGCGGGTCGACTCGGCCGATGGCTACGAGGTCGGCCAGCAGCTCGGCGTCGACCTCTTCGAGGCGGGTGAGCTGGTGGACGTGACCGGCGTCAGCAAGGGTCACGGCTTCACCGGCGTCATCGCACGCCACAACTTCCGTCGCGGCCCCAAGTCGCACGGCTCCGACCACCACCGGGCGCCCGGCTCCGTCGGTGCCGGCACGTACCCGGGACGCGTCTGGAAGGGGACCCGCATGGCCGGTCACATGGGCAACGAGCAGGTGACCGTGAAGAAGCTCAAGGTCGTGAAGATCGATCCGGAGCGCAACCTCATCCTGGTCAAGGGTGCGGTGCCCGGGGCGCGCAACGGCCTGCTGCTCGTGCAGAAGGCGAAGTAACGATGCCCCAGACGACGATCCTCTCCCCGGACGGCGCGAAGGCCGGCACGGTCGACCTGGCCGAGTCGCTCTTCGCCGCACCGATCAACGAAAGCGTCATCCACCAGGCGGTGGTCCGCCAGCTGGCCGGACGTCGCGCCGGCACCTCCGACACGCAGACGCGCGGCGAGGTGCAGGGCGGCGGCGCCAAGCCGTGGCGCCAGAAGGGCACCGGCCGCGCCCGACAGGGAAGCCGGCGTGCCCCCCACTGGACCGGCGGTGGCGTGGTCTTCGGACCGCACCCGCGCAGCTACGAGCAGAAGATGCCGACCAAGATGCGCCGCAGCGCGCTGCGCGGCGTGCTGTCCGCCAAGGCGGCGGATGGCGCCCTGCGCGTGGTCGAGGGCTTCGGGCTCGACGACATCAAGACGAAGACGATGCTCGAGCGCCTGGCGGGCTGGAACGCCGAGGGCAAGGTCCTTCTGGTCCTGCCCGCTCGCGACGAGCGCGTCGAGCTCTCGGCGCGGAACCTGCGCCAGGTCCGCGTGGTGCTGGCCGACAGCCTCAACGTGGTCGACCTGCTCGAGGCCGACACCATCGTCTTCACCAGCGACGCGCTGAGCCGCGCCCAGGAGGTGTACGCATGACCGCGCAGAGCCTGCACGACGTGCTCCTCCGGCCCGTCATCAGCGAGAAGAGCACGCTCGAGACCGAGCGCAACAACTACACGTTCGCGGTCGCCCGCGACGCCAACAAGTTCCTCATCAAGGCAGCCGTCGAGGCCGAGTTCAAGGTGACCGTGCTCGACGTGCGAATCGTCAACGTCCGTCCCAAGCAGAAGCGGCGCGGCCGCCGGACGCTGGGCACGGTGCCGGGCTGGAAGAAGGCCGTGGTGACGATCGCCGCCGGGGACAAGATCGAGCTCTTCGAGGCCGTCTGACCATGCCACTTCGCAGCTACCGACCGACGTCGCCGGGCCTTCGCCAGATGACCCGGTCGACGTTCGAGGAGATCACGACCGATACGCCGCACAAGCCGCTCACCGAGCGGCTGGTCCGGCGCGCCGGCCGCAACAGCCAGGGCAAGCTCACCGTCCGCCACCAGGGCTCGGGCCACAAGCGCCTGTACCGGGTGATCGACTGGAAGCGCGACAAGTTCGGCGTGCCTGCTCGCGTCGCGACCATCGAGTACGACCCGAACCGCTCGGCGCGCATCGGCCTGCTGCACTACGCGGACGGCGACAAGCGCTACATGCTGCTGCCGCACGGCATCAAGGTCGGCGACACCGTCGCCTCCGGCCCGGACGTCGAGGCGCGCGTCGGCAACGCCCTGCCGCTGTCGCGCATCCCGCTGGGCACCCAGGTGCACAACGTCGAGCTGTCGCGGGGCCGCGGCGGCCAGATCGTCCGCTCCGCGGGGAGCAGCGCGCAGCTGCTGGCCAAGGAGGGCGAGTTCGCCACCCTGCGCCTCCCGTCCGGCGAGGTGCGCCGCGTGCGCGTGGAGTGCATGGCGACCATCGGCCAGGTCAGCAACCTCGACCACGAGAACCAGAAGATCGGCAAGGCCGGTCGCTCGCGCCACATGGGCAAGCGGCCGACCGTGCGCGGCTCGGCCATGAACCCGAACGACCATCCGCACGGTGGTGGCGAGGGCAAGCAGCCGACCGGCATGCCGCCGAAGACCAAGTGGGGCAAGCCGGCCATGGGCCTGCGG
>DASTYP010000120.1:0-3582 GCA_035764845.1 Candidatus Limnocylindria bacterium
GACAAGCTGGCGCCGGACGTCGCCCTGATGGGCATGGCCTCGGACGACGCGCGCGGCTCGCTGGTGCCCGGCGCGGTTGCCGCGATGCGGAACGTTCCGCTGCTCTCCTACGGCGCCGAGCTGACGCTCGGTGATGGCGAGGCGCGCGTGCGCCGCCTCTCGTCGACCGGCTTCGACTGGGTTGCCGCACCGCTCCCCGTGGTCGCCAGCGTGACCGACCAGGTCGGCGAGCCCCGCTACGCGAGCCTTAAGGGCATCATGGCCGCGAAGCGCAAGCCGCTCGAGACGTGGTCGCTGGCCGACATCGGCCTCTCTGCGGACGACCTCCATGGCGCCGCGCTGACCAAGGTCACCGATGCGCGCCCGCCCGAGGCCAAGCCACCGACCGAGCGCGTCGAGAACCTGCCCGCGGCCGAGGCGGCCGCCAGGATCGCCGACTGGCTCGCCGCACGAAAGCTGATTTGAGACCGATGAGCAACGACATCCTCTTCCTCGCCGAGTTCAACGGCTCGGCCGCCCGATCGGCCCTCGAGCTCGCCACCGGTGCCGCCCAGCTGGCGGCCGAGTCCGGTGGCTCGGCCGTCGCCCTCGCCTACGGGCCCGGTGCCTCCGACGGCGCCGCCGCCCTGGGCGCCCAGGGTGCGGCGCGCGCCATCGTGCTGGGTGACGACGACCGGCCGGCCATCGGCTTCGCACCGGCCGCCGCCGCCGCGGTGCGCGATGCCGATGCGCTCGCCCTCCTGGCCCCGGCCACGCCCAACGGCCGCGACATCGCTGCGGCGCTGGTGGGGCTGCTGGACCTTCCCGCCTTCGGGCCGGTCCGTGCGGCCCGGGTGGCCGACGGCACCATCGAGACGGAGCAGGCGACGCTGCAGGGCAGCGTCATCACCACCTCGCGGCCGGCCGACGGCGCGCCGACCCCCTCGGTCGTGCTGGTGCTAGCCAACACGTTCACGCCAGCGGAGGGCGGCAGCGGCAGCGCATCGGTCGAGCAGGCGCCGGGCGCCGACGACTCGGCCCTGGCGAAGGCGACCGTCGCGGAGCGCCACGAGGCGGAGGCGAAGGTCGTCAACCTCGAGGAGGCGACGGTGATCGTGGCCGGCGGCCGCGGCGTCGGCAGCGAGGAGGGCTTCGGTCCGCTGCGCGAGCTCGCCTCGGCCCTGGGTGGTGCCGTGGGCGCGTCCCGGGCGGCCGCCGACGCCGGCTGGATTCCGTACCAGCTGCAGATCGGGCAGACCGGGAAGGTCGTGAAGCCGTCGCTGTACCTGGGCGTCGGGATCAGCGGTGCGATCCAGCATCGGGTCGGCATGCAGACCGCCGAGCACGTCGTGGCCATCAACAAGGATCCCGACGCGCCGATCGGCGAGTTCGCGGACCTGTTCGTGGTCGGCGACCTGTTCCAGGTCGTGCCGGCGCTGACGGACGAGATCAAGCGGCGGAAGGGCGCCTGAGCCTCGTGATGCGCAACCTCTTCGGCGGCCGGCGACGCAGCGTCTTCGGCCACGGCAAGGAGCTCGCGACGTACCGGAACACGCTCTTCGAGCTGACCACCCGGATCGACGCCCGACTTGGCGCCGTGGCCGACGACATGGATGCCCTGCGCCGCCGCGCCATCGAGCCGGAGGAGGCGGTGCGGCGTCTCACCGTCCACGAGGACGCGCTGGACGCGAACGAGCAGGAGCTCGAGGGCATGCTGGCCCCCGAGGACCTGCACGGCCTGCACATGGAGTACGAGGCCAACCTCGAGCGCGCGCTGCGCGGCATCGTCACCGTCGAGCGCGGCTGCGCCATCACGCGGCTGCCACACCGCCCACCCGAGGACGAGGAGCCGTTCACGTACTACAAGCGCGGGCACGCCAACGTGACGCACGCGCGGATGCGGATGGCGGAGATCGTGGAGGTGCTCCTGAAGTGGGAGCCCGGGAAGCCCGCCGACGCGTCGCTCACGGTGAGGCTGCGCCAGGACGAGGGCTAGGCGGGTGCCGGCCGCATCCGACCCGGAATCCCGCGACGGGGTCGCGCTGACCAACCTCGACCAGCCGCTGTTCGACGGCGCCGGCGCCACCAAGCGCGACCTGGTCGACTACCTCGACGCCATCGCCGACCGCATCCTGCCCGTCCTGCGCGGACGGGCGCTCTCGGTCATCCGGGTCCACCGCGGGCAGGAGGCGTTCATGCAGAAGAACGTCCCGCGCTACACGCCCGACTGGGTTCGAACCGTGCGCGTCTGGTCGGAGAGCTCGAGACGCGACGTCGACTACGCCCTGTGCGACGACCGGCGCACGCTGCTGTGGTTCGCCAACCAGCGCGCCGTGGAGTACCACCCGACGCTGGTGCGGGCCGATCGCCCGGACCGCGCGACGCACATCGTCCTCGACCTCGACCCGCCGGCCGAGGGCGGGTTCGCCATGGCGGTGCGTGCCGCGTACCTGGTCCGCCAGGCGCTGACCGATGCGGGCCTCGAGGGCGTGGCGAAGACCTCCGGCGCCAAGGGCGTGCACGTCTTCGTGCCGATCGACCGGCGCGCCACCATCGACGAGGCCGCCGCCGCGACCCGCGCCATCGCCGAGCGCGCCGCCCGCCTCGATCCCGAGATCGCGACCACGGCCTTCCTCAAGGAGGACCGTGGCGGCCGGGTGTTCGTCGACTCCACGCGCGCTGGCGGCGCGACCGTGGTAGCGGCCTACAGCCCGCGCGTCCGGCCCGGCGCGCCGGTCTCCTTCCCGGTCCACTGGGACGAGCTGGACGGCGTCGCACCCGGCGACTTCACGATCCACACGGCCCTCGACCGGCTGGGCAGCGCAGACCCCTGGGCGGAGCTGATGCCGCGCGCGCAGCGCCTGCCCGCGGCCCTCATCGCCGAGGGCCGCGCCATCCCGACCGCTCGGGTGCAGGCGATGCACGAGGGGAAGCGCCGAGCCCGCGCGCGTCGCGGCTAGGCCCACGGCGCTCGGCAATGCCACATCTTGTGGTATGCTCCGCGTCGGTACCACTCCTTGTGTAGTCCGCACCGAACGGGAGCTGCATGCGCTGTCCACGCTGTGAACAGACCGGGACGCGGGTCATCGACTCGCGCGATCTCGAGGGGGGCAGCACCATTCGTCGCCGGCGCGAGTGCGAGCACTGCGCGTATCGGTTCACCACGTACGAACGGCCCGAGGGCGCGCGCCTGGTCGTCGTCAAGCGCGACGGCTCGCGCGAGGACTTCGACCGCGAGAAGGTTCGGGCGGGGATGCTCAAGGCGCTCCAGAAGCGTCCCGTGACCCTCGACCGGGTCGAGGCCGCCGTGGACGGCATCGAGACCCAGCTGCGGGCTCGCGGCGATGCCGAGGTCGCCTCGACCGAGATCGGCCGCCTCGCCACCGATGCGCTGCGCGAGCTCGATCAGCTGGCGTACATCCGCTTCGCATCCGTCTACCACGCCTACGACGACATCGAGACCCTCCAGCGAGAGGTGGATCGGCTGATCCGTCAGCGCGCCGGATCGTAAGATCAGCGCCGCATGATCCTGTCCGACCGCGACATCCGCGCCGAGATCGAGGCCGGCCGGATCGTCATCGATCCGTTCGTGCCCGATGCCGT
>DASTYP010000121.1:0-4750 GCA_035764845.1 Candidatus Limnocylindria bacterium
CGAAGCGTCAGCGGGTGGGGCGCTCCCGGTCGGACATCTCGAGGATGTCGAGCATGGGCAGGTCGCGCTGGTACTCGCTGAACTCGAACTCCGGACCGCAGCGCAGGGCGTCGTACGGGCAGGCGTCGGCGCAGATGCCACAGAAGATGCAGCGCGAGATATCCAGCTGGTAGGTCTCGAGCGTCCGCGGCCGCGGCATGAGGGCGCCGACCGGGCAGGTCTCCGCGCATCGGCCACAGGAGACGCACGGCGTCTCGTTGAGGCTCACGTAGTCCGCGGTCGTGACGAGCGAGTCGAAGCCCTTGCCGATGAAGTCGTAGCAGCCGGCGCCGACGATCTCCTTGCAGACCTGCGCGCAGCGGCCGCAGTCGATGCAGCGCGAGTAGTCCCGCAGGATGAAGGAGTGGGTCTCGTCGCGGCCGTAGCCGTGGTTGACGCCGACGTACGGGTTGTCCTGGATCGAGCGCTCGTCGATCGCCATGTTGAGCGTCGTCTCGTACTCGATCGCCGCCTCGCGCAGGTCGCAGTGGCCGATCGCCTCGCAGGTGCACTGCAGGCAGCGTGACGCCTCGGCCATGGCCTGCTCGCCGGTGTAGCCGAACTCGTACTCGCTGAAGTTGTCGCGCCGACCCTCGGGGCCGAGCTTGCCCATGATGGCCCGCGGCTCCTTCACGTCATCGGTGAAGGGCACGATGGTCAGGAAGTTGGGCTGCGGCTCGGTCACGATGCGCCGCACCTGTGGATCGTCGAGGTCGTGGCCGCGCAGCCAGTAGTCGATGGCGTACGAGGCGCGCCGCCCCTCGCCGATGGCCTCGACCACCGTGGCCGCACCGGTCCGGACGTCGCCAGAGGCGAAGACCTTCGGGACGTTGGTGCGGAAGATGTGCTCCTCGGCGACCAGCGTGCCACGGCGGCTGACCTCGAGCTGGGAGCGGAGCTCCTCCGGCTCGGTCTCGATCCACGACAGGTCCGGCCCCTGGCCGATGGCCCCCAGCACGGTGTCGCACTCGACCACGAACTCGGTTCCGGGGCGGGGCTCCGGCCGACGGCGGCCCTTCTCGTCCGGCTCGCCGAGCGCCATGCGCTGGAACTCGACGCCGGTCACCTTGTTGTTCTCGTCGGTCAGGATGCGGGTCGGGGCGGCCTGGAAGATGAGGCGCGCGCCCTCCTCGATGGCCTCGTGGGCCTCGTCGGCCGCGGGCATGTCCTTCAGGTCGCGGCGGTAGACCAGCGTGACCTCCGCGGCGCCCTGGCGAACCGAGGTCCGGGTGCAGTCGATGGCCGTGAAGCCACCGCCGATGACGACCACCCGCGCGCCCTTCAGGCGCGGCACCGGCACGCCGCGGGTCGAGTTGTAGAGGTTCTCGAGAGCGTTGACCATGCCGTCCGCGTCCTCGCCGGGAATGCCCAGCTCGTTGGAGCGGTAGCAGCCGATGCCGACGTAGACCGCGTCGTACTCCGGCAGGAGATCGGCGATGTGGAAGTCGCGGCCCAGCCGCATGTTCGGGCGGAACTGCGCGCCGAGCTCCCAGACATGGTTGAGCTCGCGGTCCATCCAGCCCTTCGGCAGCCGGTACTGCGGGATGCCGTAACGGAGCATGCCGCCCTGCTCGGGCTCCGCCTCGAAGACGTCGCACTGATGGCCGCGCAGCTGCAGGTAGTAGGCGGCCGCCATGCCGGCCGGGCCCGCACCGATGATCGCGACCTTGCGGCCGGTGGCGGGCTCCTTCGGCCATGGGATCGGGGCCGGGGCGTCGACCTCGAGCACCCGGTCGGCGCAGTAGCGGTGCGAGTCGCGGATGGCGATGGCCGTGTCGACCTCCTCGCGCCGGCAATGCGTCTCGCACGGAGCGGGACAGACGCGGCCGAGGATGGCGGGGAACGGCAGCGAGCGCTTCAGGATGCGCGTCGCCTCTTCCCAGTTGCCCAGGGTGTTCTGTTTCAGGTAGCCCGGGATGTCGACGCGGGTCGGGCACTTGAACTGGCAGGGTGGCAGGCAGTAGGCGTCGTGATCGCTGAAGATCAGCTCCAGCACCATGCGCCGGTTCTCGAGGACCCGATCGGAATGGGTGGTGATGACCATTCCCTCGGTGATCGTCGTGCCGCACGAGATCGGCGTGCCCTCGACGCCCTCCACCTCCACGGCGCAGATGCGGCACGCGCCGTACGGTGCGAGCTTCGGCTCGTAGCAGAGGGTCGGGATGTCGATGCCCAGGACGCGGCAGGCCTGGAGGATCGTCTGGCCTTCCTCGGCCTCGACCTGCTGTCCGTTGATCGTTACCGAGATCGTCCGCGTGCCGGGGACCATCGGCCAGATCGGCGTGTAGTCGGTCACGTGGCCGTCGCGCTCGACCGGCCGGTGGCCGTTGCCGCTCGCGCTGCCGTTGCCGTTGCCAGACGGATGTCCGTTCGTCGTTCCGAAGCCCATCGGTTCCTACTCTACCCGGGGTGCTGCGTCGATGCCGGTGAGCGGCTGGAGGAGCGGCGCCAGGCCCTCGGTGCGGCACGCGCCGGCGAGGCACTCGCCGCGCTCGGCGTGGGCTCGGTACTCGTCCGCGAACCGCTCGAGCGTCGTCAGGATCGGCCGCGGCGCCAGGCGCTCCAGCTGGCATAGGGCGGTGTCGCTCACCTTGCGCGACAGCTCGCGCAGCAGGACGAAGTCGTTCGGACGCGGTGTCGCGGCCAGGATGCGGTCGAGCGCCTCGACCAGCCGCCGCGTCCCGATGCGGCACGGGACCGCCTTGCCGCAGGCCTCGCGGGCGCTGAAGTCGACGAAGAAGCGGGCGGTGTCGACCATGCAGGTCGACGTATCGGTCACCAGGATCGAGCCCGATCCGACGATCGCCCCCGCCGCCTCCAGCGACTCGTACTCGTACGGCGTGTTGAGCGATCCGGCGTCGATGGCGCCGCCCGAGGGTCCGCCCACGAAGAGGGCCTTGGTCGCCCCGACCCCGCCGCCGGCCATGCCCAGCACGTCGATCAGCGGCGTGCCCATCGGCACCTCCAGGAGGCCGGGCTGGGCGACCTTGCCCATGAGGGTCACCAGCTTCGTCCCGCGGCTCGCCTCGCTGCCGACCGAGGCGAAGGCCTCCGCGGAGTGCGACACGATCCACGCGACGTGGGCCAGCGTCTCGGCGTTCTGCACCGCCGTCGGCGCACCCGACAGGCCCGTGCGAGCGGGGTACGGAGGCCGGATGAGCGGCATGCCGCGGTCGCCGGCCAGGGCGCTGATCAGCGCCGTCTCCTCGCCCGCGACGTAGGCGCCCGAGCCCTCCCAGATCGAAAGCTGGATGCTGGTATCGGTGCCGAGCACCAGGTAGCCGGCCAGGCGTGCGGCGGTCGCGTCGGCCGCGGCGGCGCGCAGCCGCTCGATGGCGACCGTCCATTCGCGCCGGACCGCCACGATGGCCTCGGCGGCGCCGGTGGCGAAGGCCGCGATCAGGAGCCCTTCGAGAACGAGGTGCGGGTTGCCCTCCGCCAGGGCGCGGTCGCCCAGGGCGCTCGGATCGGCGCCCATGAGGTTGGCGATGACGATCTTGCGCTCGGCCGGCGTGGCGCGCACGGCCTCCCACTTGTCGGCGGTCGGGTAGCCGGCTCCCCCACGCCCGCGCAGGCCCGCCGTTCGGATCTCGGCGATGACCTGCTCGGGTGACATCCGCGTCACCGCGCGCTCGAGCCCGGCGTACCCACCGTGCTCGCGGAAGCTGGCGATGGAGCCGGGGTCGATGCGACCGACGTCGGTGAGGATCCGGCGCTCACCGGCGTCCAGGATGCGGATCTGGGGCGAGAGGGTGTTCGCCATCAGCTGGCCGCCCCAGCGGTCGCGCCCGCGGCAGCCGCACCACGGCGACGCTCGTCGACGAGGTGCGTGACCTGCTCGGCCGTCACCGGCCCGTACACCAGCGTGTCGATGCGGACCGCCGGGCTGATGGCGCCCGCCCCGACATCGGTCCGGGTCTCCAGCGTGAAGCGGCCGTCGGCGGTTGTCTCCCCGGGCCTGATGCCCAGGTCGTCCTCGATGGCGCGCAGGATCCGGTCGCCGCCGGCGAAGCGGCACGAGGCGCAGTCGCAGACCGTGATCAGGTGGCCCTCGGTCGGGAGCAGGCGGAAGCCGCCCAGGCTGGCGGCGCCGAAGACCTGCGCCCAGTGGATGACCAGGCGGTCGCTGATGCGGCGCAGCGCGCGCTCGGGGAGGTAGCCGAAACGCTCCTGGACGCCGCGGAAGATGGCGACCAGCGCCGCCGGCTGCGCGCCGTAGGCGTCGACCACCTCGTCCACGAAGGCCGTGTCGATCGCCTCGTCCCAGCGCGCCGGGTTCCGCATCGGGCGGGCCGGGAGGCCGGCGCGGCGGTAGGCGTTCGGGTCACGCCGCTCGTCGTAGATCTCCGGCATGCCGTACCGGATCCGGTTGCCCTGGGAGTCGAAGCCGCTCATGTCGATGGCCTCGACCGGGCAGACCTGCGCGCACTGGAAGCAGACTTCGCACTTGTGATCCCCGAACGGGTCGTAGATCAAGTCCAGGCGGCCGCGCCAGCGATCGGGGATCGGCGGCCGCTCCTCGGGGTACTGGCGCGTGACCTTCGGCGTGAAGAAGTTCTTGAAGGTCGTGGCCATGCCCTTGGCGATGCCGATGCCGGGGAATCCCATCGGTCCTGCGCAGCCTCCCTACAGGTCCAGCACGACCACCGCGATGGCGGTCACGAACAGGTTCACGAGCGCGAGCGGCAGCAGGACCTTCCAGGCCATGCCC
>DASTYP010000122.1:0-19844 GCA_035764845.1 Candidatus Limnocylindria bacterium
CGGAAGACGGCGCGCTGGGGGCGGATGACGGCGCGGAAGTTGATGATCTCCTGCTTGGCGTTGCTGATCTCGCGCACGATCTCGCTCGAGGCTCCGCCCTCGAAGATGTCGTCCTCCAGGCGTCGCAGCTTGCGGCCCAGGGCACCGAGCATGGGGAAGCTGGCGTCGACGCATCGGTCGAGGATCTCGTACAGCAGGTAGCCCGAGCCCTTCGTCATCAGCTGCTGCCGCACGTCCTCGCGCGCCGCCGTTCGCTCGAACAGCGAGGGCAGCGGGAGGATCTCCTCGTTGGGGAGGGTGATGACGTAGTTCGGCCCGACGAAGACATCCAGCTCCGCTGCGTGCAGCCGACCGCTCTCCTTGTCGTACCGGGGGAACTGCATGACCAGGAACAGGTAGTCGGCGTACTCGTCGACCTTCGGCCGCTGGTTGTGGCTGGCGACGTCCTCGAGGTCGAGCTCGTGGAAGCCGAACTCCTCCGCCAGCCACGCGCGGTCGGCCAGCCGGGGCTCGTCGATGTTGATCCAGCGCAGCGTCGGCGCCTCGATGATCTCCGGGCGCGGCTCGCCACGCGGCTCCTCGCCCACGATCTCGGTGCCGGCGCCCCTGGGCCGTTGGCGCAGGAGCCGAGGGAAGGTCTTCATCGGGTCACCCGCCAGGCCAAACGCTCGGTATCGGGCGCCGCGCTGCGGCCCGGCGCCGGCGCACATTCTAGTGCCCACCGGGGCGTCTCCGGATGCTCGCGAAGTCGCCCTCTAGAATGCGGGACGTGCCCCGACCTCGGAGCGTCTCCCGGAGCGGCGACGCCGTCATCAGCAACGCCGAGCTGGCGCGCATCTTCACCGAGATCGGCGACATGCTCGAGATCCTCGGCGAGGTGGTCTACAAGGCGGTCGCCTACCGGCGCGTCGCCGACGCCATCGAGCGCTACCCGGACGACGTCGCGGCGCTCTTCCGACGCGGCACGCCGCCGAAGCTCCCCGGCGCGGGTTCTGCGCTGACGGCGAAGCTCGCCGAGCTGTCCGAGACCGGGCGGCTGGAGTACCACGAGCGGCTCCGGGCGCAGGTGCCGGCCGGGCTGCTCGACATGCTGCGCGTGCCGGGCATCGGGCCCAAGACCGTGCGGCTGCTCCACGCGGAGCTGGGCATCGACTCCGTCGAGGGGCTTCGGGCTGCGGCCGAGCAGGGGCAGCTGCGACACGTGAAAGGCCTCTCGGAGCGCACCGAGCAGAACGTCCTGGAGGCGATCGGGCGGATCGAGCGCCGCAGCACACGCCTCCTCATCCACGACGCCGATGCGCTGGTCGCGACGCTGCTCGCCGACCTGGCCGACGTTCCGGGCGTGCGCAGGATCGAGCGGGCCGGGTCGCTGCGCCGCCGGCGCTCGACCATCGGCGACCTGGACCTGCTCGCCGCCGTGGACGATCCGGTCGCCGTGATCGCGCGCCTGGACGGCCTGCCGGAGGTCGAGAAGGTGCTCTCGGCCGGCACGGACAAGTCCAGCATCGTGCTGCGCGAGGGCCCCCAGGTCGACCTGATGGTGTGCCCGCCGGACGCGTGGGGGACGCACCTCGTCCACTTCACGGGGAGCAAGGACCACAACGTCGCGCTGCGCGGCATGGCGTTGGACCGCGGCTGGTCGCTGTCCGAGAAGGGGTTCAAGGTCATCGAGACGGGCGAGCTGCTGCTCGAGGCCGACGAGGAGGCCGTCTACGCGCGGCTGGGAATGCCGTGGATCGCGCCGGAGCTGCGCGAGGGCGACGGCGAGATCGAGGCCGCGCTTGCCGGCGCGCTGCCCGAGCTGGTGACGGTCGACGACGTCCGGGGTGACACCCACACCCACTCCGACTGGACCGATGGCGTCGACTCGATCGAGACGATGGCGCGCGCCGCGCGCGACCTCGGCCACGAGTACATGGTCCTGACCGACCACTCGCCGTCGCTCGGGATCACGCGCGGCCTGCCGCCGGCTCGTGTCGAGGAGCAGCGTGCCGAGATCCAGCGCCTGAACGGCGAGCTGGCACCGTTCCGCATCCTGCACGGAACGGAGATGGAGATCCGCGCCGACGGATCGCTCGACTACCCCGATGCGCTGCTGGCGCGCTACGACGTCGTGGTGGCGAGCATCCACACCGGACGCGGGCAACCGGCCGAGCAGCTGACGCGCCGCGCCCTGGCGGCGATCGAGAACCCACACGTCGACATCCTGGCCCACCCGGCCGGGCGGATCGTGAACCGCCGCGACCCGCTGCCGCTCGACTGGCCGCGCGTCTTCGAGGCGGCCGCCCGCACCGGGACGGCCCTCGAGATCAATGGCAGTCCGCGACTCGACCTCGAGGACTCGCTGGCGCGGGCCGCGGGACGTGCGGGCGCGCGCCTGACCCTCGCCTCCGACGCACACCGCACCGAGGAGCTGGGACAGCAACGCTACGCGGTCGACGTGGCGCGCCGCGCCTGGCTCACCGCCGACCAGCTGCTCGCGACGCGCTCCGCCGATGACCTGCTCGAGCTGCTGCGGTGATCACGAGGCTCGTCAAGGACCGTCGCAGCCTCGCGGTGCTGCGACGCATCGATCGGCCGGCGGCGGTGCTGCTGGCCATCGCGCAGGCGGTGACCGCGGCGGTCGGCTGGTTCGTCGACCCCATCTGGCTGGCGGTCACGGTGGCGGTTCAGCTCGCGCTCGGCGGCATCGGCGCGGTGCGGGTCATCGGTGCCGGTCCCGCCGAGCTCGGCTTCGCGCGCTACGCGATGCCGGCGACCGCCGGGATCGCCGCGACGCTCGTCGGGCGGCTGCTGCCGGGTGGCCTCAGCCTGCTGTTGGTGCCGATCGTGGCGGTGCTGCTGTGGTCGGTGTGGTACCTCGAGCTGCGCCTGGCCAGGGGCAGCGGCGGCCTGACGATCGGTGGCCTGCTTCACACGGTCATCCTCTTCAGTGCGGCCGCCGGGCTGCTCGATCTCTTCGGGCCCAAGGCGTGGCCGACGCCGCTGATCCTGGTCGCGGTCTTCGCCCTGCCCGTCGCCCTGCGCTCGGCGGAGGCGCGCGGCGCCGTGGGTGCCGAGGGCGTCGGCCAGGCGCTGCTGCACCTGTTGGTGGTGATGGAGATCGGAGCCGGTGCCGTGCTGCTCGACCTGCCGATCACCATCCTGGCCGCGCTGATGGCACTGGCCTTCTACGCCTGGGCGGGTGCCGTCGACGCGCTGCGCGGCGGCACGTCCGGGCGAGCGGTCGCGATCGAGTACGGGGCGTTCGTGCTGCTCGGACTGCTGGTGGCACTGCTCCTGCATCGGTCCTGACCCCGCGCCGGGGGGCCGCGTTGACACCCCCCGGGGGCGGTGGTACAAGGGGGCGCTTTCGGCCCCTCGGGCCGATCCTGACACCCTGTTATCGGAGTGCTCGCAACGCTCATGGCGCTTGGAGAAGCCGACACCACCACACGACAACGGCGGCAGCTCGGGGAGGCGGCCATCGCGCAGGCCACCCGCGGGGAGTGGGACGCGGCCGTCGCCACGAACCGCCAGCTGCTCGAGCTCGGACCGGACATCGACGCCTACAACCGGCTCGGAAAGGCCCTGGCGGAGCTGGGCCGCAACGAGGAAGCGGTCGAGGCCTACGAGCAGGCGCTCGAGCGCGACGCCACGAATCGCATCGCGCAGCGCAACGTCGAGCGGCTGCGGCTGGTGATCGCCGCCGCGGCCAAGACGGACGGCAAGGGTCGGGCCGAGAAGGCGCCCGCCACGCTGTTCATCGAGGAGATGGGCAAGACCGGTCGCGCGCGGCTGCTGAACCTGGCCGGCCCGCGCGTCCTCGCCCCGCTGTCCCCCGGGGACGCGGTCGAGCTCGGCGCGGAGAACGACGAGCTGGTCGCGCGCGTGGGCGGTGAGCTCATCGGCAGTGTGGAACCGCGCATCGGCAGCCGGCTGCTGAAGCTCATGGCCGGTGGCAACCGCTACGAGGCCGCCATCACCACCATCCACGAGGCCGGCGGGGAGCTGTCGATCATCATCCGCGAGGTCTTCACCCACCCGTCGAACTTCGGGAAGGTGTCGTTCCCGACCGTCTCGCAGGGCGGCGGTGGCGTCAGACCGTACATGAAGGGCAGCGCACTTCGGTACGATGACGACGAAGAGGTCGAGGAGGTCGACGAGGAGTCGGAGGAGGTCGAGGAGCTCGACACGACCCTCCCCGAGTACTCGGGCGAGCCGGACCTCGAAGAGGAGCTCGTAGAAGAGCCATAGTCGGATGCGCGACGCGGAACGGACGACTCTCGACCACGTCGTCCTTCCGCGACGCCGTCCCGGGCTGCCGCTCCTCGAACGCCTCTTTCCGGGGCCGGCCGAGAACCTGCTCGACGCCGAGCTGGCCGCCTTCGCCACGGAGGGCGACACCGTCCTGGATCCGTGGGCCGGTGCCGGCTGGACGGCACGACGGACGGTCCAGCGAGGGCTCCACGCGATCGCGGCCGACGCGAGCCCGCTGGCCCAACTGGCCGGCGTCACGCTGCTGACCGCGCCCGACCCGATCGCGCTCGACGCCGCCTTCGCGCAGCTGGCCGGGTCGCGACGCGTGGACGTCCCGCTGCGGCAGCACCTCGAGGAGCTCTACGCGTCGCGCTGCCGCGCCTGCCGCCGGCCGGTGGTCGTCGACCAGTTCATCTGGCCCCGAGACGGTGACGCGCCAGGGCGGAAGATCTACCGATGCGCCGCCTGCGAGGCGGCGCTGGGTGGGGGAGAGGTGGATCGCGTGGCGCCCGTCGATGAGATCGACCTCGCCAAGCTCGGGATCGACGCGGGTGCCGATGCCTCGGTCGCGGAGGAGACTGCACCGTTCGCCGCCGCGGCGCTCGACGCCGCGGGCGTGGAAGATCCCGATGCTCCGCTGGGCGAGGCAGGCGGGCCGCCGCTGCCTCCCTCTCCGCCCGTCGATCCGCCCGTCGGAGAGGCATCGCGTCCGCGGTTCGCGTCGACCGTGCGACCGGACCCCGTGCCGGTCGGGTCCGCCGAGGGGATCCGCCACGCCCCGCAGTACCTGGACCTGGTGGCGCGCTTCCCCGTGCTGGACGGGCGCCATGACCTGGTGGCGGAGCTGCTGGACCTCTACACACCGCGGAACCTGTATGCGCTCCACGCCATCGGCTCGAAGATCGACAGCGAGGTGCACGACAGCGGCGCGGCCGGCGCGCTGCGCCTGGCCCTGGCCTCGGTCCTCCTGCCGGCGAGCCGCCTGAACGGGTATCCGGGCCGCGTCGCCGGCCTGCGGATCAGCGGCGGCCACGTGCGCCAGCCGGCCAGCCGTCACCAGCGCGAGATCAACGTGTGGCGCGCCTTCGAGGAGGCGTACCGCGAGGTGCGCGCCGTCGTTGCCGACGCGGCGCGCGATCGCCGTCCGGCACGGTTCGCCGCGGACGCCGGGGAGCTGGGCGGCATGGAGGCGGCGAACGTGCTGTGGCTGCGGACCAGGCCCGGCGTCGTGGCGCAGTACCTGCCGGCGGAGGGCATCGACTTCGTCCTCAGCGCGCCGGCGCCGCCCCGCGCCCACGACGAGCTGTCGTTCGAGTACCTCGCCACCTCGTGGATCCTGGGACGCGAGGCCGCCGAGACGCTGCCGCTCGAGTCCGTCTTCGCGGGCACGTCGCCGCCGGCCGGTGCCGAGGCGACCGCCGTTCGTCACGGCCTGGCATCGGCCGCGGCCGCGCTCAAGCCCGGCGGTCGCTGCAGCCTCATCCTCGAGGGCGCCGACCCGGATCGGCTCGTCACCTTCGCGCAGGCGGCGGCCGCGGTCGGGTTCGAGATCAGCGACCTCGTGTACCGCGAGTCGCGGCGCTCGGGCGACGGCCTGGTGCTCCACCTTCGCAAGCCGTCAGCCGAGGACCGGCTGCGTGCCGCGGCACAGCCCGGGCCGCTGCGCCTGGGCGTGGCCGATGGCCACCTGACCTATCCCGAGCTGGCGTCCGCCATCCAGCGCGCCGTGGTCGACCTGCTGCGAGACCGCGGCGAGCCCGCCGGCCTGTTGCGCGTCGTCAGCGCCATCACGCTGGAGCTCGCGCGTGCCGGCCTCCTGCGCCGATTCGCGACCACGCGCGGCGGCGGCGAGGCCGATGCGGACGCAGCCGACGACGAGCCGAGGACCCTGGATGCCGGGCCGCATGCCCTGGCGACCCTGATCCGCGAGGAGCTGTGGCGCGACGAGCATCCCGCACTGGTGCGGATCGGCGACGACAGCGACCCGCAGTGGTGGCTGCGCGACCCGGAGCTGGCCCAGGCGCCGTTGGCGGACCGCGTGGAGCGTGCCGCGTGGTCGGTGCTGTCCACGGCTGGGCGGATCGACGAGGACGGGTTCCTGGACCGCATCTACGCGCTCTTCCCCGGCCTGGCGGCACCGGACGAGGAGCTGGTTCGCGCCACGCTGGAGGCCTACGCGGTACCGGGCGAGCGAGGCTCGCTGGGCACCGACGACGACATCGCCTCGCGGACCGAGGACCATGCCCGCGTCATCGCGCGGCTCGTCGAGTACGGCCACCGGCTCGGGCTGCGCACCTGGATCGCGAGGCGCGAGCAGGAGCGAACGGTGGCGGGCCGCCCGCTGCTCGCCCTCCTCTCCGACGAGGAGCGCCGCGTCTACCTCCCCCTGGTGGTGCGAGGAGCGGCCGATGCGCTGGGTGCCGTCGACGTCATCTGGTACGTCCGCGGGAAGCTGGCGTTCCTGTTCGAGGTCGAGTGGACGGCAGCGGTCGGCGAGACGATCCTGGGCCGCGGGCGGGAGGTTCCGGTGGGCGAGCAGCAGGCGAGGTTCCTGGTCCTTCCCGCTCGTCGGGCGGAGCTGCTGCGGCTCAAGCTCCAGCGCTCGCCGTGGCTGCGCGCCGAGGTGGAGCGACAGAACTGGCACGTCCTGAAGTGGGAGCACCTCGAGACGCTGGCGGCGCGTCCGGGCGCACGCCTGGAGTGGCTGGAGCCGGTGCTCGGGCTCGACCCGCTCATCGAGCGCGGGGGCGAGCAGCTCACCATGTTCGGCGAGTAGCACTCAGGGGCGACAGGTGCTTGCCCGCTCGGAGGGCGACCGCTAGACTCGCCGCGGGAGTGCCGTGGTTCCCCCCTGCGGCACTCCCACTCACGTCCCACGATGCGGCTACGATGAGGGGATGAGCCCCCTCGAACGCCACGAGCTGATCAGCCCGCTCGAGCGCGCGCTCGTCGTGATCAGCCACCCCGACGACGCCGAGTTCGGCGCTGCGCCCACCATCGCCATGCTGACGCGCGCCGGCGTGCGCGTGGACTACGTCGTGACGACCGATGGCAGCAAGGGCACGGAGGACCGGGACGTCGCCCCCCAGCAGCTGGCCGCGACCCGGATGGCCGAGCAGCGCGACGCAGCCGACATCCTGGGCGTCACCGACATCGTCCACCTCGGCTACCCGGACGGCTACCTGACGCCGTCACTGGACCTGCGCCGCGACATCACCCGCCAGATCCGGCGCTACCGGCCCGACCTGGTGATCACGCAGAACCCACAGCGCCGCCTGGACCACAACCCGTTCATCGGGCACCCGGACCACCTGGCCACGGGGGAGGCGACGCTGGCATCGGTCTACCCGGCGGCGCGCGACCACCTCAACTTCCCGGAGCTGTACAGCGACGAGCAGCTCGAGCCGTGGAAGGTGCGCCAGGTCCTGCTCACCGGCGTCGAGGAGCCGAACCTGTGGCTCGACGTGTCCGAAACGTTCGACGTCGGCATCCGCTCCATCCTGGCTCACGTCAGCCAGGTCGACCCTGGCACCGTCGAGGAGCGCATGCGGGAGCGCGCGCGGATCATCGGTGAGCCGCAGGGCATCGGGCTGGCCCAGGCCTTCCTCTCGATCATCCTGACGTGACGCGCCGCGGCGGAGGCGGCGGTGGCCCGTGGGGCCGGTTCGGGGCGCCGGAGCCGGACCTGACCCGGCGACCGGGCAGCGAACGGCAGACGCTGCGACGCATCGCCGGCTTCTTCCGGCCGTATCGCGGGCGCCTGACCGTCATCGCCGTCCTGATCCTGATTACGGTCAGCGTCGGCGTCGTCAACCCGATCCTGATCAAGCTGGTCCTGGACAACCTGCTGCCGGGAGGGCCGCAGGACCTGGACCTGCTGTACCTCCAGGTCGGGCTGATGGTGGTGCTGCCGATCATCACCAGCGCCATCGGCGTCTGGCAGTCCTACCTGTCCAACGTGGTCGGCCAGCGGGTGATGGAGGACCTGCGGCTGGCCCTGTATCGGCACCTGCAGTGGATGCCCCTGCGCTTCTTCACCGAGACCCGAACCGGCGAGATCCAGAGCCGGATCAGCAACGACGTCGGCGGCGTGCAGAGCGTCGTCACCGATACGGCCGCCTCGCTCCTGTCGAACTTCGCGACCGTCGCCACCACCGTCATCGCGATGCTCGTGCTCGACTGGCGGCTGACGCTGCTCAGCCTGGGCCTCCTGCCGGTGTTCGCCTACATCACCTACCGCGTCGGCAAGGTGCGGCGCGAGGTGTCGACCTTGACGCAGCGCTCGCTGGCGGAGGTCAGCGCCATCACCGAGGAGTCGCTGAGCGTCTCGGGCATCCTGCTCTCCAAGACCTTCGGCCAGCAGGAGGCGTCCATCGAGCGCTTCCGGCGGGAGTCCCGACGCCTCGGCGACCTGCAGATCCGAGGGCAGATGATCGGTCGCTGGTTCTTCGCCCTGATCGGCACCTTCTTCAGCATCATGCCGGCGTTCGTGTACCTGCTGGCCGGCTCGCTGATCATCGGCGGGGACACGAACATCAGCATCGGCACGATCGTGGCGTTCACCACGCTCCAGTCGCGCCTCTTCTTCCCGCTCGGGCAGCTGCTGAACGTGCAGGTCGAGATCCAGGGGGCGCTCGCCCTGTTCGACCGCATCTTCGAGTACCTCGAGATGGAGCACGACATCACCGATGCGCCGGACGCGGTGGCCCTCGCGCCGGCGACGATGCGCGGCGAGGTCCGGTTCGACCACGTCACCTTCCGCTACCCGGTGGCCGCGGCGCAGCTCCACGCGGCCATCGAGACCGCCGAGGCGGAGGCCGAGGGGCGTGCGGTGCCGACCCAGATCCAGCCGTTCGCGCTCGAGGACATCTCGTTCACGGCCCGCCCTGGCCAGCTGGTCGCCCTCGTCGGGCCGTCGGGGAGCGGCAAGACGACGTCCACCTACCTCATCCCGCGGCTGTACGACGTGGACGCCGGTTCCGTATCGATCGACGGCGTCGACGTGCGCGGCATCCGGCTCGAATCCCTCGGACGTGTCATCGGCTTCGTCACGCAGGAGACGTACCTCTTCCACGACACGGTGCTGGCGAACCTGCGCTACGCCAAGCCCGAGGCGACGATGGAGGAGATCGAGGAGGCGGCGCGCGCCGCCGCGATCCACCAGCGGATCACCGAGCTGCCGGACGGCTACGACACGGTCGTCGGCGAGCGTGGCTACAAGCTGTCGGGCGGCGAGAAGCAGCGCGTGGCGATCGCCCGGGTGCTGCTCAAGGACCCGCGCATCCTGATCCTGGACGAGGCGACCTCGGCCCTCGACACGGTCAGCGAGCGGCTGATCCAGGCCGCGCTGCAGCGGCTGATGGAGGGACGCACCACGATCGCCATCGCCCACCGGCTCTCGACCATCCTGCGTGCCGACCAGATCCTGGTCATGCAACGCGGCCGGATCGTCGAGCGCGGCACGCATGATGAGCTGCTGCGCCACGAAGGGCTGTACGCTCGGCTGTCGGCCGAGCAGTTCGGGCCGGGCAGCGCCGCCTGAGGCCGGCTCAACGTTTCGCCCGTCCCGTGCGTCGGACCGGCATGACGATGGAGATGGGCATGCTCGAAGGGCTGCACGGATCGACCGCCCAGGCCGATGCGGATCGGCTGGCCGTCGTGGACCTCCAGGCCCGCCGCGGCCCCGAGCTCTACGGGTTCGCCCGCCGCCTGGGGCTCGGGCCCGAGGCCGCCGAGGACGCCGTCCAGGAGACGCTGCTGCGCGCGTGGACCGTCCTGGCGGATCGGTCCCCGGTCCGTGACCTGGACGCGTGGTGCTTCACCACCC
This sequence comes from Candidatus Limnocylindria bacterium, assembly GCA_035764845.1. Taxonomy (GTDB): domain Bacteria; phylum Chloroflexota; class Limnocylindria; order QHBO01; family QHBO01; genus JACDBZ01. The sequence continues at coordinate 10,067 of DASTYP010000122.1, forward strand.
TGTACCGCCTCAGCATGGATCAGCACCGATGGCGGCGGCGCGTGCAGCGGCTGGCGGAGCGGCTGCGCCCCGCGCCACCGCGGTCGGAGTCCGCCTCGGTCGCCGATCGGCTGACCCTGTGGGACGCCGTCGACCGCCTGCCGGAGCGGCAGCGGACCGTGGTGCAGCTCCGCTACCGCGCCGACCTGACCTTCGAACAGATCGCTCAGGTCCTGCACATCAAGCCGGTCTCCGCGCGCAGCCATGCGAGCCGCGCCCTGGACGCGCTGGCCAGCCTGCTGGCCGAGGAGGACTTCCGATGACCCGCGACGAGCTCGAGCGAGCCCTGCGTTCGTCGGTCGACCCCCACGAGCGGACCTACCGTGCCGCGCCGCTGCCGGCCAGCGTGGAGGAGGCCCGGAGCCGGATCGGGGTTCGTCGGACCAACGGCGGGAGCGCGCTCCGCTTCGCCGGCGTCGTGGTCGCCACGGCGCTGGCGGTGGTGGCCGTGGCGGCCGGGTACGGCCTGGTGACCGGCGGGCGCGGCACCGGCGGCGATGCCTCGGCCAGCGACGCTTCGATGGTGCCGATCACCACGCCCGCTGCGTCCGGCTCCGTGGCAGCCCGTCCGTGCCGGGCGGCCGACTTCGCGATCACCAGCGATCCCTGGGATGCCGGGGCGGGGTCGCGGGGGACGCGCGTCGTGTTCCGCGCCGCCGACTCGCTCGATGCCTGCGTCCTGGGCGGCCGGCTCGCCGCCCGGATCGTCGACGCGCAGGACGAGGTGCTGGTCGCGGCCGAGTCCGCCGAGACGCCGACCACGACCGTGACCGGTGGCGTCCAGCTGGAGATCGGCGTGAGGTGGAGCAACTGGTGTGGCGCCGCGCCCCGGGAGCCGCTCGAGCTGCGCGTGCGCTTCCCGTCCGACTCGGCGGAGGTTGCGCTCGTCCCGCCGGCCGGGACCTCGATCCTCGTGCCCCCGTGCATGGGCGGCGGGGAGGGCACGGCGCTGAGCCTGACCGAGTTCCAGGCGTCCGACCGACCGGCTCCCGAGGGCTGAGCCGCGGACGAAGCCTCAGCCCAGGGGCACGAGGCCGACGTCGCCCTCGAGGCGCCAGCCCTCCTCGCCCGGCTCGTCGGCGGTCCCCCAGGCCTCGTAGAAGCCCTGCGCCGCTGACCGGCTGGTCCAGTGCGCCAGTGCCCAGAAGGCCGTCGTCCTGCATGCCACGCATCGTACGGCGCGGCACAACGCGTGCGAGACTGGCGTCCATGCCGAACCGCCTCGCCGACCAGACGAGCCCCTACCTGCTGCAGCACGCGCACAACCCGGTCGACTGGTACCCGTGGGGGCCGGAGGCCCTCGAGCGGGCGCGCGCGGAGGATCGGCCGATCTTCCTCTCCATCGGCTACGCCGCCTGCCACTGGTGCCACGTGATGGAGCGCGAGAGCTTCGAGAACTCCGAGATCGCCGCGCTCATGAACCGGGAGTTCGTGGCGATCAAGGTCGACCGCGAGGAGCGCCCAGACCTCGACGACGTCTACATGGCCGCGGTGCAGGCCATGACCGGCTCCGGCGGATGGCCGATGAGCGTCTTCCTGACCCCGGACCTGCGTCCCTTCTACGGCGGCACGTACTTCCCGCCCGAGGATCGCCACGGCATGCCCGGCTTCCCGCGCGTCCTCGAGGCCGTCGCGGACGCCTACCGCAACCGTCGAAGCGAGATCGAGCAGCAGGCCGGGATGCTGGCGTCCCACCTGGCGTCCCAGCTGGCCGTCGCCCCCGGCCGCTCCGAACCGCAGTGGCAGCAGCTTGACGCCGCCACGACGCGCCTGGCCGCCAGCTTCGACGACGTGCACGGCGGCTTCGGCAGTGCGCCGAAGTTCCCGCCGCCCATGACCCTCGAGTTCCTGCTGCGCTCGTGGCACCGAACGGGCAGCGCGCGGGCGCTGCGCATGGTGACGCGGACGCTCGACGCCATGGCCGACGGCGGCATCCACGACCAGCTCGGCGGCGGCTTCGCCCGCTACAGCACCGACGCGCACTGGCTGGTGCCGCACTTCGAGAAGATGCTGTACGACAACGCGCTGCTGGCGCACGCCTACCTGGAGGCCCACCGGGCGACCGGCACGGACCGATACGCGCGCGTGGCGCGCGACACCCTCGACTTCATGCTGCGCGAGCTCCGCACGGCCGATGGCGGCTTCGCCTCGGCGCTCGACGCCGACAGCGAGGGCGTTGAGGGTCGCTTCTACGCCTGGACCGATGCGGAGCTCCGCTCCGCCCTGGCCGACGCCGGCTTCGGCGCCGACGAACGGGCCGCCCTGGCCGCGTACTGGGGCGTCGAGCCGGCTGGCAACTGGGAGGGGACCAACGTCCTCCACGTCAGCGACCCCGGCGCCGCCGACGCGACGCTGGTGGAACGAGCTCGCCAGGCGCTCCTGGAGGCTCGCGAGCGCCGCACCCGGCCGGCACGCGACGACAAGCAGCTGGCCTCGTGGAACGGGCTCGCCCTGCGCGCCTTCGCGCGTGCCGCCCTGGTCCTGGACGGTCCCTCGTACCTGGCGGTCACCGCCGAGCTCGTCGAGTTCGTCGAGCGCCACCTGGTCCGCGACGGGGGACGCCGGCTGTGGCGCACGGTGCGGGACGGCCAGGCCCACACCCCGGCCTTCGCGGAGGACTACCTGGCCGTGGCCGACGGCCTGCTCGACGCCCACGCGGCGCTGGGGACGGCGGCGCCGCTGCTGCTCGCGCGCACGCTGGTCAGCACCGCCGTCGCCGAGTTCTGGGACGACGAGGCCGGAACCTTCGTCGACACATCGTCCGAGCACGAACGGACGGTCGCACAGCCTCGCGGCATGGTGGACAACGCCGTCCCGTCGGCCAACGGCCTCGGCGCGGACGTGCTCCAGCGGCTCGCGCTGCTGACCGGCGACGAGGATCTCGCTCGTCGAGCTCGCGCGATCCTCTCGGCGGTCGCACCGGCCCTCGACCGCCAGCCGAGCGCCTTCGGGCGCATGCTGGGGGCCGCGGATCGGCTGCTGGGAGAGCCGATCGACGTCGTCGTGGCCTGGACGGACGCCGACCGCGGACAGCCCCTGCGCGTCGCGGCCATGCGTCCCTACGTGCCCGACCTCGTCCTGACGTCGGTGGGCGGCGGCGACGAGCACGCGAGCTGGCCCCTGTACGCCGCCAAGGTCGCCCGAGCCGACCGCGCGACGGCGTACGCGTGTCGCGGGTACGCGTGCGACGAGCCGACGGACGACGCGGGCCGCCTGGTCGAGCAGGTCCGCGGGCTGGCGAGGGCGGCAGCCGAGGTCAGCCGGCCAGGAAGCTGAGCTGCACCGTGCGCCGGGGGTTGTCGCGGTTGGGGTCGACCAGCGCGACCGACTGCCAGGTCCCGAGCGTCATCCGGCCACCAACGACGGGCACGCTCACCGACGGCGCGACCAGCAGCGGCAGGACGTGGTCCGCCCCGTGGCCCGGCGAGCCGTGCCGGTGTCGCCAGCGCTCGTCACGCGGCAGCAGCCGCTCGAGGGAGGCCAGCAGGTCGTCGTCCGACCCGGCGCCGAGCTCCATGATCACCACGCCGGCAGTGGCGTGCGGGACGAAGACGGTGAGAAGCCCGTCCCGCGCGTGGACGTCCGCCAGGAATCGGACGCACGCATCGGTCAGGTCCACCACGGCGGGCTGGCTGCCGCTCTCGAGCGTGATCTCGCGGTGCTGCATCACGGCCTCCCGTAGCTGTGCTCGCCGACGATGAGAAGGCCGGCTCCCAGGTAGGTGAAGAGGACGCCCGCGAACCCGACGACGATCAGCCATGGCGCCAGCCGGCCCCAGCCATCGGTGCGGGTCGCGACGTGCAGGTAGGCGCCGAAGACCAGCCACGTGGCCGCGGCGGCAAGCTCCTTGGGATCGTTGCTCCAGTACGAGCGCCACGCCAGGTTCGCCCAGACCGAGCCCAGCACGATGGCCACGGTCAGGATGGGGAAGCCGATGAGCACCGCGCGGTGTCCGACGGTCCGCAGCACCGCGACGGACGGCAGCAACGCGATCCGGCCCCCGGCCGCGCGTTGCCCGAGCTCGGCCGCCGCCGCGAGGAAGGCGACGCCGGCCAGCGCGTAGGCGAGGATCGCCGTGCCGACGTGGACGGTGAGCAGCAACGGTTGCTGGAGCGCCGGAACGAGCGGCTGGACGCGGTCATCCAGGTTCAGCGCGACGGTGATCAGCCCGGCCCCCAGCACCGCGGCCAGCGGCGCCAGGCCGGAGATCGGAACGCTGCGCGCGAGGGCGAGATAGGCGAGGAGCAGCATGGCCGCGAAGGCGATGCTCACCTCGTGGAGGTTCGACCACGGTGCGTGCCCGGCGGCGACCGCCCGCGCGACGGACGCCGCGACCAGCAGCCCGGCCCCGAGTCCGACGCCAGGGACGAGCAGCCCGGCGAGCGGCGGTCGGGGAGCGTCGACGTCCGCACCGCCGGTGGTCGCGAGCGGGCGTGGGGCGAGGACGGCCACGACGAACCCCGCGGCGGCCGTGGCGAGCAGCACCGCGAGGGCGGCGACGAGGAGTGGAGTGATGAGCTCGGTCACGCGATGTCCCGGTCGAGCGGCCGGATCGGCCGCGGCCGGTCAGGCGAGGTGGTGGGCGGCCGCATCCACGCCGGTCGGCGTGCCGCAGCGGTAGCAGGACGCATCGCCCGCCGAGAGGGTTGCGCCGCAGGTGGCGCAGTCGAGCACCAGGTCGCGCTCGCAGGCGGTGCAGAAGCGGGCCCCAAGCGGGTAGGCGAGGCCGTCGAAGGCGCAGTACGGCACGCCCTGCGGGGCTGCGGGGAGCGCGTTCGGGTCGGTGGCCGGCGGCAGCGCGACCGCCTGCTGCACGGCCTGCCCGTCGTGGATGCCGACCTGGCTGACGCGGAGGTAGCCGATCAGGAGCCACAGCAGGAAGAGGCCGACGACGCCGAGCATCAGGAATGGGAAGAGGTCGAACAGCAGCTTCGGCGAGTCGGCGGCGATCCACTCGATCGCGTTGCGGATGAACTCCATGGCCGCCGATTCTAGCAGGGCCGATCACGCGCGAAGCGTGCGCTACACTCGCCGGCACACTCGCCACCGACCCGCCGATGCCCGCCTCGCGACTCGATCCCAGAACGCCGCTGACCGAGCTCCACGTCCACCTCGGCGCGGCCGTCACGCCACCGATCATGTGGGGCATCGCGCACGCCCAGGGCATCCGCCTGCCGACCAAGGACTACTGGGCGTTTCGTGACCTCATCACCGTCGGACGCCGCAAGCGCTCGTTCCAGGCCTACCTGGACCTCTTCCACTGGACCGAGCTGATCCAGTCCAGCCCGCTGGCCGTCGAGCGCAGCGTGTACGAGGTCATCGGCGGCGCGTACCGCAAGAACAACATCACGCAGCTCGAGCTGCGGTTCAATCCGATGAAGCGCAACCGCGGCGGCGAACAGGACCTGGACCACATCATCGCGGCGGCCGTGCGCGGCATGGACCGCGCGGTACTCGAGTACCCGCAGGTCCGTGCCGGGCTCGTCTTCTGCCTGGATCGCGGCTTCAGTCGCGAGCTGAACGAGATCATCGCGGCCAAGGCCATCGCCTGGCACAGCCGAGGCGTGGTCGGCATCGACATCGCCGGGCCGGTGGTCGATCGGTTCCGCTTCGCCGACTACACCGACGTCTACGCCGAGTGCCGCCGCGCCGGCCTGGGCCTGACCGTCCACGCCGGCGAGACGGGCGGCCCCGATGAGGTGCGCAGGGCGGTGGAGGCATTGGAGCCGGACCGCATCGGTCATGGCGTGCGGGCGTCGGAAGATGCCGGCGTCATGGGCCTGCTGCGTGAGCGCGGAATCGTGCTGGAGGTGTGTCCCTCGTCGAACCTGAACACCGGCGTGCTCGACGACCTGGCCGCCGTCCGGCGGGTCGTCCGGTCCTTCGTCGACCACGGCGTGCGGTTCACGGTCAGCACCGACGGGCCGGAGATGCTGCGCTCCATGCTGCGCGACGAGCTCAAGCTGCTGCTGCGGCATGAGATCCTGGACCTGGACGAGGTTCGGCGCGCCATCGCCATCGGCCGTGACGCGAGCTTCCTGGACCGCGCGCCGGTGATCGAGAGCTCGGTCGCCGATCGGGACGGCGGCGGCCTCGGTGGCGGCCCCGACAGCGGCCCCGAGAGCGGCTCCGACGGCGCCGATTCCCGTGCGGCCATTCCCGTCGAGGCCGGCGCCTAGGCCCGTATACTGCCGGCCGTGTCCTCCCTCTGGCGGCCGGTCCGCGAGCGCACCCCCGCGCGCAGCCTGATGGTCGTCGTCGCCCACCCGGGCGACGAGTCGTTCGGCTTCGGCGGCGCCATCGCCACCGCGGCGGCGGCCGGGGCATACGTGGTCGTGGTGTGCGCCACGCGCGGCTGGTTCGACGCACGCCTGCTGGACAAGTCGCCGGCGCCCGGCGGGAAGAACCGGGACGTCAAGTACGACGCCATCACCTGGCGCAACCTCGACACGGTGCGCGAGGACGAGATGCGCCGCTCCGTCGCCCTCCTGGGCGTCCGCGTGCTCCGCATGCTCGACTACGCCGAGGGCGACCTCGATCGGGCGGACTTCGACCTGCTGGTGGCGCGGATCGTGGAGCCGATCCGCATGCATCGGCCGGAGGTCATCCTCTCCTTCGGGCCCGACGGCGTCACCGGAGATCCGGACCACGTGGTGTTGTCCCGCGCCGTCCGCGCGGCCTACGAGCGGGCGGCCCAGCCGCTGGCCTACGAGGACGACATCGAGGAGGACCAGGTCGCCTGGCGGGCCGCGAAGCTCTACGACCTCGTGGTGCCGGCCCGGCTCACCGGCGAGGTGCTCGGCGATCGGACGCCGCTCGAGGGGTACGGGTCAGCGGTCGCGCCGACGCTGTCGCTCGACCTCGGCGAGTACGCGCAGCTGAAGCTTGCCGCCATCTCCCGGCACGTCTCGCAGACCGGCTCGGTCGGTCCCTTCCACGACTGGCCGGCTGCGGCGCGCGACGCGTGGCTCGCCCAGGAGCACTACCGCCTGGTGACCTCCGCCGTCCCGGTGCCCGCCGGCGCCGAGGCCTCGCCGGAGGGCTCGCTGTTCGACGGGCTGCCCTGACCCGACCGGTTCGGGAACTGAAGCGTCGGGGCACGTCTGGTACGCTGCAGGGGCCGCATCGGCCCCTCTGCTAGGAGTTCCCGAGCCAGTCATGGCCAACCAGCTCAGTGACGACAACATCCTCGCCGTGCTCGGCGGGGTGAAGGATCCCGAGATCGGGCGCGATCTGGTGTCGCTCGGGATGGTGAAGAACATCGCGATCGACGGCAGCGTCGTGGACCTGACGGTCGAGCTCACGACGCCCGCGTGCCCGCTGAAGGCGAAGATCGAGAGCGACATCGTCGACGCGCTGTCCGGCCTCGGCGCCAGCCTCGTGCGCGTCGACTGGGCCAGCAATGTGAAGCGCACCTTCGGTGGCCCTGCAGCCGATCTCATCCCCGGCGTGAAGAACACGATCGCCGTGGCGTCAGGCAAGGGCGGCGTCGGCAAGTCGACGGTCGCCGTGAACCTCGCCGTCAGCCTGGCGCGCGACGGCGCGCGGGTCGGCCTGCTGGACGCCGACATCACCGGGCCCAACGTCCCGCTGATGATGGGCACGCAGGACGCCCACGTCACCGGCAACGGCGGGCGGCCGAACCCCGTCGTCGCGCACGGCGTGAAGATGATGAGCATCCAGTACTTCCTGCAGGGCGACGCACCGGTCATCTGGCGCGGCCCCCTCATCCACAGCGCCATCGCCCAGTTCCTGCGTGACGTCGAGTGGGGCGAGCTCGACTACCTGGTCATCGACCTCCCACCGGGGACCGGCGATGCGGCGCTCAGCCTCAGCCAGCTCATCCCGCTCACCGGCGCGGTGATCGTCACCACGCCACAGGAGGTCAGCCTCCTCGACGCGCGCAAGGCCGTGGCGATGTTCAACAAGGTCAACGTCCGCACGCTGGGCGTGGTCGAGAACATGAGCGGCTTCATCTGCGACGGGTGCGGCAAGGAGCACGACATCTTCGGATCCGGCGGCGGCGCGAAGATCGCCCGTGAGCTCGAGCTCGAGGTCCTCGGCCGCGTGCCGATCGAGCCCGGCGTCCGATCCGGCGGCGACGCCGGTGTGCCGATCACCTCCCCGCAGTACCCCGGCGGCGATGACTCGCGCGCCGCGCAGGCGCTGCGCGAGGTGGCGCGCATCATCGCCGGGCGGGTGAGCGTTCTGGCGGCGCCCTTCGCCGGCGTCGGTTCCGTCACGCCGACCGCGACCGCCGGCTGACCGGCGGCATCAGCGTTCCGGCCGGCTCGACGGCCCAGGTGGCCCCCGAGGCGCGGCGCTCGCTCATCGTCGTGAAGCGGTAGCGCGCGTATCGCGCGCGGACCCAGCGCGGTGGCTCGTCGGGGAACGGGTTGCCGCGCAGCAGCCGCAACGTCGGCCGGTCGTTGTCCAGCAGCTTCTGCAGGAACGCCGGGAACCACTCCGACGCGTAGGCCGGCGACAACGGCACGAACCACATCAGCCAGTCCAGCCGCAGGTGGTACGGCGCGACCTGCGGCGGCCGTCGCCGCGGATCGCCGGGCTTGCCGATGAACTCGTACGCCAGCCACTCGGCGTCCTCGTCCGGCACGGCGGATCGCGTGCCCTCGACGATGACCTCGTAGCGCTCGCGCGTCACGCTGCCGAAGGCGCCGTACGTGTTCACCAGGTGGAACGGGTTGAACGAGAAGTTCATGAGCTGGCCGCGGCCCAGGAGGTTGCGGACGGGCCACCAGCTCAGCACGACGGTGGCCAGCGTCCAGGCCAGCACAAGGCCGATGAACCAGCGGGGTGCATCCGCGCGGCCGCCGCCCAGCCCATCGGCCAGCGGCCCGAAGGCAGCGTCCGGCAGGCCCGAGAAGGCCAGGATGACGGTCAGCGCGTTGAGCCACGCGTAGTTGCCGCTGACCAGCAGGTAGCCCTGGGTCAGGATCATGGCGGCGGCGCTGAGCCCGGCGATCGGCTGCGGCAGGAAGAGCCCGAACGGCAAAACCAGCTGCGTGACGAAGTTCCCGTACACCTCGAGCCGGTGCAGCGGCTCCGGCAGGTGGTGGAACCACCACGAGAGCGGGTTCGGCATCGGCTGCGTCTCGTGGTGGTAGCGCATGCAGGTGCCGTCTCGCCAGCACGGGTCGCCGCGCACCTTGATCAGGCCCGCTCCGAACTCCAGGCGGAAGGTCAGCCAGCGGAAGAGCAGGATCACGAGGAGTGGGGGCGCCACCTCCGCGTTGCCCAGGAAGATGGCCAGGAACCCGGCATCCAGCAGAAGCGACTCCCAGCCGAAGGCGTAGAAGGTCTGGCCGACGTTGACGATCGACAGGTACAGGACCCACAGCAGCGCCCAGGTCGCCATCGTGATGGGCAGCGGGGCCTGCTGTGGGAGCCCGATGAGCAGCGCCGCGGCGCCCAGCGCGCCGACGCCGGCGACGAGGCGGAGGCGCGCATCGGTGTAGCCGAGGTGGAAGAGGCTCGGCGCGCGCCGGAACGGCAGGAAGGCCAGGTAGCGGGGAACCGGGAGCAGGCCGCGCTCACCGAGCAGGGCGGGGAACTGGTGCCAGGCGGACACGAAGGCCAGCAGGTAGACCAGGGCGATGCCGCGCTCGATGACGAGGCGCGCCACGCTCGCATCGGTCGCCCAGAACCAGCTCCAGTCCACGTCGCTCCACGCCTGCGAGGTCCGTGCCGGATGAGACGATGGTCACCCGGAAGGCCCATT
>DASTYP010000123.1:0-6039 GCA_035764845.1 Candidatus Limnocylindria bacterium
CGATGCCCTGGTGCATCTTGGCGATCATCTGCTTGACCAGCTGGTGCCGGCCGATCTCCTCACCGAAGGCCTGGCGCTCGTGCGCGTACTTGACCGATGCGTCCAGGCACGCCTGCGCCAGCCCGACGGATCCGGCGGCGACGGTGTACCGGCCCTGGTCGATCGCGCTCATCGCGATCGTGAAGCCCTCCCCCTCCTCGCCGACCCGGTTCGCGGCCGGCACCTCGCAGTCACTGAACGTCAGGATGCCGGTGTTGCCGGCGCGGACGCCGAGCTTGCCGTGCAGAGACTCGGAGCTGAAGCCCGGGAAGGAGCGCTCGACGATGAACGCGGTGATCCCCTTGTATCCCTTCGACCGATCGACGTTTGCGAAGACCAGGAAATGGTCGGCCGTATCGGCCAGGCTGATCCAGATCTTGCTGCCGTTGAGGATGTAGCGGTCGCCGTCACGCCGCGCGGTGGTCTGCAGCTGGCCGGCGTCGGAGCCGACCCCCGGCTCGGTCAGGCCGAAGGTCGCCAGCTTCTCGCCACGCGCCTGCGGGACCAGGTACTTCTGCTTCTGCTCCTCGTTCCCCCACTGCAGCAGGGTCAGCGAGTTGAGACCGGTATGAACGGACAGGATCACGCGGAAGGCGGTGTCGGCGCGTTCCATCTCCTCGCATAGCAGCGCGAAGGCGATGTAGTCCATGCCAGCACCGCCGTACTCCTCGGGGATGGGCAGGCCAAGGAAACCTTCCGAACCCATCTTCTCGTAGAGAGAGCGGTCGTAGGTGGCGTTGGCATCCATCTCGGAGATGCGGGGCAGGATCTCGCGCTCCGCGAAGGCGCGCGCCGTGCGCTGCACCTCGCGCTGCGCATCGGTCAGCGAAAAATCGATCATGGGGAATGGTGCTCCCTGCGGGAACTCGGGGTCACTCGGGTGGGACGGCCCGATTCTAGACCGATGCTGCGGTGGAGCAGCGCCACCTGGAATCCCGACCAGTTCATCGGTGATTCGGTTTGACGAAGGAACGGAGTAAGGCTAGCCTAACTCGCCGTCGGGCCGGACGATCCAGCCAGGGTCGAACTCGACGCACGGGAGAGCACGTTGGACGTCGGGTTCTTGAGCACCGGGCTCCTGACCGGGTTGCGGGAGGGGGTCGAAGCCGCCCTCATCGTCAGCATCATCCTCGCGTACCTGGCCAAGACGGGGAACCAACGTCACTTCAGCGCGATCTGGCTCGGCGTCGGCGCCGCGATCGTCGTCAGCATCGGCATCGGCGTCGCCCTCTTCGTCACCATCGGTGGGTTCGAAGAGCCGGCGGAGCAGATCTTCGAGGGCTTCGCCATGCTGATCGCGGCCGTCGTCGTGACGTGGATGCTCTTCTGGATGCGACGCACCAGCGCCAACATCAAGGGTGAGCTGCAGGCCGGCGTGGACCGGGCCCTCGTGAGCGGCGGGTTGCTCGGGCTGGGCGCCCTGGCCTTCACCGCCGTCATCCGGGAGGGGATCGAGACCGCGCTCTTCCTGATGGGTCAGGCGACGGCCGCGGGGTCGCAGGCCAGCAGCACGCTCGTCGGGGCGGTCCTGGGCCTGGTGCTCGCCGTCGTCATCGGCTGGGCGCTCTACCGCGGCGCGCGAATCATCAACCTGCACACCTTCTTCACCTGGACCGGCGTCGCGCTCATCTTCATCGCCGCCGGGCTGCTCTCCTACGCCGTCCACGAGTTCATCGAGGCCGGCTGGATCACCGTGGGGACCGCCACCGCCTTCGACATCAGCGGCATCCTGCCGCACAGCCCGGATGCCGGACCGATGGGCGTCGTCGGCTCCATCCTGCGCGCGCTGGTCGGCTACACGAGCACGCCCGAGTGGGCCACGTTCATCGCCTGGCTGGTGTACATCGTCGTCGTGCTCGTGCTGTACACCCGACCGGTCCGTCCGTCCGCGTCGCGCGCCTCCTCGCCGGAGCGGACCGCAGCCAGCGCGTAGCGGCCACCCTCACCGCGAGGCCGGCGTCGTCCGCCGTCAGCGTGCGGCGCCACTCACGTTCATGAAGGCGAGCACCTCCGCCCATGCGTCCGCGCTGGCGTCGGCGAAGTCGCCCGCCTTGCGATCGAAGAACGAGTGCGGGGCGCCGTCGTACACCACGCTGCGGTGCTCGATCCCGGCAGCGTCGAGCGCGCGATCGAACGCGTCCCGGGCTTCGGCCGGAATCCCCCGGTCCTCACCGCCGTACAGCGCGAGCACCGGGCACCCGAATCGCGGCGCCTCGTCCGTCGGGGCCGGCAGCCCGCTGCGATGCGGGCCGAAGGGCCACGGGTAGAAGCCGATCACCCCGGCCAGGTCCAGGCCCGACGTCGCCTGCAGCAGGCTGAGGCGGCCGCCCAGGCAGAAGCCGACGGTGTAGAGCGCCGTCGCCCCGCCGCCCTCCGGGCTGCGCAGGAAGGCGACAGCGGCGGCGACGTCCGCCGCCGCACCGTCGATGGTCACCTGGGACACGTGCGGCTCGTACTCGAAGTCGGCCCCGCGCTTCTCGGCGCCCGCGGTGCGCGCATAGAAATCGATGGCCACCGCGTGCACGCCAGCCTCCGCGAAGCGGTGGGCCAGCTCCTCGTAGTACGGCGCCAGCCCGCGCACGTCGGGGATGATGACGATTCCCGCACCGGCGGGCTGCTCGGCGCGGGCGGCGTGCGCCGCGAAGCGCGTGCCGTCCCGGCTGGTGAGCGTCAGGTCGCGGGCGTCGATCGCACCGCCGCGGATGGGCGGGAGGGGTGGTCGGGCATCAGCGTCGAAGCACATGCCGTGCAGGATCGCACGCGCCGTGCCGCCCGTGTGGCGATCAGCCGACGAGGTTCGCGGCGACCACCGAGCCGACGACCAGGAGGATCAGCATCCCGGCGTAGACGGCCAGGCGCAGGCTCACCGGCATGCCGCGGTGCAGCTGCTCGCCCGTCGGCGAGCGCCACAGGCTTCCCAGCGTCGCGACCCCGGTGGGTGGCAGCAGCCAGCCCAGCACGAAGCCCACGACCAGGCCGCCCAGGTGGCCGGTCCAGCTGATGCGCGGCATGACGAAGGTGAAGATCAGCAGGAAGACCAGGTAGCTGCCGATGCCGGCCATCATGCTGCGCGCCTCGCGCCCGAGCACCGCATGGTGACGGCGGGAGACGGCGAACAGCAGGCCGATGATGCCGAAGATGGCGCCCGACGCACCGGCCGCGAACTGGGTCGGGTCCCACAGGATGGTCAGCACGCTGCCGCCCGCGCCGCACAGCAGGTAGATCAGCGCGTACTCCAGCGAGCCGTACATGCGCTCGACCACCGGCCCGTACAGGTACAGCACGTACATGTTGAAGCCCAGGTGGATCAGCCCGAGGTGCACGAAGGTGCTGGTCAGGATCCGCCACCACTCGCCGCTGGCCACCATGATCCCGTTGAGCAGCTGTCCCTCTCCCACGGGGCCGACGCTGCCGAAGAGCCCGCCGGACAGGATGCTGCCGCCGGAGAGCAGCGCGTCGATGCCGAACACCGCGACGCAGATGGCGATGATCGCCCAGGTGACCACGGGAACGTGCGTGGCGTAGGCACCCCGGGCGCGATTGAACTGCCGGCGCGCCTCGAAGTCGTGGCCGGTCTCCTTCAGCAGCCACGCGATCCGGTTGGCGATCGCGCCCCGCTCGCCGGGCGGGGCCCGCCGGTCGGCCTCGCGGTAGGCGCCGATCGCGGAGTCCAGGTCGCCATCGCGCACGAGCTGCTCGGCCACGCTGCGCCATCCGAGCCACGCGCTGGCGCCGTTCGTGTTGGCCGCCTGCTGCCAGGCCGCCAGCGCACCCGGCTCGTCGTCCGCGCGGTAGCGGGCGGTGCCGATGGCCAGCCAGGCCTCCCCCGCGAGGTCGGGATCGGGATGGCCGGTCAGCGGAGCCAGGATGCGGACGGCGGCGGCGAAGTCGCCGGTGTCCAGGAGCCGGCGCCCCTCCTCGAGGCGCAGCGTCGGTTCGTCGGGCATGCGCGGCCGATTATGCCCGGATCGTCACGCACACAGCGAACGACCGCCGAGAGATTGGCACCTCGGCGGTCGTTCGTGCCACCGCCCCCCTGGCAGCGGCCTGCCCCGGTGTGGGCCCGGGAGCATCGAATGCGGTCGGAGTCGGGCGGGCGGCTACTTGCTCCGGCGGAGGAAGTCGATCACGTCGTCGTAGCGGAAGCGCCGATCACCACGCTTGCACACGCGGAAGAACGGCAGCTCGCCCCGATCGCCGAGGCGCTTGACCGTGTTCACGTGCAGGTGGAGCATCTCGGCGACCTCGGACGCCGTCAGCAGCCTTCCGACCTCGTTCGTCATCATGGGTTGCGTCTGGTCCTCGTGTAGGGCACTGACCGCGCGCGGTGCACCGGGCCGGTGCAGTCGGTGCGGCTCGTGGTCGGATAGTAAGGTTGCGGTGGCCTCGGACCGACCGGTACGTTCGGGGCACCCCCAGGAGTACTTCCGTCCATGACCGATGCCTCCCCGCCGCCCGACGTCCGCGCGCTCCTCGAGGAGCGGGCCGCCGCGCGGGAGGCGCGCGACTGGGCGACGGCCGATGCGCTCCGCGACCGGATCGCCGCGCTCGGATGGGAGGTCCAGGACTCCGGCGGGGCCACGACGGCCCGACCCATGCTCGCCACCGGGACGGTAGAAGAGCTGCCGTCGCTGCTCGACGCTCCCGCCGAGCTGCCCCTGGGCCTGCAGCTGCTGGCCGAGGATCACCCGGACGACCTGCGCCGCTTCCTCCGCGGGCTCGCCGCGCATCCGCCGAGCGTGCCCTGGGAGCTGGTGATCGTCGCCAACGAGCCGAGCTACGACCTGCCGGCCCTCCTGGCCGCGTTCGAGCTGCCGATCGCCGTGCTCGAGAGCCATGGCCGCCTGGGCTGGGGGGACGCCGTCACGCTGGGGCTGCGCCGGTCCCGCGGCGAGATCACCGTCCTGCTCGACACCTCGCTGGAGCCGACGGGCGACGCGTGGACGCAGCTCCTCGCCGCGTTCGACGACCCGACCGTCGGGGTCGCGGGTGGCTGGGGCGTCACCAGCGGCGATGCCCGCCAGTTCGAGGACGCCCCGCCCGGCGAGGTGGACGCCGTCGAGGGCTACTGCTTGGCGATTCGACGCGCGGCCCTGCGCGCGGTCGGCGGCGTCGACCGCCGGTTCCGCTTCTACCGCAACGCCGACCTGGACCTGAGCTTCGCGGTCCGCGACGCCGGCTGGCGCGCCATGCGCACCGAGCCCCTCCCCTTCGATCGGCACGAACACCGCGGCTGGACGTCGCTGCCCGACGCCGAGCGCGACCGTCTCAGCAAGCGCAACTTCTACCGCTTCCTGGAGCGGTGGGGGTCCCGCCGTGACCTGCTGCTCCACCCGGACCAGTCGTGAAGGCGCCCACCGTCCACGTGGTGCCGTGGCTGCGGCCGCTGGGCGCGCGCGTGATCCCCAACTGGCTGGCCATCACCATCGGCCGTCACGTCTTCGCCTGGCGAGCATTGACCGATGTCGAGCTTGAGCACGAGCTCGAGCACGCGCGCCAGTGGGCCCGGATCGGCTGGGCGTTCCCGCTCGCGTACCTCGCGGACTCCATGCGCGTCCGTCGACGCGGCGGTCGCTGGTACGACGACAACCGCTTCGAGCGTGAGGCGCGCGCGGCGGCGGCCGCGCGCCGGACGAACCCGAAGGTCTAGGGCGACTCGGCCCAACCGGCCCGATGGCCCTCGAGGCAGGTGCAGCCCTCGGGTCCCACGACCGCGGCGTGCCGCGTCCCGGCCGGCAGCACCAACCCGTCACCGGCCGACAGCGTCACGGGCGTCTGATCCGATCCCACCAGGAAGGTGATGGATCCGTCGGCGCACACGAGCAGCTTCTCGTAGCCGTGCTCGTGGGCGGCGTAGGTGTCGCCCGGTCCGTTGCCCCACGCGTACGGCGTCACGCCCGCCGCCCGGAGCCGCTCCTCCGCGGCGACCCTCCCCGGAGCGTTCGGCCCGGGGAGCGGTCGCAGCGGCGGCGGCAGCATCAGTCGACCAGGAGCACGGAG
>DASTYP010000124.1:0-7571 GCA_035764845.1 Candidatus Limnocylindria bacterium
CTCGCCGAGCGCCATGATGTTCACGTCGTTATCGACCCAGACGGGCGCGGCGTAGCGGTCCGTGAACCGCTCCCGAACCGGGTAGCCGTCCCAGCCGGGCATGATCGGCGGCGAGACGGGACGCCCCGTCCGGAACTCCACTGGCCCCGGCAGGCCGATGCCGATGCCCCACAGGTCGCCGGGGATGCCGTGCGTCTCGCGGACCAGCTCGGCGAACCGCTCGTCGACCGCCGCGAGGCAGGCGTCGGGGCCTGCCGCGACGTCCGCCGGCTGGTGACGGTGGCCGAGGATGCGTCCCTCGAGGTCGGTCACCGCCACGTCGATGCTCGTGGCCCCGATGTCGGCGACCAGGATGTGGCCGGCATCGCCGCGAAACGCGATGCGCCGCGGTGGGCGCCCGCCGGTGCTGGGCCCGACGTCGGTCTCGGTCACCAGCCCGAGGTCGATCAGCTCGCTGACCCGCTGGGCTACCGCGCCTCGCGCGAGGCCCGTGCGTGCCACGAGCTCCGACCGGGATCGCCCGCTCGACGCGCGGACTTCTCGCAGCACGGCCACCAGGGCGTCGAGCGTTTCGTCCAGCGTCGGCCGTTCCTTCACGGGCTGGATCATAGCGACGCGGCGGCGCACGATCGCACTTTTGCGCTTGACGGACCAAAGTATGATCGGGCGGTGCACCCACCCGCCGCTGTGAACGCGACGCTCGGTCGCGACCTGTCTAGACATCTAGACCCATCCCGATGAGGCGACCGAGCGAGATCGGGGCCGCCGTCATCGGCAGCGGCTTCATCGGAACGGTCCACATCGAGGCCCTGCGCCGGATCGGCGTGCAGGTCCACGGCCTCCTCGGCTCGTCCCCGGAGCGCGGGGCGGCGAGCGCGCAGCGCATCGGCCTTCCCAGGGCCTACGCCAGCCTGGACGAGCTGCTCGCCGACGAGCGCGTCGAGGTCGTGCACGTCACCAGCCCGAACCACCTCCACCATCCGCAGGTCGTGCAGATCCTGGCGGCCGGCCGCCACGTCGTGTGCGAGAAGCCGCTCGCCTTGACCAGCGAGCAGTCGGGCGAGCTCGTGCGCCTGGCGGCGGACAGCGGTCGCGTCAATGCCGTCAACTTCAACATCCGCTTCTACCCGCTGAACCAGCACGTGGCGGGCATGGTCCGCGAGGGACGGCTGGGTGACGTTCGCCTGGTGAGCGGGCACTACTTCCAGGACTGGCTGCTGCTCGAGAGCGACTGGAACTGGCGGCTGGAGCCGGACCTGGGCGGGTCGCTGCGCGCGGTCGGTGACATCGGCTCGCACTGGCTGGACCTCGTCTCGTTCATGACCGGGCTGCGCATCACTGAGGTCATGGCGGACCTTCACACCTTCATTCCGACCAGGCACCAGCCCGCCGGCCCTGTCGAGACCTTCTCGACGGAACGCGCGGCGAACACGGTCGAGCGGAAGATCGGCACCGAGGACATCGCGACGATCCTGCTGCGCTTCGAGAACGGTGCGCGCGGGACCGTGGCGGTGAGCCAGCTCAGCCCTGGCCGCAAGAACTCGCTGGAGTACGAGATCGACGGCTCGTCGTCCGCGGTCGCGTGGGAATCGGAGCTGCCCGACCACCTGTGGGTCGGCCATCGGGAGGCACCCAACGAGATCCTGCAGCGCAACCCCGCGCTGATGAATGCGCCGGGCCAGGCGGCCGCGGCGCTCCCCGGCGGGCACGTCGAGGGCTTTGCCGATACGTTCGCGGCGCTCTTCCGCGCCGTCTACGCCGACGTCGGGGCGGGCGGTCCCTCTGAGCGCCCGGTCTACCCGACCTTCGCGGACGGCCACGACGAGATGCTCGTCGGAGACGCCGTGGCCCGAAGCGCATCGGACGGCCGATGGACCGCGGTCGCGCGGGGCCGATGACACCCATGCACCACCTCAGAGGAGCGTGATCCGATGCAGCTCGGCTTCCTGACCGCACCGTTCCCCGACACGCCGCTGAACGAGGTCGCCGACTGGGCGGCCGGCAATGGGTTCGAGATCCTGGAGATCGCCTGCTGGCCGCGCGCCAGCGGCCCCACGCGCCGCTACGCCGGCACCTCGCACATCGACGTCGCCGACCTGTCCGAGTCGCAGGCGAAGGAGATCCGCGAGGAGGTCGAGTCGAAGGGGCTGGGCATCTCCGGGCTCGGCTTCTACCCCAACCCGATGCACCCGGACCGGGAGACCCGCGAGGCGGCGATCGCCCACATGAAGCTCGTCATCGAGGCGTGCGCCAAGATGGGTGTCCCGTACTTCAACACCTTCATGGGCGGCGACCCCAAGCTCCACGTCGACGCCAACTGGGAGCGCGCGCTCCAGATCTGGCCCGAGATCGTGGACCACGCCACCGAGCACGGCGTGAAGGTCACGATCGAGAACTGCCCCATGATCTTCAGCTACGACGAGTGGCCGGCCGGGAACAACATCGCCTGGTCCCCGTACATCTGGCGGCGCATCATCGAGACCTGGGGCGACACCATCGGGCTCAACTACGACCCGAGCCACCTGGTCTGGCTGATGATCGACCAGGAGCGCTTCATCCGCGAGTTCGGCCCGTCGATCTGGCACGTGCAGGCAAAAGACGTCCAGATCAACCGCGACGGGCTGTACGAGCGCGGCAGCCTGTCCGGCGGCATGGGGTGGCAGATCCCCCGCCTGCCGGGCCTGGGCGACGCCGACTGGCCCAAGATCTTCGCCGCCCTGTACCGCGCCGGGTACGACGGCGCCGTCGCGATCGAGCACGAGGATCGCGACTTCGAGAAGACCGATGAGCTCATCAAGCGCGGGTTCCTGATCGCCCGCGACGTCCTCCGCCCGTACATCAAGTGAACGCCATGACCACCAGCACAACGCCCCGGTTCACGGTCGACAACGTCACCGAGCGTCAGCTCGCCAAGACGATCGACCACTCGCTGCTCAAGCCCGAGCTGGACGACGCCTTCATCGAGGAGGGCTGCCGCCTGGCCGCCGAGTACGACGTCGCCTCGGTTTGCGTTCGTCCCGTGGACGTCGCACGCGCGAAGGCCCTGCTCGACGGGACCGATGTGGCCGTCGGCACCGTCATCGGCTTCCCGCATGGCTCCTCCACGACCGCCACGAAGGTCTTCGAGGCGAGGGAGGCTCTCGCCAACGGGGCGACCGAGCTCGATATGGTCATCCCCATTGGCGCGCTGAGGTCCGGGCGCGACGAGGACGTTCGAGCCGACATCGCCGCCGTCGTCGGGGTGGCCCACGCGGCCGGAGCCATCGTCAAGGTGATCCTCGAGAACGCCTACCTGACCGATGACGAGAAGGAGCGCGGCAGCAGACTGGCGGAGGCCGCCGGCGCCGACTTCGTGAAGACGTCGACCGGTTTCGCCCCCTCCGGCGCGACGCACGAGGACCTGGCGCTGATGCGACGCGTCACCTCGCCGCACGTGCAGGTCAAGGCCGCGGGCGGGGTGCGCACCCTGGACGACCTGCTGGCCGTCATGAACCTCGGCGTCACGCGCATCGGCGCGACCCAGACGAAGCCGATCCTGGACGACTTCCGGGCGCGGCGCTCCGGTACCGGGGTGACGGCGGGTCCGGCCACCACCGACGAGGGCGCGTACTGACGTGAACGCCGCCGCGCCGCCGGCCGTGCGCTGGATCTCGGAGGCGACCGCGCTCATCGAGCGGGTCGCCGCCACGCAGAGCGACGCCATCGAGCGGGCCAGCCAGTGGTGCGCCGACGCCATCGCCGCGGGCGGCCTGGTCCACCTCTTCGGCACCGGGCACTCACGCATCCCGGTCGAGGAGATGTTCCCGCGCTACGGCTCGTACCCCGGGTTCAACCCGCTCGTCGAGCTATCGATGACGTTCCACACCCAGGTCGTCGGCGCGAACGGCCAGCGGCAGGCGATGTTCATCGAGCGGACGCCGGGCCTGGCAGAGGTCATCCTCGACAACTTCCGCTTCGGGCCGCACGACGTCATGGTCGTGTTCTCGGCCTCGGGCCTCACGGCCGTGCCGGTGGAGATGGCGCGCGGCGCCAGGAAGCGCGGCCTGCGCGTGATCGCCGTGACCTCCGTCGCGCAGTCGATGGCCGGCGAGCCCTCCGCCGAGGTCGGGTCGCGGCTGCTGGACGAAGCCGACCTGGTGATCGACCTGTGCACGCCCCACGCGGACGCGTTGTGCGATCTGCCGGGGCTCGACACGCCAGTCGGCCCGGGCTCGACGGTGGCGGCCGTGGCCATCGTCAATTCGATCAAGGTGCGCGTGGCGGAGCTCCTGACGGAGCGCCACGCCATGCCTCCCGTCCTCACCCGACCCTCCGTGGTCGGGGAAGAGCGCTCGCGAGCGCTGTTCGACGAGGCGTACCGAGAACATGCCCGCCGCGTGGCGGCAATCTTCGACAATGCGAGGAGGTGAGCGAGAACGTGTGTCGTTGGGGGGAAACAGGAGGAGGATTTCAGTCCATGACGAGGGTTAGATTCCAATCCATGGTGGCGATGGTCGCCATCGCCTTGGTGCTCGTGGCGTGTTCGGGCGGAACCGGTTCCGCTTCGGCGTCGCAGCCCGGATCGTCGGATGCTCCGGCGAGCCAGGGCGGCGGTGACGCGAGCTACCGCATCGGCTACTCGAATGGTGGCGGCGTCGGCAACGGCTTCCGCGAGGAGCAGGTCTGCACCGCGAAGGCGGAGGCCCTGGCGTCCGACCAGGTCACGGAGCTCGTGACCATCCACCGCAACACCGATGCAGCCGGTCAGCTGTCCGACATTCGCGACCTCATCGCCGCCGATGTCGACGCGATCGTCTTCAACCCGAACGATCCCGAAGCCCTGAACCCGGCGCTCCAGGAAGCGCATGACGCGGGGATCGTCACCGTCTCGGTCGATGCCTACGTCACCGACGAGAACACGTACAACCTGTACAACAACCAGGTCGAGTACGCCTATCTCGGCGCCAAGTGGCTGTTCGAGCAGCTCGATGGCGAAGGCACCGTGTACTACATGCGCGGCCTCGCCGGTCACCCGGCCGACAGCGACCGCGACATCGGGTTCAAGCGTGCGCTCGAGGAGTACCCGGACATCCAGGTCGTTCCGAACGAGGAAGGCGTCCACACCGGCTGGGATCCGGCGACGACCACCCAGCTGATCAACGACTTCCTGGCCAGCGGCCAGTACGCCGACATCGACGGCATCTGGACGTCCGGCATGGACAGCCAGGTCGTGGATGCGATCAAGGCTGCCGGTGAGGATTACGTGCCGATCGTCGGTGCGGACCTCGGGGCGTTCGTCGCTCAGCTCCTCGACGAGGAGGGCTACTCGGGCCTCGAGGGCGCTGCCGTGACCAACACGGCCGCCGTCGGTGGCGCCGGCGTCAACCTGGCGCTGAAGCTCCTCAACGGTGAGGACGTTCAGACGGCCGAGGATGCCTCGCAGCCCAACACCGTTCTGCTGACGCCGGTCCTCGCGGACAACGTCAGTGACGAGGGTCGTCAGCTGCTCGAGTCGTGGCAGGTCGACGGTCTCGATCCGCTGTGGCCGCTTGGCCTGCAGATCGACGGCTGGACGAGCTACACCCCCGAGCAGGCGATCGACTGCGTCGGCCCGGGCGAGTAGGCGTTCCGAGCCACGAGCGAACGGGGATGCCGGCGCCAGCCGGCATCCCCACGCATCAGGTGACCATGACCACCACCACCGCGACCGACCTGCTGCTGGAGGCGACCGGGGTCTCGAAGGCCTACGGAGCCGTCGTCGCGCTGCGTGGTGCGTCGCTCGCCGTCCGTCGCGGCGAGATCCACGCCCTGATGGGCGCGAACGGCGCCGGCAAGAGCACGTTCGTCAAGATCCTGACCGGTGCCGTCCGCCCGGACAGCGGCACCATCATGGTGGCCGGCAAGCCACGCACGGACCACTCACCCGCTGAGGCACGCCGGCACGGGGTGGTCTCCGTCTACCAGGAGCCGTCGCTCATCCCGGACCTCGACATCCGCTCCAACCTGCGGCTGACCGAGACGCCGGTCGAGGCGTTCCGACACTGGCTCTCGGAGCTCGGCCTGGAGCGGCTGGACCTGTCGCGGCTGGCCCGCCGCCTGCCGCTCGCCTCGCTCCGCATCATCGACCTGGCCCGGGCAATGGCCATCGAGCCCGACATCCTGCTCCTAGACGAAATGACCGCGGCGCTGCCCGCCAACCTGAGCGACCGCGTCCTGGAAACGATCCGCCGGCAGGGTGGCGGCTCGCGTTCGGTGATCTTCATCTCGCACCGGATGAGCGAGATCGGCTCGCTCTGCAACCGCGCGACGGTGCTGCGCGAGGGTGAGACCGTCGGCGTGGTGGACGTCACCGCCGGATCCGAGGAGCGCATCGTCGAGCTCATGCTGGGCGAGGTAAGCCAGGCCCTCGAGGAGACCGAGGATCGCACGGGGGCGGGGGCGCGAATCAGCGAAACGCCTCGCCTCTCGGCGCGCGGCATCAGCGCGGGCCGTCACCTGACCGATGTCTCGTTCGACGTCTATCCCGGCGAGGTGCTCGGGGTGGTCGCGCTCGAGGGCCAGGGCCAGGACGAGCTGTTCAACGTCCTCTCGGGAGCCGCTCGGCCGAGCGACGGTGAGCTGCTGGTCGACGGCAGGCCCGTCTCGTTCGGCCACCCGGCCGACGCCATCCGCGAGGGCGTCGTGTACGTGGCCGCGGACCGTGCCGAGGCGCTCCTGATGCAGCGATCGGTTCGGGAGAACATCGCACTGCCCTTCGCCGCGCGCGTCCGTCGCTGGGGGCTCATCGACGTCGCGGAGGAGCGCCGGAAGGTCAACGAGGCCATCGAGCGGCTCCAGATCGACACGCGCGCGCAGCGCGAGGTGCGCCGTCTGTCCGGCGGCAACCAGCAGAAGGTCACCATCGCGCGCTGGGTCGCCGGTGGCGTGCACACCATGCTGTGCTTCGACCCGACCCGCGGCATCGACATCCGGACCAAGCAGCAGATCTACCGCCTGCTCCGCGACCTCGCGGCGGCGGGTGCGGGCGTGATCCTGTACACCTCGGAGCTCAACGAGATCCGTCTGGCGTGCGACCGCGCCGTGGTCATCTTCGGCGGTCGCGTCGTCGACGAGCTCGACGCGGCCGATGCCGACGAGGAGACCCTGCTCCGGGCGGCGCACAACCTGCGCCGGCATCGTGACGCGACCGTGCCCGAGCAGGTCCAGCCGGAGGCCGCTGCGACATGAGCGCCCGCTTCGCGACGCTGCGCGCGGCCGGCGCGAACGCCCTGCTGACCGACTTCGTTCGGCGCCACGCCTGGACGCTGGGCCTGCTGGGCTTCCTGGTGCTGCTGCTCATCGCCACGAAGATCATCCAGCCGACGTACGGCGTCACCGGCATCCAGGGACTCGCCATCTCGGTCCTGCCACTGGCCCTGGCGGCCGCGGCGCAGGCGGTGATCGTGATCTCAGGCGGCATCGACCTCTCCATCGGCTCGATGATGGCCCTCACCAGCGTGGTCGCCGCCGCGAACATGGACGGGCAGAGCGAGGGCTACGGAGTCCTGGTCGTCATCGGCGTGCTGCTGCTCGGCCTGGTCCTCGGCGCGATC
>DASTYP010000125.1:0-3173 GCA_035764845.1 Candidatus Limnocylindria bacterium
TGGCAGACCTGAGATCACCTCAACGGTCGCCGCGGTTCCTTCGGGACATTTCGTTGTCCGCCGAACGGCGCAACCTCAGAACGCCCACCAGCCGATGGCGAAGCGCCACGCGAAGTAGCCCATGGAGGCCACGGACAGCGCGGCCAGCAGCCAGCCGACCCACGGCCAGCGCTGCGCGGCCATTGCCATCCACACGAAGATCCCGAACAGCACCAGCACGTAGCGCGGGACGCTCATCACGAACCCGGTGCCCGTGATCAGGAGCCAGTTGCCCGCCATCCACACCGCCCAGCTCGGCCGCAGCCAGAGCGCGGTGAGCACCGTCGCGGCCAGCCCGATCCCCGTGAACAGCAGCTCCATCCAGCCGAGCATGAAGGCCGTATCGGCCTCGGCGTTGGCCGTCCAGCCGATCATCCCGGCGATGCCCTCCCATGGCGGGGAGAGGTCCTTGAACCAGTGCTCGCGCTGGATCAGGCTGAAGGCGAACGGGTCGCCGTAGACCGCGGCGTTGACGCCCAGGTAGACCGCGAAGCCGATGGCGACACCGCCGATCGCCAGCCACTGGAGCCGCACGCGCCGGTCGACGCGCCACTGGAGGTAGGCCTCGACCGCCAGTGTCGGCAGCAGCACCAGGCCGTTCGCCCGCGTCAGCGCCGCGAGCCCGCCGAGCACCCCGGCCGCCCACCATCGGTTGGTCCGCGCCAGCCACATCGAGCCGAAGGCGAGCGCCAGGAAGAGGCTCTCGGTGTAGCCGATGTGCAGGAAGTACGCGGTCGGGAAGGTCAGCAGGAAGGCCGCGGCCCACAGGCCGATGCGGCCGCCGAGGTCGGCCGCCACCAGCCGGTACAGCAGGGGCGCGACGAACAGCGAGGCCACGCCCGACACGACGAACGCCGATGCCACCGGCGCCTGGAGCACCGCGTTCACGGCCCCGACCAGCCACGGGTACAGCGGGAAGAAGACGATGTACAGGTCGAGGTCGCCGGGGTAGACCTGCCGGTAGCCGTTGGGCCCGACCAGGTTGCCCGGGTCGTTGGCCATGTAGCCGAAGACCGCGATGTCGGTGTAGTGCGGCGCGTCCCATCGGTCCCAGGCGGCCAACGGGTTCGGCAGGTGCGCGCCGACCCACCAGGCGGCCACCAGGCCCAAAACCAGCACGCCGCCGTTCGTGGCCACGGTCAGCGCGATGAGCAGCCCATCAGGCGCGCGTGGATGCTCGGGCGGCTCGGTCATCGGCGCGACTATAGGGGAGGGCCCGGCGGTGGACCGTCGGCCCTTCGGCTGCTACCATCGGAGCCTCCGGTCGGGGCGTGGCGCAGCTTGGTAGCGCGCGTCGTTCGGGACGACGAGGTCGGAGGTTCAAATCCTCTCGCCCCGACCATTCTCATCACGCCGGCCGTTGAGCGCACGACGCACGACCGACGCCGATGCCGGCTCCACCCACCACGGCAGCGGAGCATCGCGTGGAGCACGGCGGCGAGCTGATCACCACCATCGCCCTCGGGCTGAGCGTGGCCTTCGTCGCCGGCTTCCTGGCGCGGCGCCTGCGACTTCCGCCCATCGTCGGCTACCTGCTGGCCGGTGTCGCCCTCGGCCCGTTCACCCCCGGCCTCTTCGCCGACCAGGCGGTCGCGACCGAGCTGGCCGAGATCGGCGTGATCCTGCTGATGTTCGGCGTCGGCATCCACTTCAGCTTCCGAGATCTGCTGGCGGTGCGCGGCATCGCAATCCCGGGCGCCATCGTCCAGAGCACCGTCGCGACGGTGCTCGGCATCGGCCTGGCGATGCTCATCGGCTGGGGCGTCGCCGCCGGCGTCGTGCTGGGCCTCTCGCTGTCGGTCGCGAGCACGGTCGTCCTGCTGCGGGCCCTCATCCAGCGCAACGCCCTCGACACCGTGCACGGGCGCGCGGCCGTGGGCTGGCTCATCGTGGAGGACATCTTCACCGTGCTGGTGCTGGTCCTCCTGCCCGGCTTCGCGCTGGTGGTTCAGGGGTCCGGCGGGAGCGGCGTGGACGTGGTGCTGGCGCTCGGCGAGGCGCTGCTCAAGGCCGCGGTACTGGGCGTGCTGATGGTGGTCGTCGGAGCGCGCGTGGTGCCCTGGCTGCTGCTGCAGGTCGCGCGCGAGGGGTCGCAGGAGATGTTCACCCTGGCCGTGCTGGCGATCGCGCTCGGGATTGCCTTCGCGTCCTACGCGATCTTCGGCGTGTCGCTGGCGCTCGGCGCCTTCCTGGCGGGGGCCGTGGTGGGCGAGAGCGACGTCTCGCACAAGGCTGCGGCGGACGCCCTGCCGCTCCGGGACGCCTTCAGCGTCCTCTTCTTCGTCTCGGTCGGGATGCTGCTGGACCCCGCCTACCTCGTCGCGAATCCGCTGGTGGTGCTGGCCGTCGTGGCGCTGATCGTCATCGGCAAGTCCGTGGCCGCCGTCGGCATCGTCGCCGTGCTGGGGTACCCGGTGCGCACCGGGCTCACCGTGGGGGCGGGCCTGGCGCAGGTCGGGGAGTTCAGCTTCATCCTGGCGACGGCGGGCGCGGCGCTCGACCTGCTGCCGCGAGAGGCGTACCAGCTCGTCGTGGCCGGCGCGCTGATCTCGATCACCCTGAACCCATTGATGTTCGCGCTGGTGGACCCGCTCGACGCGTGGCTCAAGCGCCATCCGGCGCTCCGCGGCCGGCTCGATCACGGCGGTGGGCGCCTGGCACTGCCGGCCGACAGCCAGGAGCCGATGAGCGGGCACGCCGTGATCTGCGGCTGGGGCCGTGTCGGACGCACCGTGGCGCGGGCCCTCGAGGCCCGGTCGTTCCGCTTCGTGGTCGTGGAGGAGGATCGCCGGACCGTGGAGGCGCTGCGCAAGCGCGGCATCCAGGCGTTGTACGGCGACATCGCCGATGCGCAGCTGCTGCACCACGCCGGCATCGAGCGGGCCCGCGTCCTGGTCTTCGCCGCCTACGACCCTCCGGCCGCCGAGTTCGCCGTCGAGCACGCCCGCAGCGTCAATCCGCGGATCGAGATCGTGGCGCGCGTCGAGACGCCGGAGGAGGCCCGTCGCCTGCTGGACCGCGGCGCGACCCAGACGGTCGAGGGCGAGCGTGAGCTGGCGGTGCAGATGGCCCGATACACCCTGCGCCGCTTCGGCGTCACCAGCCGGGAGGTCGACGTCATCACCCAGGGCCTG
>DASTYP010000126.1:0-15088 GCA_035764845.1 Candidatus Limnocylindria bacterium
GGTGGCCGACCTCGCCGGCGGGGTGGACTCGATCGAGGTCCGGCGCCTGCTCGACGTCCCCGATGCGCGCTACGAGCCGATCGGCGCCGTCGACGGCACCCTCTACCTGCTGACGGACCGCGACGCGCCGAACGGGCGCGTTGTCTCGGCCGATGCGGCAGGCGATGCGGCAGCCGATGCGCAGCCGGTGCTGCGCGAGCTCATCGGCGAGGGCGCCGACGCGATCGAGCAGGTCGTGCTGGCCGGGGGACGCCTGGCGGTCCTCACGCTCCACGACGCGCACCACCGCCTCGCGATCCACGAGCTCGACGGCACCTTCGTGACCCAGGTCGCCCTGCCCGCCATCGGGACCGTTGCGGAGCTGGCCGGGCGCCGCGAGGACGACGAGCTGTTCGTGACCTTCCTCACGTTCGCGGCGCCCGCATCGGTCCTGGCCGTTCGGATGGCCGACGGCTCGGTGCGAACCGTGTCACGGCCGTCATTGGGGTGGGATCCCGACGCGTACGTGACCGAGCAGGTCTTCGTGACCTCCGACGACGGCACGCGCGTGCCGCTGTTCCTCACCCATCGCGGCGACGTGACGCCGAGCGGCGACGTCCCGACGCTGCTGTACGGGTACGGCGGGTTCCAGGTGCCCGTCGGGCCGACCTTCAAGCCCGAGTGGCTGGCCTGGATGGAGCGCGGCGGTCTGCTGGCGGTCGCCTCGCTGCGTGGGGGCGCCGAGTACGGCAAGGCATGGCACGACGCCGGTCGGCTGGCCAACAAGCAGAACGTGTTCGACGACTTCGCCGCCTGTGCCCGCTGGCTGGCGGCATCCGGCTGGACGCGCCGCCAGCGGATCGGGATCCTGGGACGCTCGAACGGTGGACTGCTGGTGGGGGCGTCGATCACGCAGCACCCGGAGCTGTTCGGCGCGGCCGTCGCCGAGGTTGGGGTCATGGACATGCTGCGCTTCCACCGCTTCACCATCGGCTGGGGCTGGACCAGCGACTACGGCTCCGCCGACGACCCGGAGCAGTTCGAATGGCTGCGCGCCTACTCGCCGCTGCACAACGTCCGACCGGGCGTCGCGTACCCACCCACCCTGGTGACCACCGGCGACCACGACGACCGGGTCGTGCCCGGCCACTCGTTCAAGTTCGCGGCCGCCCTGCAGGCGGCGCAGGACGCGGACGCGCCGGTGGTCATCCGGATCGACACCGATGCTGGCCACGGCGTGGGGAAGCCGGTCAGCAAGCTGATCGACGAGCGGGCCGACGTGCTCGCCTTCCTGGAGCTGGCGCTGGAGGGCTGACGGCGCTGCTCGCGACGTCGGTCAGACCGCGACCGGCACCTCGATCCAGAACGTGGAGCCCACGCCCTCCTCCGACGTCATGCCCACCGAGCCGCCATGGGCCTCGGCGATGTGCCGGACGATCGAGAGCCCCAGGCCGGCGCTGCCGCCGGGCATCCCGGCGTCGCGCTCCGGCGTGCGCGACCGATCGACCTTGTAGAAGCGCTCGAACACGCGCGGCTGGTGCTGCTCGGGGATGCCGACGCCGTCGTCGGCGACGGCGAAGCGCACGTGCCCATCGGTCCGCTCCCACGACAGCCGGATCTCACCGCCGGGGTGGCTGAACTTCACGGCGTTGTGGGCGAGGTTGAGGAGCGCCTGCCCCAGCCGCTGGCGGTCGACCCTGACCGCGACCTCGCCGGCGGCGTCCGGCCCCACGCGGACGGACACCTCGCGTCGCTGGGCGACGGGACCGATGCGCGCCGCGCAGGCAGCCACCAGGTCCGACGGATCGGCACGCTCGAGCACCAGGTCCGTCTCACCGGACTCGATCCGGGTCAGCTCCAGCAGCTCGTCCACGAGCTGAACGAGGTGGTCCGTCTCGCGTTCGATCTGGGTCGCGAACTCGGCGGTGAGCGTCGCATCCTCGCCCGCGCCCGAGGCGAGCGTCTCGGCCAGGAGCTTGATCGAGGTGAGCGGGGTGCGCAGCTCGTGGCCGGTGTTGGCCACGAAGTCGCGCCGCACACGCTCCATCCGCCGCAGCGCGGTGATGTCATGCAGCGAGAGGACCACGCCGCCCCCATCGATCGGCAGCGCGTCGACCGCGAAGGTCCGCGCCCCGAGGTGGCCCAGGTCCGCCTCGCCGCTCTGCGCATCGCCGGTCGAGGCGGCACGGCGGGCCAGCGAGTCGACCGATGCCGACCCCAGCGCCGCGATCAGGCTCATGCCCGCCAGCGCGTGGACCGGGCGCTCGGCCAGGGCGGCCACCTCGTCGCCGGCGCGGACGACCCGCAGGCTGGCGTCGAGGAGCAGGACGGCATCGCCGCCACGCCGCGCCAGGAGCGCCTCGAAGGCGGCGGCCGCGTCCGGCGTCGTCACGGCTCGGGCGGCGCGAACGCGTAGCCGACCCCCCGCACCGTGCGGAACCAGTTGTGGCCGCCGTGCCCGCGCAGCTTGGTGCGCAGCCAGCTGAGGTGGACGTCGACGGTGCGCGTATCGCCCTCGTAGTCGAAGCCCCAGATGCGCGACAGCAGCTGGTCCCGCGTGAAGATGCGGCCGGGTGACGCCGCCAGGTGCGCCAGGAGGTCGAATTCCTTGGTGGTCAGGTGCAGCGCCTCGCCCGCCAGCGTCACCTCGCGTCGCTCGGGATCGATCCGCAGCCCGTCGAACTCGAGCACCTCCGACGCGGTCGCCTCCTCCGCCTCGGCCCGCCGTCCGCGCCGCAGCACCGCCTCGATCCGTGCCAGCAGCTCCGCGCGGCTGAACGGCTTGGTCACGTAGTCGTCCGCGCCGACCTTGAGGCCGACCACGCGGTCGAGCTCCTCGGTCTTGGCCGAGACGATGATCACCGGCGTTTCGATGCCCTCCTGCCGCATGACGCGCAGCACCTCGACGCCGCTCATCCCGGGAAGCATCACGTCCAGCAGGACGAGGTCGCAGCGGCGGGCACGAACGGCATCGAGCGCCGCGGGACCGGTCGTCGCGACGCTCACGTCGTACCCCTCACGAGCGAGGCTGAAGCGCAGGGTCTGGCCGAGCGTGGCGTCGTCCTCGACGACGAGCAGGCGGCGGCGCATCGGCTCACCCCCTCAGGGGTTGAGATCCTCGACCTGGCCGGTGGCCAGGTAGACCACGTCCTCCCCGATGTTCGTCACGCGGTCGCCGAGCCGCTCCAGGTGGTGCGCGGCGAAGAGCATGTGGATGGCCTGTCGCGCGCGCTCGGGCTCGGTCTGCATGATCCCGACGGCGTCCTCGTAGACGCTGTTGTAGAGGTGGTCGATCTCGTCGTCGCGCTGGCAGACGGCGCGCGCGTCCGCCTCGCTGACGTCGACCAGCGCGCGCATCGCGGCGCGCAGCTGCGAGCGGCACACCTGCTCCATGCGCGGGATCTGCTTGAGGATCGGCGTCTCGGGCTCGGCGGCCAGCTGCTGCGCGAGCTTCGCGATGTTCACCGCGTAATCGCCCATGCGCTCGAGCTCAGCCGAGGCGTGGTACAGCGCCAGCAGCTCGCGGACGTCGCGCGCAACCGGTGCCTGCGTGGCGATGAGCGTCGTGATCTCCGTGTTGATGTCGCGCTGCAGGTCGTTGACGCGGGCGTCGTCCCAGCGAACGCGGTCGGCCAGCTCGCTGTCGCGCTCCACCAGGGCGCGTCCGGCGCGCGCCAGCGCGTCCTCGACCATCGCGCCGAGGCGCAGCACGTCGTCCTTCACCCGATCCAGCGCGCGATCGAACGTGGCGCGCGGTCCGAGGTGCTCGGACTCCGTCTGCGCGGTTCGCTCCATCTCCATCGGGCTCCTCCTAGCCGAACCGACCGGTGATGTAGTCCTCGGTCAGCTGGCTCGCCGGCCGCGTGAACAGCTGCTCCGTCGGCGCCATCTCGACCAGGTAGCCGGCCCGGTCGTCGCCCATGGTCAGGAACGCCGTCTCGTCACTGGCGCGCGCCGCCTGCTGCATGTTGTGCGTGACGATCACGATCGTGTAGTTCTCCTTGAGCTCACGCATCAGCTCCTCGATCCGCAGCGTCGCGATGGGGTCGAGCGCGCTGGCCGGCTCATCCATCAGGATCACGTCCGGCTCGACCGCGATGGCGCGCGCGATGCACAGCCGCTGCTGCTGGCCACCGGACAGCGACAGGGCGTTCTGCCGGAGCTTGTCCTTGACGTCGTCCCACAGCGCGGCGCGCCGGAGCGCCTCCTCGACCAGCCCGTCCAGGTCGCCGCGGAAGCCGTTGAGGCGCGGCCCGAAGGCGACGTTGTCGTAGATGCTCTTCGGGAACGGGTTCGGCTTCTGGAACACCATGCCGATGCGCCGGCGCACCTCGACCGCGTCGACGTCCGGCGCGTAGATGTCCTGGCCGTCGTAGAGGACCGTCCCCTCGACCCGCGCGCCCGGCACGAGGTCGTTCATGCGGTTCAGGCTTCGCAGCACGGTCGACTTGCCACAGCCGCTGGGGCCGATGAGGGCGGTGATGCGGTTGCGTCGGACGGTCAGTGAGAGGTCGCGCACCGCGCGGAAGGCGCCGTAGTGCACGGACATGTCGCGCAGCTCGAAGACCGCATCGGCCTCCTCGCCGGGCTTCGGCATGGGCGCGCCCTGGCGGACATCGGTGTCGTCGGTGGGTCTGATTTGGATGGTCAACTCGATCCCCGTGCGCTCGCCTGCCTGAAGTGTCATCGACCGTATCGGTTCCGTCCACCGATCCAACGCGCGAGCAGCGTCAGGACGAGGACGAGAGCCATGAGCTCGAGGGCGCCGGCCCACGCTCGGGCCTGGGCCGCCGGGAAGGGAAGCCGCGCCCCCTCGAAGATGAGGAGCGGCAGCGCCGTCTGGGGCTCGCCGGTCAGGGCGCTGACCAGGTAGGGCGTGCCGAAGGCGGTGAGGATCAGCGGCGCGGTCTCGCCCGCGCCGCGCGCGACGGCCAGCATCACGCCGGTGACCAGCCCCGAGGCGGCTGCGGGGATGACGACGAAGAGGGTCGTCTGCCAGCGACGCGCCCCCATCGCCGTGCTGGCACTGCGCAGGTCCGCCGGCACCAGCCGCAGGATCTCCTCCGCGCTGCGCACCACGATCGGCAGCATCAGGATCGACAGCGCGACGCCGCCCGGCAGCGTGCCGAAGCCGAGGCCGGCCTCCCGCACCAGCGCGGCGTAGACGAAGAGGCCGACGAAGATCGACGGGACGCCGGTCATGACGTCGGTGAAGAAGCGTACCGGCCGCGTCAGCCGGTGCTCGGGGTACTCGGTCAGGAAGACGGCCGCCGCAATCCCCAGCGGCACGGCGATCAGGATGGCGATCCCGAGCATCATCGCCGTCCCGACCAGCCCGTGGAGGAAGCCGCCACCCTCCTGCCGGAAGGAGAGCGGCTGCGTGGTGGTCAGGAACTCCCAGCTCATGGCCCCCAGGCCGTTCGTGACGACCACGACCAAGATCGAGGCCAGCGGCACGACCGCCAGCAGCACCGCGAGCAGCAGCACGCCACGCATGACCAGGTCGAACCGATCCCGCCGCCGGGAGTGCCCGCTCCGCAGCGCCAGCGACCGGCCGCTCACAGCGCGCTGTCCCCGCTCGGTCGGCCGATGCGCCACACGATGGCGCGTGCCGCCACGTTGATCAGGATGGTGATCGCGAACAGCGCGACGCCCAGGGCGATGAGACCCCGGATGCCCTCGGGACTGGCCTCACCGAAGCCGCTGGCGATCTGCCCGGCGATGGTCTGCCCCGGCTGGAACAGGTTGATGGTGATCTGTGCCGAGCCGCCGATGACCAGCAGAACGGCGATGGTCTCACCGAGCGCCCGACCCAGCCCGAGCATGGTCGCGCCGATGATCCCGGCCCGGGCACGTGGCAGCACCACGTGGCGCATCACCTCCCAGCGAGTCGCGCCGAGGCCGAAGGCGGCGTTCCGCTCGTCCACCGGCGTGGTGGCGAAGACCTCCCGCACGATGGCCGTGACGATGGGGAGGACCATGAGGGCCAGCACCACGCCGGCCGCGAAGATGCTGCGCACGATGGGCGGTCCGGCGAAGAGCGGCACCACCGTGCCGATGGTCGAGGCGAGTGCGTCCATCACCGGGAAGACGACGACCGGGACGAAGAAGAGGACGCCCCACAGGCCCACGACGACGCTCGGGATCATGGCCAGCAGGTCGACGGTCGCGGTCAGTGGACCGCGCAGCCACCGTGGCGCCACCTCGACCAGGTACAGCGCGATGCCCACGGCCAGCGGCACGGCGATGAGCGTCGCGATCAGGCTGGTGACGACGGTCCCGAACAGGAAGGCCAGAGCGCCGTAGTCACCCGTGACGTCGGTCCGCGATGCCCCCGGGCGCCAGTCGGTGCTGGTGAAGAATCCCAGTCCCTCCTTGGCGAACACCGGCCAGGACTCGAGCGTCGTGGAGATGATCATCCACGCCAGGATCGCGAGGACGAGCGCCCCGGAGGCCGTCACCAGCCACCGGAACGCTCGGTCACCCAGTCGTCCGCGCGCGATCCCCCGGACCGCCGCGGTCGCGGGACGTGAGGCGATCTCAGCCCTCCTCGTTGATCCGGTCGACCTGCTCCAGCACGCGAGCCTGCAGCTCGTCCGGGAGTGGCGCGTAGTTCAGCTCGGTCGCGGTGGCGTCGCCCTCGGTCAGGGCCCACGTCAGGAAGCCCTTCAGCGCGTCGGCCTGGGCCGGCTCCATGCCGCAACTGTACGCCAGGATCCACGTGGCACCGGCGATCGGGTAGCCGTCACCGCCGACGCCGAGGATGTTGAAGCGGAAGTCGTCCGGCACCTCGACGGTGTTGGCGGCCTCGCTGACCGAATCGGTCGACGGCACCACGGCGTTTCCATCCGCGTTGACCACCGCGGCGACCGCCAGGCCCGCCTCGTTGGCGAACTCGTAGCTGACGTAGCCGATACCGCCGGGCTGCTGGGAGATGGCCGCCGCCACGCCGTCGTTCTGGTCGCCGCCGATGCCGGTCGGCCACTCGACCTCCGAGCCCGAGCCCACCTGGTCCGCCCAGTCGGGGCTCACGTCCTCGAGGTACTTCGTGAAGATCGAGGTCGTGCCGGAGCCGTCGGATCGGTGCACCCAGGTCAGCGCCTGGTCGGGCAGGTCGACGTCAGGATTCAGCGACGCGATGGCCGGGTCGTTGACGTTCGTGATGTCGCCGAGCGCGATCTTCGCGATCGTCTCGCCGTCCAGCGTGAGCTGGTCCACGCCCGGCACGTTGAAGGCGATGGCGACGCCGCCGAAGACCGTCGGGATGTGGAGGACGTCGGAGCAGCCGCTGGCATCGAGCGCCGCGGCGATCTCGTCGTCCTTCATGAAGGCATCCGACCCGGCGAAGTCCACCTGGCCCGCGATGAACTGCTCGCGACCGCCGGAGGAGCCGATGCCCTGGTAGTTGATGGTGACGCCCGGCTCGACGTCCTGGTACTGGCCGATCCATTCCAGGTAGATCGGCTCCGGGAAGCTGGCGCCCGCGCCGACGAGGTCGGCGGAGAGGCCGGTCCCGCCGCCGCTCGACGCGGGGGAGTCGTCGGAAGTGCCGGTGCCGCCGCCGCAGGCGGCGATGGTGAGGGTCAGTCCCAGGCCTGCCGCGATGAGTGGCCGCCGGGTGGTGGGAGTCACGGTCGATTCAGTCCTCTGCATGAAGGCACGGACCACATCGTCACCGTGGCGCCTCAACGGGGCGCTAGGCGAATGTCAACGTTCGGTTAAGGGCGGCTACCCGAACAGGGGCTTGATCACGAGGTACGCCAGCGCGGCCGCCAGGCCGGAGGCGGGGAGCGTGAGGATCCAGGCGGTGACGATGGAGCGCGCCACGCCCCAGCGCACGGTCTTCAGGCGGTCCGACGAGCCGACGCCCATGATCGCGGAGCTGATGACGTGCGTCGTGCTGACCGGCATGCCGAAGTGCGACGCGCCGAAGATGACGGTGGCGGCCGTCGTCTCCGCGGCGAAGCCATGGACCGGGTCGAGCTTCACGACCTTGGTCCCCATGGTCTTGATGATCCGCCAGCCGCCGGCCGCGGTGCCGAGCGAGATGGCGGAGGCGGCGACCAGGATGACCCACAGGGGCACCTCGAAGCTGGGGATGACGCCGGCCGTCACGAGGGCCAGGGTCATGATGCCCATCGTCTTCTGCGCATCGTTGCTGCCGTGGCTGAAGGCCATGTAGGCCGCTGAGAGCACCTGGAGACGGCGGAAGACCGCGTTGAGCCGGGCGGGATGGGCGCGGCGGAAGATGTTGAAGATCAGCGCCATCAGCAGCAGGCCGCCGATGAACCCGACGATCGGGGAGCCGACGAGCGGGACCAGGACCTTGTTCACGATCCCGTCCATCTGCCACGCTCCCAGGCCGGATGCGGTCAGCGCGGCGCCGAGCAGCCCGCCGATCAACGCGTGGCTCGACGACGACGGGATGCCGAGCCGCCAGGTCAGCAGGTTCCAGGCGATCGCACCGACGAGCGCCGCCGCGATGACCGCCTGCGACTCCACCTGCGTGTCGATCAGCCCGGCCCCGACGGTGTGCGCCACGGCGGTGCCCGTCAGCGCGCCGACGAAGTTGGCCACGGCGCTCATGACGATGGCCCAGCCCGGGGCCAGAGCGCGCGTCGAGACGCTGGTCGCGATTGCGTTGGCCGTGTCGTGGAAGCCGTTGATGTAGTCGAACGCGACGGACAGCGCCAGGACGATCAGCAGCGTGAGCGTGATGCCCTCAAGCATGCTTGACGACGATGCTCTCGATCACGTTGGCCACGTCCTCGCAGGCGTCGATGGTGTCCTCGAGGAGGCCGTACACGTCCTTCCACTTGATCACGTGCACCGGGTCGGCGCCGTTCATGAACAGGTCCGCGATCGCCTGCCGCGCGATGCGGTCGCCCTCGTTCTCGAGGCGGTGAATCTCGATCCAGTGCGGCTCGACGCCCTTGAAGCCGCGGAGCTTCTCCAGGGCCCGGACCATCTCCTCGCACTGCAGCACCACGATCCGCGCCTGCTCCGTGGCGGTCTGGGTCGGTGCGTCGATCTTGTACAGGATGCAGGTGTCCGCGACCTCCTCGATGAAGTCGATGACGTCGTCGAGGCGGCTGATGAGCTGGTGGATGTCCTCGCGGTCGAAGGGCGTGACGAAGGTCTTCGCCAGCCGCTGACCGATGTCGTGGCTGATGCCGTCGCCCCGACGCTCCGTGTCGCGGAGCTGGCTGGCGAGCCGCTCGCGCTGGTCGTAGGAGCGGAACAGCTCCTCGAGCATGCGGGCGCCGGCGAGCACGTTCTGCGCGTCTTCGACGAAGAGGTCGAAGAACTTCTCCTCGCGCGGGATGAAGGGCAGGCGCATGGGTGGTGAGGTCCCCGTGCATGGGTCTGGGAGGGCGGCGGGCACCGCCACCATCTAGCGTACTCCGCGAACCGCTACCATCGCGCGCGATGCGACGCGTGCTGCTCTGGATGGCCCGCAACAGGATGCTGCGCGACCTGGTGCCGCGGCTCTGGTTCGCGAAGCGTGCGGTCGGTCGCTTCATGCCCGGCGAGTCGATGGACGAGGCGCTGGATGCCGCGGAGCGCTATCGCCACGACGGCATCGGCGCCATCTTCACGCACCTGGGCGAGAACCTGGCCGACCTCTCGGAGGCCGATGCGGTCGCCACCCACTACCACGAGCTGCTCGACCGCATCGTCGCACGGGGGATCGACGGGGAGATCAGCGTCAAGCTCACCCAGCTGGGCCTGGACCTGGACCGGGAGGCGTGCGCGCGGCACCTGGGTGCGCTGGCGGCGCGCGCCCGGGAGATCGGCGCGGGGACGGTGTGGATCGACATGGAGGGCTCGGCGTACACCGAGACGACGGTGGCGCTGTACGAGCAGCTCAAGCCAGAGCACCCCAACCTCGGGATCTGTCTGCAGGCGTACCTCAAGCGCACGGCGGCCGACATCACGCGCCTGGGACCGCTGCGGCCGTCGATCCGGATGGTCAAGGGCGCTTACGACGAGCCGGCCCGGATCGCGTATCGGTCTCGATCCGAAGTCGATGCCAGCTTCGTCTCGCAGTCGGTCGTGATCCTGCGTGACGGCGCCGAGCGCCTGGGCCTCGGCACGCACGACGTGCGCCTGATCGAGCAGATCGCGACCTCGGCCGACGTGGCGGGGATCTCGCGCGACGCCTATGAGGTCCAGATGCTGTACGGCATCCGGACCGACCAGCTGCGCCGCCTGTCGAAGGCCGGCTACCGGGCGCGCGTGCTCATCGCCTACGGCGAGTTCTGGTATCCGTGGTACGTGCGCCGGCTGGCCGAGCGCCCCGCGAACGTCCTCTTCGTCCTCCGCCAGCTGCTCCCCTGGTGACCCGCGCCTAGCCGATGCCCGCCAGGCGGGCGAGGGCGGCCGTCGCGGCCGCGACCACGACCGTGACGAGCACCGGCGCCCGCAGCGCCAGCGCCACCACCGCCGCGCCGATGCCGATGAGCCGCGCATCGGCCACCAGGGCCTGTCCCTGTCCGAGGGTGGCGGTCGCGACGAGCGCGGCGAGCAGTGCCGGGGCCAGCAGCGACACGACCGCGTCCACGGCCCGCGGCAGGGGTCGGCCGCCCAGCAGCACCGGTCCGGCGGCCTTGATCACGACCGTGCCCACGCCCACGACCAGCACGGTGAGCCAGGCGTCATTCATCGGCGCACCAGGCCCACGAGCGCACCGGCCGCGGCCGCCACGATCGGCACGCCCGGCGGGGTGAACGGCACGAGCACCAGCGCGATGCCGCCGCCGAGCAGCGCGGCCGTGATCGCCCGCCGGCTCCGCACCTGGCCGGCGAGCAGGGCCAGGAACAGCGCCGGAAAGGCGGCGTCGAGGCCGAGGGCGGCCGGATCCCCGAGCGACTCGCCGCCGACGACGCCGATGATCGTCCCCGCGACCCAGGCCAGCCAGATCGTCATGCCGGCACCGACCAGCCGGCCGGCGTCGAAGTGCCCGGGCCCGAGCGACGCGATCGCCCACGACTCGTCCACCACGAGCTGCGCGTGCACGAAGCGGGCGAGCGCCGAGCCGCGGAGGGCTCGAGCGATGCTGATCCCGATCGGCAGGTAGCGCGCGTTGAGCAGCAGCGCCGCGGCGATGGCGGCGATCGGCTGTCCACCGGTCGTCAGGACCGACGCGGCCGCGAACTGCGCGGAGCCGGCGAAGGTGGTGGCGCTCATGACGACGGCTGCCACGCCGCCCAGTCCGTGACCGGAGGTGGCGAGGACGCCGAACGAGACGCCGAAGAGCCCGACGGCCACGGCCAGCGGCAGCGCATCGCGCGCGCCGTGGCGGACTCCGGGGCGCGGCGACCGGTCGCTCACGCCTTCGGCAGGCTGAACCAGAAGGTCGTCGTGCCGCGCTCGGAGCGGGCGCCGACCCGTCCACCGGCCATCTCGACCAGCTGCTTGACGATGGCCAGGCCGATCCCGGCGCCGCCGCTGCGCCGGTCGCGGGACCGATCCAGCCGGTAGAAGCGCTCGAAGACGCGGCCGAGGTCGTCGGCCGGGATGGTGGTGCCGGTGTTGAGCACCGAGACCAGCACGTCGTCGCGCTGCTCCTCGGCGCGGACCGTGACCGTGCCACCCTCCGGCGTGTAGCGCACGGCGTTCTGGAGCAGGTTGGCGAGGACCTGGGCCAGGTGGTCCGGATCGGCGCGGGCGTGGAGCGACGTCGGGAGGTCGAGCTGCCACCGCAGGCCGCGGACCGTGGCCGACGGTCGCGCCAGCGCGACGGCCGTCTCCACTGCCCGACTGACGTCGATCTCGGTCCGCGCGGAGGGGCGGGGGCCCTCCTCGAGCCGATCGAGCGACTCCGAGAGCCGGACCAGCCGCTCCGTCTCGTCCCACAGCGACTCGAAGGTGGCGCGATCGGCCGGCATGACGCCGTCCCGCAGCGCCTCGAGGTAGCCCTTGAGGTTCGTCAGTGGCGTCCGCAGCTCGTGCGCCGCATTGGCGATGAACTCGCGCCGCATCCGCTCCTGCTCGAGGAGCCCCGTGCTCATCTGGTTGAACGAATCGGTCAGGCTGGCCAGCTCGTCGAAGCCGCGCCGATCCAGCTGCGCGCCGTAGTCGCCCTCCGCGATGCGCCGCGCCGCCCCACCGAGGTCGCGGAGCGGCTGCGCCACCCAGCGGCCGGCGGCGATGGCGAGGGCGGTGGCCAGGCCGATGGCCACGACCAGCGCCACGATCAGCACCACCAGGACCGTCGACTCGAACATCGAGCGGGCGTCCTCCGCCGTCTCGCCGTGCGCGGTCATGAGGTCCATGAACGCGTTGCCGCCGAAGACGATGACGCCGACCGTGACGATGGCCAGCGTGACGAGGGCGACCGCCAGCGCGGCAACCGCAATGCGCACGCCGATGCTGCCGGGCAGCCTCACGGCGTCCGGCCCTCGTCGGCCTCGACGGCGCGGTAGCCGACGCCGCGCACGGTGGCCACGAAGCGCGGCGCGTCGGGATCGTCGCTGAGCTTGGCGCGCAGCCGCTTGATGTGCGCGTCCACCGTGCGGTCGAGGACGAAGGCCTCACCGCGCCCGTGGACCGCGTCCAGGAGCTGATCGCGGGTGAGGACCCGGCCGTCGGCGTCGAGCAGGGCCAGCAGCAGCTCCATCTCGATCCTGGTCAGCTCGACGGGTGCCCCGTCGACCGTCACCCGCCGCCGATCGCGGTCCACGACGAGCGCGCCGTGGCGGATCGGCTCGTGCGTCTGTGGGCGGGGGTCAGGCGTCCGCAGCAGCCGGCGGATGCGCAGGACGAGCTCTGCCGGGCTGAAGGGCTTGGGCACGTAGTCGTCCGCACCTTCCTCGAGGCCCTCGACCCGGTCACGCGCCGTCCCCCGCGCCGAGAGGACGACCACCGGCGTGGCGTCGCGGCGCCGGATGGCGCGCAGGACGCTGATGCCGTCGACCTCGGGCAGCATGAGGTCGAGCACCACCAGCGCCGGTGGATCGAGCGCCATGGAGGCGAGGGCCGACCGCCCATCGTGGGCGGCCGTGACCCGGTGTCCCTCGCGCTCGAGGTAGGTGCGGACGAGGTGCACGATCTTCGGATCGTCGTCCACCACCAGGATCGGTCGCTCGTCACCACCGGTGCTCACGGCGAGCATCCTAGGCGCCCATGCGGCCGATGGCACCACCTCGTGCCGCCTACTGGCCGGCCGGCACCCGGTTGACGGTGCACACGAACATCTTCAGCGGATCGGTACCGATGGTCAGCTTGCCCATGACGGCGTACGCCTCCACCTGCTCCGCGCTGGTCAGCTGCACCGGCGCGACGTGCCATTCGATGCCCAGCACGATCCAGCGACCGCCGTTGTAGTCGCGGTCTCCGGGCTTCGCCTCCGCCACGTTGATGAGGCCGTTGCCGAGCGCGTAGATGCGGTCGTAGGACTGTTCCGGCGCGCCGGTGTCCGACAGATCGGTGGGCGTGGCCACGGTGCGGTACCGCTCGCCGTCCACGTAGAAGGCCAGCCCCGGCGGGCCGGCGGCCGCCGCCACCGTGCTCACGGCGAGGGCCGTGACGAAGACGGCCGTCGCCATGGCCGCCACGAGTCGTCGCATGGTCAGTTCCTCCTGGAGCGCCTGGCTCCGATGTGCGGACGGCCCGGTGCCGCCGCTGATGGGGCGCACCATCGGCCGCGGCCGTGAAGGGCCGTCGTCCGTCCCGTGACGGCGGTGTGACGCGCGCGTCACCCCTCCGACGCCGACCCCGCCCGGACGTCCCGGGTCGCGCCGGTCGGGCGGCACCCCCGCGTGAGCCGGTCGGCCCTGCCCGGCGCTGGGTGCTGGCCGGTACAACCCTCTGCATGACGACGACCGAGATGGCGGTGACCCCGCCGACCTCCCGATGGATCGAGGCCGAGCGAGCCACGCTGCGCGAGGTCCTGATGGGGGCACAGGACAACCTCACCAACGTGCTGGCCGTGGTGCTGGGCGTATCGATCGGCGCGGGCCGTGCCGACCTCGTGGGGCTGGCCGGCCTGTCGGCCGCCGTCGCCGAGGCGATCTCGATGGGCGGGGTGCTCTACACCGCGACCCGCGCGGAAGCCGACCTGGAGCCGGATCGCGCCTCGCGGCTGTCGCCGGTCGCGGCGGGCGTGGTGTGCGCGGTGGCTGCGCTGCTCGGCGGGCTCGTGCCGCTCGCGCCGTTCCTGCTGCTGCCCATCGGCCTGGCGGTCGTGGCGTCGCTGGCCATGTCGTTGCTGGCGCTGTTCGTATTGGGCGCGTGGAGCGCGACGGTCACACGACGCACCTGGTGGCGCGACGGCGCGCGCCTGGTGCTGATCGCCGGCGCCGCGGCGCTGGCCGCCGCCCTGATCGGGCACGGGCTGCGCGTCGACTGACTGCCGCCGCTCAGGCGGCGCCGAGCACCGAGTCGAGGAACGCGCGCAGCCGGGCGTTGAACGGCTCGCCGGTACGCTGAACGCTGTGGGCCCGGCCGGTGATGACCTCGCGCTCCGAGCCGAGCCGCTCCGCGATGTGATCGCACACCGCGTCGAACGCGGCGTGATGACCGCCCGAGAAGACCAGTGTCGGCATCCCCGCTGCGGCGACCTCGTCCAGGGGGATGGACGCGGTCCAGGGGAGCGGCTCGAGACGAGAGGCGAGGATCGAGGCCTCGGTCTCCGGGGGCAGCGTCTCCGGGAGGCGTGGTGTCGCTCCGACGGTTGCGGCGAACGCCAGGAAGAACTCGCGCGCCGGCAGCTCGTGGTCGGCGAAGAGCGGCTCGAGTCTCGCGATGAGCTCCTCGACCGCCGGAATCCCGCGCACCAGGCCGAACGCCGGCGGCTCGATCACGGTGAGCGAGCGCACGCGATCGGGCACCAGCGCCGTGGCGAGCATGGATACCACGCCACCATACGAATGGCCGATAACGTGGCTCCCCGGCTCGATCAGCTCGGCGACCGCGCGGGCCTGCGCGTCGAACTGGATGCCCTCTCCGGGTGCGTTGGGCGGGTACCCCGGCCGGTGCGGCACGACGAGCCGGTACTCCTCTGCCAGAACGCGTTGGGCCTCCCAGGTCTGCCAGCCGGGAACGATCCCGCCGTGGACCAGGAGCAGCCGCGGGCCGGTCTCGCCGACGCGCTCGACGTACATCG
>DASTYP010000127.1:0-2190 GCA_035764845.1 Candidatus Limnocylindria bacterium
CAGCCGGCAGCTCACTGTCGAGAACAGGAGACCGATGCCCGACTCCCCCGTTCGCGTGGCCGTCACCGGTGCTGCCGGCCAGATCGGCTACGCGCTTCTCTTCCGAATCGCCTCGGGCCAGATGTTCGGCCCCGACGTCCCGGTTCGCCTCCAGCTCCTCGAGCTCGAGGCCGCTCTCCCCGCCCTCGACGGCGTCCGCATGGAGCTCGAGGACTGCGCGTTCCCGCTGCTCGACGGCGTCGTCTGCACCTCCAGCGCCGACGAGGCGTTCGGCGGCGCGAACTGGGCCCTCCTGGTCGGCGCGGTGCCACGCAAGCAGGGCATGGAGCGCAAGGACCTGCTCAGCATCAACGGCGGCATCTTCACGGGGCAGGGCGAGGCGATCGCGCGGAACGCGGCCGACGACTGCCGCGTGCTCGTGGTCGGCAATCCGTGCAACACCAACGCGCTGATCGGTTCTACCGCGGCCGCGCGCCACGGGATGCCGAAGGACCGATGGTTCGCCATGACCATGCTGGACGAGAACCGGGGCCGATCCCAGCTGGCGGCGAAGGCCGGCGTCCCGGTCCGGGAGGTGCGGGAGCTGGCGATCTGGGGCAACCACTCGTCCACCCAGTTCCCTGACGCGTGGCACGCGACCATCGGCGGGCGGCCTGCGGCCGACGTGATCGGCGACGAGGCGTGGCTGCAGGGCGAGTTCATCACCAACGTGCAGCAGCGCGGCGCCGAGATCATCAGGGCCCGGGGCCAGAGCTCCGCGGCCAGCGCCGCCAACGCTGTCATCGACACCGTCCGCAACATCACCCAGCCGACCGGCGAGATCTTCAGCTCCGCGATCGCGGCGCCTGCCCAGGGCGGCTACGGTGTGCCCGAGGGCGTGGTCTTCGGCTACCCCCTGCGTGCCACGGCGCCGGGCCAGGTCGAGATCATCCAGGACATCGAGCACGGCGACTTCGCGCGGGCGAAGATCGAGGCCACGACCAACGAGCTCCTCGAGGAGGGCTCGGCCGTCTCGGACCTGCTGGCATGACCACCGACGCTGCCGCTCGCACCGACGTCGCGACGCTGTGCGCCGGCGATGACGAGCTCGAGCTGCCCATCGTCCGCGGCACCGCCGGCGACGACGCGCTGGACATCGGGAAGCTGCGCAGCGAGACCGGGTTGATCACCATCGACCCCGGCTACGGCAACACCGGCGCATGCACCAGCGCCATCACCTTCCTCGATGGCGAGAACGGCATTCTGCGCTACCGCGGCTACCCCATCGACCAGCTGGCCGAGCACTCGACCTTCCTGGAGGTCGCGTACCTGCTGATCTGGGGTGAGCTGCCGACCAGCGAGCAGCTGGATCGGTTCGTCTCCGAGGTGACGCACCACACGCTGATCCGCGAGGAGATGCGGCACTTCTTCGACTCCTTCCCGGCCGATGCGCACCCCATGGCGGTCCTTGCCTCGGGCACCGTCGGGATGAGCACCTTCTACCCGGACTCCCAGAACATCTTCGATCCGGATGCGGTCGAGATCACCATCAACCGCCTGATCGCCAAGCTGCCCACGCTGGCGGCGTGGTCGTTCAAGAAGGCCATCGGGCAGCCGTACGTCTACCCGCGCAACGACCTGGGGTATGCCGCGAACCTGCTGCACATGATGTTCGCGGTGCCGTCGGAGCCGTACGAGGTGAAGCCGGAGGTCGCCGAGGCGCTCGACCTGCTCCTCATCCTCCACGCCGATCACGAGCAGAACGCCTCGACCTCGACGGTGCGCATGGTCGGGAGCACGCACGCCAACCTGTACGCCAGCATCAGCGCCGGCATCAGCGCCCTGTGGGGCCCGCTGCACGGTGGCGCGAACGAGGCGGTCATCAACACGCTCGAGAAGATCGTGGCGGATGGCGGGAACATCCAGAAGTGGGTCGACAAGGCGAAGGACCCCGAAGACAGCTTCCGCCTCGCCGGGTTCGGGCACCGCGTCTACAAGAACTTCGACCCGCGCGCCAAGATCATCAAGCGCGCCGCCGAACGCGTCCTGTCGGCGACCGGCGCCGACGACGACCTGTTCGAGATCGCCCAGCGCCTCGAGGAGATCGCGTTGCGGGACGACTACTTCGTCAGCCGCAAGCTCTACCCCAACGTCGACTTCTACTCCGGCCTGATCTACCGCGCCATCGGCTTCCCCAAGGACATGTTCACC
>DASTYP010000128.1:0-2713 GCA_035764845.1 Candidatus Limnocylindria bacterium
GGCGCTGTACGTCTCCATGACCTTCCAGAGCCTGTTCCTGCAGGGCGGGTTGGGCTACACGCCGCTCGCCGCCGGCGCGATCGGGCTGCCGGTGGCGATCATGCTCACGCTGCTCTCGACCCCCGCAGGACAGCTGGCGGGGCGCTGGGGCCCGCGGATCTTCATGACCGTCGGGCCGCTGATCATGGCGCTGGGCGTCCTGTGGCTGGC
The DNA here is from genome assembly GCA_035764845.1 of Candidatus Limnocylindria bacterium. Classification (GTDB taxonomy): domain Bacteria; phylum Chloroflexota; class Limnocylindria; order QHBO01; family QHBO01; genus JACDBZ01. The sequence goes on from DASTYP010000128.1 coordinate 211, forward strand.
CCGCATCCCGGCCGACTCGGCACCGTGGCTCGCCGACCTGGCGCGACCGGACACGCTGCTGCCGCCGGCGGACGCGCTGCTCGACGTCGGGATCGGCATCAGCGTCTTCGGCCTGGGCCTGGCGGCCATGGTCGCGCCGCTGACGACCGCGCTGATGAGCTCGGTGCCGGTGCGAAACGCCGGACTCGGCTCGGCGATCAACAACGCCATCAGCCGCGCCGGATCACCGCTCGTGTTCGCCGTCATCTTCGTGGCGATCGTGAGCTCGTACTACCCGGCGCTGGCCTCCATGCTCCCCGGGGTCGACCTGACGGACCCCGCCGTCCGCGAGGCGGTCCGCCCGTTCTCCGTCGGCGCGGACCTCGAGCCCGCCGTGGCCGAAGCGGCGCGCGAGGCGGCCACCGGCTCGTTCCACCTGGCCATGTTCGTGTCTGCGGCCCTGCTCGCCGTCGGCGCGGCGATCAACGGCTTCGGGATCGAGAACCCCTCGGTGACGCGGAAGAGCCCGGCCGCCGACCCGGCTCCCGGCGTCGGCTGACCACGTCGCCGGGCGGCGTCGGCACCCGGCGCATCGGCCTCGTCAGAAGACCCGTGGGCACCAGGGTGCCCGGTCGGTTCGGAAGAGCGCATCGGTGCGGAGCAGGCCGCCCGGCTGGAGCTCCTGCACGCGTCCGGCATCCGCCAGCTCGGCGAAGCTGAACGCCCCCAGGTACGTCGCCCCCAGGTCCGAGACGTCACAGCGCAGGTCGGCCGGCTCCGTCGTTGGGCCGATGAACGGCACGCCGTCCTCCACGCGCAGCGCCCAGCGACCGTCGTTCCACTCGCAGAACTCGTCGGCCACCTCGAGCACTACCGAGCCGTCGATGCGGTAGCGGCGGCCGGCCAGGGCCGAGGCGACGTCGACCACGCGCAGCCACAGGGCATCGCCGACGGTCATCTGCAGTCGCCGCGGCTCGGCGATGGTGAGCAGCAGCGGGTCGTCCACCGCGAGGTTCCATGCGCTGGCCTGGCCCATCAGGTCGATGTCGAGCAGGTAGCGCCACAGATCGAGGTACGCCGACGGGTTGGTGGCGAGCACCTCGACGATGTCGACGGTCGACTTCGGGGTGCCGTCCTTCCAGTCGTCGCGGATGCGGTAGCGGGCGTAGCCGTCGGCATCGCCGGCGACCTCGTGGACCACGTGGAACGCGGCCGACGCGCCCTGCCGCCAGTGCTCGGGATCGGCGAAGAACTCGGTGGTCCAGAACTCCGGTGAACGCGTCCAGAAGCCGACGCGTCCGAGCCGGATGGCGTCGAAGACCGGCGGGAAGCGCCGCTTGGCCTCCTCCAGGTCCACGAATCGGACGCTGCCCGCCGGCGTCAGCGGCTGGCGGAACGCGCTCCGATCGCGCGCCACGTTGACCGCCGCCTTGAGGCTCGCCAGCCCGTAGCCGAAGCGCTGATAGATGTTGCCCTCGGATGCCCAGAGCACGGCGATCGGCTCGCCGCGCTCGTGGATGGCGTCGAGCTGGAGTCGCATCATCCGACGCAGGACGCCACGCCGCCGATGCGTCGGCTGCACGCCGACGATGGTCACGCCGGCGGCCGGGAGCACGCCGCCGGGAACGGTCATGTCGAAGGTGAAGATGCCGGCGGTGCCGACGACCGCGTCGCCGTCGTATGCGGCAATGGCGCGATCCGCCTCGAAGGTCTGCTTCCAGCGGTCGAAGTCGGCATCCCGGGGCCACTCGCCGAACGCCATCTCGGCGGCGTCGTAGAAGCCGCGCGGGTCGCCGCTGAACGCGCGAACGTCGATGTCCATGCGCCGATTATGGGGCCGGAGCTGGCGTGGGTCGTGCTCTAGAATCCGCCGATGCTCCCGCTCTCCGACGAGAACGAGCGCGGCACCGGGCCGGCGTTCATCTCCCTCGCGTTCATCGCGCTCAACGTGATCGTCTTCCTGCTGCTGCAGGCGGGAGGGGCCCCCGAAGGCGAGAGCTTCACGTACGGCTTCAGCGCGGTGCCGTACGAGATCACCAACAACGTCGACCTGACCGAGCCCACGCCCATCACCGTCGACGGACAGCAGGCCGCGATTCCGCAGCGGCCCGGCCCCGACCCGATCTGGCTCACCGTCCTGACCAGCATGTTCATGCACGGCGGGTGGCTGCACCTGGGCGGCAACATGCTGTTCCTGTGGATCTTCGGCGACAACGTCGAGCACCGGGTCGGCCACTTCGTCTACCTGGCCTTCTACCTGGCCGCCGGGGTCGTCGCCAGCCTCGCCCAGATCATGGTCTCGCCCGATTCGTACATCCCGACCCTCGGCGCCTCGGGCGCGATCTCCGGGGTCCTGGGCGCGTACCTGGTCATGTTCCCCGGAAACCGCGTGCTCGTCCTCTTCCTGCGCTTCCCGGTGTGGGTGCCCGCCATCGTGGCCATCGGGCTGTGGGCCGCCTTCCAGTTCATCAACGGACTCGGCGCCGCGGCGGTGACCGCCGAGACCGGCGGCGTGGCGTACATG
>DASTYP010000129.1:0-23113 GCA_035764845.1 Candidatus Limnocylindria bacterium
CTTCTCGTCGATGTCGACCTCCACCTCGTCCGCCTCCGGCAGGACCGATACGGTCGCCGTCGAGGTGTGAATCCGGCCCTGCGCCTCGGTCACCGGCACGCGCTGGACGCGGTGCACGCCCGACTCGAACTTGAGGCGCGAGTAGGCCCCGTCGCCGCGCACCTCGGCGATGATCTCCTTGAAGCCGCCAGCCTCCGACTCCGAGGTCGACATGACCTCGACCTTCCAGCGCCGCCGCTCGGCGTACCGCGCGTACATCCGGTACAGGTCGGCGGCGAACAGCGACGCCTCCTCGCCACCGGCACCGGCCCGGATCTCGACGATGACGTTGCGGTCATCGTTCGGGTCACGCGGCACGAGCTGCAGCCGCAGGTCGGACTCCAGCGCCGCCTCGCGCTCGCGCAGCCGCTCCAGCTCGTCGCGTGCCATGGACCGCATCTCCTCGTCCGGATCCTCGAGCATCGCCTTCGTCGACTCGATCTCCTCGCGCACCGCTCGGTACGCGCGCAGGTCGGCGACGATCGGCTCCAGCCGCGAGAGCTCACGGCCCAGGTCCGCCAGCCGCGACGGGTTGGCCGCGGCGTCCGGGCTGCTGAGCTCTCGGCCGATCTCCTCGTACCGCGCCTCGAGCTCGCCCAGCCGGTCGATCATGGTGCCGTCCTCAGGGCGTGATGCCGGTGGTCGGGTCCACCACGTCCGCCGTCGCGGGGGCCAGCGTGCCGGCCGCGGCGCGATCGGACGCGAGGCACGACTCCAGGCTGGCGATGCTCACCTCGAGCATCGAGCGGTCCGGTGGCCGCGTGGTCAGCGACTGGAGCCACAACCCGGGCGCGTAGATGGCGCGGACGACCGGGTTGCCGTAGTGGCGGGCGCCGAACCGCACCAGCTCGTACGCGACGCCGGCGATCAGCGGAACGAGGACGATGCGGCTGGCGAACAGCGCCCACAGCGGCACGCCGGTCCGCGGGATCAGGCTGAAGAAGAAGATGCTGATGACCACCACGATCAGGATGAACGTCGTCCCGCATCGGGTGTGCGCGGTCCCGAAGGCGTCGACCTCCTCGGGCGTCAGCGGCCGCTCGTGCTCGTACGCGCTGATGGCCTTGTGCTCCGCCCCGTGGTAGGCGAAGACGCGCCGGATGTCCTGCATCAGGCCGATGGCGGCGATGTAGCCGATGAAGATCACCAGCCGGATCACGCCCTCGACGGCGTTCGCCACGAAGTCCGAATCGGCGGCCTCGTGGGCGAAGGTCGAGAGGAAGAGCGGCAGCAGGAAGAACAGCGCCACGGCGAACCCGAGGCTGAAGACCATGGTGATCGCGATCGTCCCCTTGCCGAGCTCGATGTCCTCGCCCTCGGCGGCGATCGCCGCGGAGCGCATCAGCATCCGCGTCCCGATGACCAGGGTCTCGTACAGCACGAAGATCCCGCGCAGGAGCGGGATCTTGATCAGCTTCCGATCGGCGGAGAGGGCCGCCGGGAGCGGCTCCGACATGGTGCGGATCTCACCGGACGGGGGTCGGACGCTCATGGCGACCGTCGTGCGGCCGCGCATCATGACGCCCTCGATGAGCGCCTGCCCGCCGTAGAAGAAGTCCGGCATGCGGAATCGCCGCCGGCCGTTGGCATCGGTCGCGGCGGCGATCACCAGGGGCCCGGCTGCCATCAGCAGCTCGGGGATGAGGAAGAACAGGTGGGGCGCCAGGGGCGCCCGCAACCCGGTCGGGCGCGCGGCGCGCGGTGCCCGGGTCAGCGCAGCGAGCGCTCCAGGCGCCGCTGGAACCGCTCGACCTGGCCGGCGGTGTCGACGATGTTCTGCGTGCCCGTGAAGAACGGGTGGCACTTGCTGCACACCTCGACGCGGATCGTCTCCGCGGTCGACCCGACCGTGAACTCGTTGCCGCAGGCGCAGTGGACCCGCGCCTGGTGGTAGGTGGGATGGATATCGGCCTTCATGATGGTGCTCCGCGCGTCAGGCGGACTGGGCCATTACCGACTGGTATGGGCCAGCCTCGATGCTGACGCGCTTCTTGCTGCGGGTTTCGTGACTGAAGCGGACCTTGCCGTCCGCGGTGGCGAAGAGCGTGTAGTCCCTGCCCATCCCGACGTTCGGGCCCGGATGGAAGGTGCTGCCGCGCTGGCGCACGATGATCGTGCCGGCCAGCACGTACTGGCCGTCGCCGCGCTTCACGCCCAGGCGCTTGCCGGCGCTGTCGCGTCCGTTCTTGCTGGACGAGCCGGCCTTCTTGTGTGCCATCGATTACTCCTCCGACTCGGCCTTGGTCGCGGCCTTGCGGGTGCGCTTCGGCTTCTCCGTCGCCTCCGCCGTCTCCCCAGCATCAGCCGATGCGGCCTCCGCCTTCGGCGTCGCCTTGCGGGTGCGCTTCGGCTTCTCGGCCGGGGCCTCCGCCTCGGCAGCGGGCTGCTCCGTCGCTGCCTCGGACCTCGTGGCCTTCCGACCCCCCGAGGTGATCTCGTCGATCCGGACGCGGGTCAGGTGCTGGCGATGGCCGGTGTGGCGTCGGTACTTCACCTTCTGCTTGAACTTGAAGATGATGAGCTTCGGCCCGAGGGCCTCGCCGAGGACGGTGGCGCTGACGGTGGCGCCGTCCACGGTCGGCGTGCCGACGGTGACCGCCTCGCCGTCGCCGACGAGCAGAACGCGATCGAACGTGATCGTGGCACCGGGATCGGCCGCGAGGCGCTCGACGACGAGCTCGCTCCCCGGCTCCACGCGGTACTGCTTCCCGCCGGTCGTGACGACGGCGTACATGCTTGCTCTCCTGGGTCTGCCTGATGAGGTCTCGCCGCGTCGCGGCAGAAGCATGCGACGCGCACGAAGAACGGGCCGAGTGCTCAGCCCGCGGGACCGAGAAGTCTACCGAGCGATCGGGGGAGTGTCAACGAAGAGGAGGCGGGTCCGGACGGAGCGGACGGGCCGGACGGGAAGGTCCAGCGCAGTCACCACGTCCTCCGGCCGGCCGGCGCCGGTGGCGTCCAGCTGAAGCACGGTCCGCAGCCGCCCGGTGTGCGTCTCCTCGTCGACCTCGACCACCTCGACGTCCTCGATCAGCGGCCGCAGGTCGCGATCTCCCGCGTCGCTGCGGCGCTCGCTTTCCCCGCGCCGTCGGAAGCCGGTCAGCTCCTTCGCGCCCAGCAACCTGACGACCGCGCCGCGCAGCGCCTCGTCGGTCAGTGACTCGTCGCCGCGGATGTCGACCTCGTACTCCGCGGCGCGCAACTGGGAGGCGGCCGACGGAAAGCCGTGCCACACCTCCTTGGCGTCGCGCAGCTCCACGCCCTCCGGGAACAGCTCCGCGGCCGCGCGGATGCGGTCGATGGGCACCAGGTCGTCGAAGTACGCCTCGACCACCTCGCCGCGCAGCTCGATCCCGATCGGCGGAGCCGCGGCGAGCTTGATCCGCGGGCGCGGCTTCTTGGCGTGCGTGTAGGCCAGCGGCAGGCCGGCCTCGCGGAACGCGCGCTCCAGCTCATCGACGAGCTCGGCCTGGCGCATCCGGAGCGCCGGCTCGGTGCGGCTGAAGAGGATCTGCCACCGCTGACGCGGCGGCGCATCGGGGGAACGGTTGGTCATGCGGGCCGAATCGTACCGCCCGGGCCCTCGCGCGGCCAGCGCGGCGCTAGGATCTGCGCGATGGCCGACTTCCTCCTCGCCGTGCGTCGCCACCGCCAGGCACTCTTCGCGCTGGCGATGATCGTCATCGTCCTCGCGCTGCTGTGGACGGCGCGTGGCGCGCTGCCGGCGTTCTTCATCGGCCTGGCGCTGGCCTTCGTGCTCGATCCGGCGGTCACGTGGCTCAACCGTCACGGCGTTCCGCGCTGGGCCGGCGTGGTGATCATGTACGTCGCGGTGGTGGTGGTGGTCTGGGCGCTGCTGGCGTACGCCCTGCCGCCCATCAGCAACCAGACGCGCGAGTTCATCCGCCACCTGCCGGAGCTCGGGTCGGCGCTGGGTGACTGGGAGCGCGGACTGGCGCGCTGGTACGCCGACCTGCCGCTGCCCAGCGAGCTGCGCGACATGATCGATCAGCAGCTGGCCGCGAGCGGGCAGGCCATCGGCGAGATCGTGCGCGGCATCCTCGCACCGACGATCAACGCCCTGGTCAGGGCGGCGACCTTCATCCTCGGGCTCGTCGTCGTGCCGGTCTGGCTGTTCTTCGTGCTGAAGGACCGCGAGGGCTTCAGCCGATCGGTCGCCGGCGCACTCCCCCCGGCGTGGCGAGCGGACGCGGAGAACGTCCTCGCCCTCCTCGGTCGCGTCGGCGGCCGCTGGGTGCGCGGCCAGCTGCTCCTCGGCCTCTCGATCTTCCTCGCCTCCGTGGTGGGCCTGACCATCCTCACCTTCATCGGCTTCCGGGAGTTCGGGCAGTTCACCCTGGTGCTGGCGCTGATTGCCGGTGTTCTGGAGTGGTTCCCGATCATCGGTCCGATCGTGGCGGCGATCCCGGCCATCCTGATCGGCCTCTCCATCGGCGTGCCGGCGGCCATCGCCGCCGCCGTGCTGTACACCGCCATCCAGCAGCTGGAGAACAACCTGCTGGTGCCGAAGGTGATGGGCGACGCGGTGGAGCTGCACCCGGCGGTGATGATCCTGGCCCTGGTGGTCGGTGGCGCGCTGTTCGGCATCGGCGGCGCGATCCTCGCGGCCCCGACGGTCGCCGCCGGGCGCGACCTGTACCGCTACGGCTTCCACCGATTCGGCGGCCAGATCCCGGCCGATGCGCTGGAGCTCACCCTCCACGGCACGGTTCGCACGGACGAGCCCGAAGCCCCGTCGGAGCCCGATGAGGTCCCCTCGCCGGCCTGATGCAGCACCCTGGTGCGGGCGCCCGACGAGCCGGACGCTCTGGAATTCAAAGCGTCGGCTTGTGGCTCCGCATGCGGATGGACTCGAGGATGCCCATCCCGAACAGCAGGCTGATCAGCGACGACCCGCCGTAGGTCACGAAGGGGAGGGGAATGCCCGTCACCGGCATGATGCCGATGACCATCCCGACGTTCACCAGGATCTGGAAGAGGATCGCGCTGGCCAGTCCGACCGCGATGAGCATCCCGAACGCGTCCTGCGCGCGCCAGCCGATGGCCAGGATCCGCCATACCAGCAGCGCGAAGATCGCGAGGACCACCACGCCGCCGATGAAGCCGAGGTCCTCGGCGATGACGGTGAAGATGAAGTCCGTCGACTGCACCGGGATGTAGCCGCGCTGGCCTTCGCCGCCCACGGTGAGCCCGCGACCGAGCCAGCCACCGGCACCCACGGCATTCAGCGCCTGGACCAACTGGAAGCAGGCGCCCTGCGGATCGGCGTAGGGATCCAGGAAGCAGAAGAGGCGCTGACGCTGGTAGTCCTGCAGCATGCCGATGGCGAGCGGGGCCGCCCCGACCACGCCCGCGGCGAAGAGCCCCATCCACCCCAGGCTCGCGCCGCTCATGAAGAGCATGCCCACCAGGATCGCGACGAACACGAGCGCGGTCCCGAGGTCCGGCTGCCGGAACACGAGCAGCGTCGGCAACGCCATGAGCGCGCCGGCCACCAGGATCGTCGAGAGGCGACCGATGCGATCGCGTCGCCCGGCGAGGTAGGCGGCGAGCACCGCGATCATCAGCACCTTGCTGGCCTCGCTGAACTGGAAGTCGAGGCCGGCGACGGTGACGGACATCTGGGCGCCGAACAGATTCGTGCCGACCAGCATGGTCAGGGTCAGCAGCCCGAGGACGACCAGGTAGATCGGCGCCGCGAGGGTGCGCAGCCAGTGGTAGTCGATGCTCGCGGCGACGAAGAACAGGGTGAGGCCGATGGCCGCCCAGATCAGGGTCTTGACGGTCTGGCTCATCGCCCCGCCGGTCGGCGCGTTGTACCCCGCGGAGTAGCCCATCACGACCCCGACGCCGATGAGCAGGGCGACGTAGAGCAGCAGCTGGAGGTCGAAGTACCGCCAGGCGCGGTCACGGACCGATTCGACGAAGGTTGCGGTCGCCACACCCATCGGTCAGCCCTCTCAGTTCGCCGTCACGAGGCTGAAGTCGTTGGGGTCCAGGCGGAGGTCCTGGTCGAGGTCGAAGTACAGCTGGAGGAAGTACTTCACGACCTCGGCCGAGACGTTGCCCGGGACCACGGCCGAGTAGTTGAAGCTCACGACCGCCAGCTCGGCGTCCGTGGCGCCGGCCGTGCTGGGCAGGTAGGCGACGAACCAGCTGTGGAACGGCAGCGTCCCCTCCTCGGTCGGCTCACCGAACTCGGCGGTGCCCGTCTTGCCCGACAGCGCGCCCGGCAGCCGCAGGTCCTTGATGTTGTAGGCGTGTCCCGACGTGATCACCTCGCGCGCGCCTATGCGCATGGTCTGCAGCGTGGCCGGGTCGGCGGCGACGTCGTGGATGACCTCCGGCTCGTAGCGCTCGACCAGGGTGCCCTGGTCATCGGCCTCGCCCAGGACGACCGTCGGCCGCATCAGGTGACCCCCGTTGGCGACGGCGGCGTAGGCATTCAGCACCTGCAACGGCGTCACCGCAATGACGTTCTGACCGATGCCGGCCTGCGCCACCTCGCCGGTGAACACCCCGGCGCGCCCCTGCGAGCGCGCCCACTCGGTGCTGGCGATGATCCCCGGCTCCTCGCCGGGAAGGTCGATGCCCGACCGCTGGCCGAACCCCAGCTCGCCCGCCCAGCGAGCGAGCGGATCGATGCCGGTATTGACGGCCATCTGGTAGAAGAAGGTGTCGGAGCTCTTGGCGAAGGCATCGACCATGTCGAGCGGGCCGAAGCCCTGGCGGTTCCAGTCGTAGAGGCACTCGCCCTCCGGGGCTCCGGGGATCTGGTAGCAGCCGAAGGTCGGCCAGCGCTGCGACGCCGTCGTGACGCCTTCCTCCATGGCCGCGATGCCCGTGACCAGCTTGTAGGTGGAGCCTGGCGGGTAGATGTCACTGATGGCGTGGTTGCGCAGGGGACGGTTCGGATCGGCGAGGTAGACGGCGTAGTCGTCCGCGCTGATGCCGGTGGCGAACTTGTTGTTGTCGTAGGCGGGGAGCGACACCATGGCCAGGATCTCGCCGGTCTGCGGATTCATGACGATCGTCACGCCCTGGCTGACGCCGGCCACCTGCATGCCCCACTGGAGCGCCTGGGTCGCCAGGCGCTGGGTCTCGGCGTCGACGGTGAGAACGAGGTTCGTCCCGGGTGTCGGTTCCCGCACCGTCTCGATGACCTTCGCGATCCGTCCGGATGCGTCGCGCTGCACCAGCTGCGAGCCGTACTCGCCGCGCAGCTCGTCCTCGAAGGAGGCCTCGACGCCATCCCTGCCGATGGGGTCGTCCGGGAGGTAGCCGCGTTCGGCGAGACCCGCCAGCTGCTCCGCCGAGATTGGTCCGGTGTAGCCGACGACGTGCGAGAGCAAGGTCCCGTTCGCCGCGCCGGTCTCGTCCAGGTACTGCCGCACCGGGTCGACCTCGACGACGATGCCCGGCAGCGTCTCAGCCTCCTCGCCGATGAGCAGCGCGGCTTCCCGCGTGATGCCGCGCGCCACCGGAACCAGGTCGTACGGGGACCCGCCGAAGGCGTCGAGGCGAGCCCGCAGCCCGGCCACCGGGACGCCGGCGATCTCCGCGACGCGGCGCAGCACGCGGTTCCTCATCTCATCGGGCAGATCAGCCGGACGAACCTTGACCGTCCACGAGGGGACGTTGACCGCGAGCGGGCGTCCCTCGCGGTCGAAGATCAGTCCGCGCGGCGCCGGGATCGGCACCTCGGCAGTCCGGTCGGCGGCCGCGCGCCTGGCGTAGGTGTCGCCGCTGACGACCTGCAGCTGGAACAGCCTGCCGCCGAGCACCACGAAAAGCAGCGCGGCTGCGACGCCGAAGGCCACGAACCGAGCGCGTGACCGCCGCAGGTCGAGCCGGCCGTCGTTCAGGTCCGCCATCGGTCAGTCACGCATCGCGCCCGGGCATGGCCAGGGTCACCAACTCGGTGCCTCGTCGCCGAACCGCAGGGCGAGGGTGCGAGCGGGGAGCAGCAGCAGGCCGACGATCGCCGCGTTCAGGGTGGCCGCTGCCAGGACGAGCTCCCCGGGCACGACCAGCGTCGGGGAGTCGGCCACGAGCTGTGCCGCGCCGATGGACACGGCGTCGGCGATGAGTGAGCCGGCGAACGCGGCGGCAACGGGATACACCCAGACGGCCGCGCCGAGGAGGCGTTGCCCACCCGCCACGACCGCGGCGACGAGCAGCAGGGCGAGCGGGACCGTCCCCAGCGGCTCGCCGACGAGCAGGTTGACCGTGAGACCCGTGACGAAGGCCCACGTCACGCCGGCGCCGAATCCGAGCTGCGTGGTGACCAGCACGACGGCCGCCAGGGCGAGGTTCGGCTTCACGCCGCCGATGACGATCACAGGGGCCAGCGCGGCGTGGATGATGCCGATGACGATTGCGAGGAGCGGGCTGACGTAGGAGATGGAAGACGGGCCCCCTGCAGTGACTACCCGCGAGTATACGAAGGGCGACTTCGCCAGCGCCGGCATGCTTCACGTGAAACATCTGTGGACAACTTCCTGGCGCGGTCCCTCGCGAGGGCGCCGGTAAGCCGTTGGTAAGCACGGAGACGGGGCTCAACTGGTAAAATGTGCATGCCCATCTGAACTCGCAGCGGAGTGCTCGTGGTCCGGGTCACGGCCTGCACAAACCAGAAGGGCGGCGTGGGAAAGACCACCACGGTGATCAACCTGGCCGCCTACCTCGCCCTCTCCGGCACCCGAACACTCGTCATCGACCTCGATCCCCAGGGGAATGCGACGAGCGGCCTCGGGATCGACCGGCGTCGGGTCGACCGTTCGACGTACGATGCGCTGGTCGACCGCGCGCCGATCGCGGAGCTGATCCGGGGGACTTCGATCGACGGCCTGTTCCTGGTTCCGTCCTCATCGGCGCTCTCGGGTGCCGAGGTCGAGCTCGTCGGCGTAGCCGCCCGTGAACGGCGGTTGTCGGCGAGCCTGGCCGAGCTCGACGGGCGGTTCGATCGGGTGCTGATCGACTGTCCCCCGTCGCTGGGGCTGCTGACCGTCAACGCGCTGACGGCGGCGGACGGTGTGCTGATCCCGATTCAGACGGAGTACTACGCCCTGGAGGGCCTGAGCCAGCTGGTGAACACGATCCGACGGGTCCGCGAAGGCCTCAACCCGCGCCTCGAGATCGAGGGCGTGCTGCTCACCATGTACGACGCGAGGACGAGGCTCTCGGCACAGGTGGCCACCGAGGTGCGGCGGCACATGAATGGCACCGTCTACCAGACGGTGGTGCCTCGCTCGGTGCGGCTGTCCGAGGCACCCAGCCACGGGCTGCCGATCGCCCTTTACGACCCGGGCTCCCGTGGCGCGACCGCGTACCGCGAGCTCGCCGGCGAGGTCGCCGCCCGTGGCTAGCACTCCCGCACGTCCGGGGCGCGCCTTCGGGCTCGGCCGCGGTCTCGATGCCCTCATCCCCACCGGGCACGAGGAGCGCGGCGTGCTCGAGGTGCCGCTCGACCGCATCAGCCGGAATCCCGATCAGCCGCGCCTGGCGTTCGACGAGACGCAGCTCGGCGAGCTGGCGGCGTCGATCGCGGTCCACGGGGTGCTTCAGCCCATCGTCGTCCGGGCCCTGGCCGACGGCGAGTACCAGCTGATCGCCGGGGAGCGCCGGCTCCGGGCGGCGCGCCTGGCGGGCCTCGAGACCATCCCCGTCATCGTGCGCGAGAGCACCGACCGGGCGGATTCACTCGAGCTGGCGCTCATCGAGAACCTGCAGCGCGAGAACCTCAACCCGATCGAGACCGCCCTCGCCTATCGCGAGCTGATCGACCGCTTCGGGCTCACCCACGAGGCGGTGGCCCGGCAGGTCGGCAAGAGCCGGGTCGCGGTCAGCAACTCGCTGCGCCTGCTCGACCTGGCAGCCGAGACGCGTGAGGCGATCGTCGCGGGCCGGATCACCGAGGGCCATGGCCGCGCCCTGGCGGCGATCACCATCCCCGAGCTGCAGCGCGCAGTTCTCGCGGTCGTGCTCGAGCGCGGCCTCTCGGTGCGCCAGACGGAGGAGCTGGTGCGCCGCAAGCGCGAGGAGCGGCCGCCGCCCCAGCGCGGACAGCTGAGCTCGGATCTCCAGGACCTGGAGGCGCAGCTGCGCGGCGTGCTTGCGACGAAGGTCGGCATCCAGCGCACCCGGCGCGGCGGGCGCCTCGTCATCGACTTCTACTCCGACGAGGAGCTCGACCGCCTCTACTCGATCATCACCCGCGGCGCGGGCGGCGCGGCCGCCGCGCCGGCATCGGTCCATCACGACCACGAGGATCTGTCACCCGCATGACCGTCGAACGAGCCCCGAAGTCGCGCAGCAAGGCGGCGACGAGCTATACCGCCGCCAACATCCAGGTCCTCGAGGGCCTGCAGGCGGTGCGCAAGCGCCCCGGGATGTACATCGGCTCGACCGACGCGCGGGGCCTGCACCAGCTCGTCTGGGAGGTGGTCGACAACAGCATCGACGAGGCGATGGCCAACCAGGCCACCCGAATCGACGTCACCATCCATGCCGACGGCACCTGCGAGGTCGTGGACGACGGCCGCGGCATCCCCGTCGACAAGCACTCGACCGGCAAGAGCGCCCTCGAGGTGATCATGACCGTGCTCCACGCCGGCGGGAAGTTCGGCGGGGGCGGCTACAAGGTGTCCGGGGGCCTGCACGGCGTCGGCGTCAGCGTCGTCAACGCGCTCAGCTCCGAGATGCGGGTCGAGGTGCTGCGCGACGCGAAGCGCTACGTCCAGGAGTTCGTGCGCGGCACGCCCAAGGGCCCCGTGAAGCAGACGGGTGGGGCATCGGAGGCCAACCGCGGGCTCGAGCCCGGCTGGAAGCGCACGAGCGGCACGCGCACCTTCTTCAAGCCGGATCCGGAGATGTTCGAGACGCTCGACTTCAGCTGGGACACGATCAGCACCCGGCTGCGTGAATCGGCCTATCTGAACAAGGGACTGTGGATCTGCCTGAAGGACCAGCGCGTCGACGCGGAGAAGAACTTCTTCTTCCAGGGCGGCGTCACGAGCTTCGTTCGGCACCTCAACCGGCGTCGCGACGTGCTCAACCCGCGCCCGATCTACGTTGAGCGCATGGCCGATTCGACCTCGGTCGAGGTCGCGCTCCAGTACAACGACGGCTTCACGGAGACGATCCTCGCCTTCGCCAACAACATCCACACCGTCGACGGCGGCACGCACGTCGCCGGCTTCCGGGCCGCCCTGACGAGCTCGCTCAACACCTGGGCCCGCAAGTCGGGAACGCTGGGAGAGAAGGACGCGAACCTCTCCGGTGACGACGTTCGGGAAGGGCTGACGGCGGTCATCAGCGTCAAGCTCACCGACCCGCAGTTCGAGGGCCAGACCAAGGCCAAGCTCGGCAACGCGGACGTCAAGGGCGCCGTGCAGACCATCGTGACCGAGGGCATCGTCCAGCACCTCGAGGAGAACCCGGCGGACGGCCGGCGGATCATCGAGAAGTGCGTCACCGCGGCGCGTGCCCGGGAGGCCGCGCGCAAGGCCCGCGACCTGGTCATCCGCAAGGGGGCCCTCGAGGGCATGGCGCTGCCCGGCAAGCTCGCCGACTGCCAGGAGCGGGATCCCGCGCGCTCGGAGCTGTACATCGTCGAGGGCGACTCGGCCGGCGGATCGGCCAAACAGGGGCGCGATCGGCGCTTCCAGGCCGTCCTGCCGATGTTCGGCAAGATGCTGAACGTCGAGAAGGCCCGGCTCGACCGGGTGCTGTCGAGTGACAAGATCCGGCCGCTGGTCATCGCCCTCGGCGCCGGCATCGGCGACACCTTCGACATCGCCAAGCTGCGCTACCACCGCATCTGCCTCCTCAGCGACGCCGATGTCGACGGCGCGCACATCAGCACCCTCCTCCTCACCTTCTTCTACCGCCACATGCCGGAGGTGATCGAGAACGGGTACCTGTACCTGTGTCAGCCGCCGCTGTTCCGGGTGAGCACCGGCAAGGTGACGCGCTACGCGCATACCGAGAAGGAGCGCGATGCCGCCCTCAAGGAGCTGTCGCGCGACGGCAAGACCAAGAACGTCAGCGTCCAGCGATTCAAGGGCCTCGGGGAGATGAACGCGGACCAGCTCTGGGATACGACCATGAACCCGGACACCCGAACGCTCCTCAGGATCGAGGTCAGCGACGCCGCCGAGGCCGATGAGATCTTCAGCACGCTGATGGGCGAGAAGGTCGAGCCCCGGCGCGACTTCATCCGCGGGGAGGCCCGCAAGGTCCGCAACCTGGACATCTGAGTCGGAACGCTCACGGAGAGGCAACCACGGAGATGCCATCACGACACGCCGCCGATATCCGGCAGGTGCCCCAGAAGACCGGTCGCAGCCTGGACGAGTGGTGCGAGCTGCTCGAGGCGAACGGCATCGGGGAGCGCCGGGACGCCGTCAACTTCCTGCGTGACTCGTACGCCGTCAGCCACGCCTTCGCACTGGCCATCGCCAACGAGTGCCTCCGCCGCTCCGACGACGACTGGGGCGGTGGCGACGACTTCGGCGACGGGGACGACCCCTGGTAGCCATGGCGCCTGACGCGGAGCCCGTCGGCAGCAGCCGCGAGATCGTCGCGGCCGATGGCCGGCGCTACGCGTTTGCGGACCACCACTGCTTCGCGTGCGGCGGCACCAACCCGATCGGGATGGGCCTGCACATCGAGCTCGACGAGGGCCGGGCGAGGACGACGTGGCGAGCCGGCGACGACTTCGTGGGCTGGAGCGACAAGCTGCATGGGGGCATCGTGGCCACCCTGCTGGACGAGGTCATGGCGTGGGCCTGCGCCAGCAGCGACGCCTGGGCCGTGACGGCCGAGATGACCGTGCGCTACCGCTCTCCGGCGGCACCCGGTGAGGAGCTGGTGGCCGAAGGCAGGGTGGTGGAACAGCGTCGCCGGATCTACCAGGTGGTTGGCGAGGTTCGGGGCGGCGACGGGCGCCTGGTGGCCGAGGGCAGCGGGCGCTACCTGGGGGCATCCCCGACGCAGAAGGCCGACCTGAAGGAGCGCTACGGCGCGGCACCGGGCGTCGCCGGCGAATGAATGCGACAAACGCGACAATGCGACTGATGGCGCGGGAATATCTCTCGAGATGCTCCGGCGCAGCGAAGAGGTAGGAGTCGATGGAGATGGAACGGACCGGCAACGTCCGGCCGGTGGCGATCGAGGACGAGATGCGCACCGCGTACATCGATTACGCGATGAGCGTCATCGTGGCTCGCGCCCTGCCCGACGTGCGCGACGGCCTGAAGCCGGTGCATCGGCGAATCCTCTACACCATGCACGAGATGGGGCTGCGGTCGACCGCGGCCTACCGCAAGTGCGCCGGCGTCGTCGGCGAGGCGATGGCCAAGTACCATCCGCACGGCGACCTGGCGCTGTACGAGACCCTCGTGCGGATGGCGCAGGACTTCAGCCTTCGCTACCCGCTGGTCGACGGCCAGGGCAACTTCGGGTCGGTCGACGGCGATCCGCCGGCGGCCATGCGCTACACCGAGGCGCGGATGTCGGCGATCACCGACGAGATGCTCGCCGACATCGAGAAGGAGACCGTCGACTTCGTCGACAACTACGACGGACGCCTCCGCCAGCCCACCGTCCTCCCCTCCAAGCTGCCGAACCTGCTGGTCAACGGCTCGTCGGGCATCGCGGTGGGCATGGCCACCAACATCCCGCCGCACAACCTGAACGAGGTCGCCGCGGCCATCCGGGCGCTGATCGACAACCCGGAGATCAGCGTGGACGAGCTCTGCGGGATCGTGACGGGGCCGGACTTCCCGACCGGCGGAACGATCTTTCGCTACGAGGAGCAGCGCAACGCGCTGACCGGTGAGAAGGAGCGGATCGACGCGATCCGCCACATGTACGCGACGGGACGCGGCCGCATCATCATCCGCGGGCAGGTCGCCTTCGAGGAAATCCGAGCCGGGCGCATGGCGGTGGTGGTCACCGAGCTGCCGTACCAGGTGAACAAGACGTCGCTGATCGAGAAGATGGCGGACCTGGTCGGCGCCAAGAAGATCACCGACGTGAGCGACATTCGCGACGAAAGCGACAGGGACGGCATGCGGATCGTGGTCGAGGTGAAGCGCGACGGCTCACCGCACACCGTCATGCAGCAGCTGTTCAAGCACACGCAGCTGCAGACCAGCTTCAGCGCCAACATGCTGGCGCTCGTCGACGGGCAGCCGCAGACGCTCGGCCTCAAGAAGATGCTCGAGCACTACATCACCTACCGGCGCGAGGTGGTCCGGCGTCGGACCGAGTTCGACCTGGCGCGCGCCCAGGAGCGGGCGCACATCCTCGAGGGCCTCAAGATCGCCCTCGACAACCTGGACGAGGTCATCGCGACCATTCGCGCAGCGGCCGATGTCGACGCGGCTCGCCAGGCCCTCATCAAGAAGTTCGGCCTCACCGAGGTGCAGGCCAACGCCATCCTCGAGATGCAGCTGCGGCGGCTCGCCGCCCTCGAGCGCAAGAAGATCGAGGACGAGTACCGCAGCATCATCCAGCTCATCGCGGAGCTCGAGGATCTGCTGGCCAACCCGCGCAAGATCCTGCTGGTGATCAAGGACGAGCTGGCGGACCTGGAGAAGCGCTACGGCGACGATCGCAAGACCCGCATCCAGGCCGACGCGAATCGCGAGCTCACCGCGGAGGACCTCATCGCGTCGGAGGACGTGGTGGTCACGCTCAGCCAGCGTGGGTACATCAAGCGCCAGCCGATCAGCACCTTCCGCTCCCAGCGCCGGGGCGGCCGCGGGAAGCTGGCGATGCTCACGCGCGAGGAGGACGCGGTGCGCCACCTGCTGGTGGCGAACACGCACGACAACATCCTCTTCTTCACCAACCGCGGTCGCGTCTTCATCACCAAGGTCCACACGCTGCCCGATGCCTCCCGCCAGGCCAAGGGCCTCCCGATCATCAACCTCCCCGGCGTCCAGGTCGAGCAGCGTGAGTACGTCAGCGCGATCATCAGCCTGCCGCAGTTCGAGCCGGACCACTACCTGGTGATGGCGACGCGCCGGGGGATGATCAAGAAGACCTCGCTCGCCGAGTACGCCAAGATCCGGGCCAACGGGCTGATCGCCATCAACCTGCAGGGCGGCGACGAGCTGCAGTGGGTCGGCCTTTCGGACGGCCAGAGCGACATCATCGTCGCCACGAAGAAGGGGCAGGCGGCGCGCTTCCGCGAGTCGGAGGTTCGCCCGCTGGGCCGCGACACCATGGGCGTCGCCGCCATCCGGCTCAAGGGCGAGGACGAGGTCATCGGCATGGAAGTCGTCCAGAACCGCGAGGACGAGCTGCTGGTCGTCACCGAGCAGGGGTACGGCAAGCGGACCGAGGTCGAGGACTTCCCCGTCAAGCACCGGGCCACCGGCGGCGTGATCGCAAACTCGCTGAACAGGGAGACCGGCGACGTCGCCGCCATCCGGCTGGTGGGTCGCGACGAGGAGGAGCTGATGCTCATCACCGAGCTCGGGACCATCCTGAGGACCGAGGTCGGCGGCATCAACCGATACCGCCGCGCGTCGCGCGGCGTGACGGTCATGAAGCCGCAGGCCGGCGACCGGATCGTGTCGATCACGGTGTTCGTGGACAACCGGCTTCCCGAGGAGCTCCCCGAGGCCGAGTAGTCGGTAGAATCGTGCAGCCTGACCTGTAGCGCCGCAGGAGACCAGCGTGTACGCCGACGAGTTCAGCATCTACGCCGGCAACGCGAACCGTCCGCTCGCCGAGCGCATCTGCCGCTACCTGCAGACCGATCTCGGTGCCGTCGAGGTGTTCCAGTTCGCCAACGAGAACATCTTCGTGCGGGTGCTGGAGAACGTGCGCGAGCAGGACGTGTTCCTGGTGCAGCCGACCAGCCGCCCGGTGAACCAGTCGATCATGGAGCTGCTGATCATGATCGACGCCTTCAAGCGCGCCAGCGCCGGGCGGATCACGGCGGTGATCCCGTACTACAGCTACGGCCGCTCCGACAAGAAGGACCAGCCGCGGGTCCCGATCACCGCGCGGCTGGTGGCCGACATGCTCACCGTCGCCGGGGCCGACCGCGTCCTGAGCATGGACCTGCACCAGGGGCAGATCCAGGGCTTCTTCAGCATCCCGGTGGACGAGCTGACCGCGGTCAACCTGCTCTCCGCGCACATACGGGCGAAGCAGCTCGACGACCTGGTGGTCGTCTCCGAGCTGGGATTCGCGAAGAAGGCGCGCAACTTCGCCGAGCTGCTGCAGGTGCCGTTGGCCATCGTCGAGAAGCGGCGCCTCGGCAACCAGGACCGCACCGAGGTGATGAACATCATCGGCGACGTGCGCGGCAAGAACGCGGTGATCATCGACGACGAGATCGACACGGCGGGCTCGCTGATGGAGGCGGTCGGAGCGCTCCAGGCGGAGGGGGCGCGCCAGATCTACAGCTGCGCGACCCACGGCGTCTTCTCGGGGGCCGCGCTCGAGCGGATCGCGGCGAGCCCGCTGACCGAGGTCATCGTGACCGACACCATCCCGCTCCCGCCCGGCGCCGACGACCCGCGCATCACCGTGCTCAGCGTCGCGCCGCTGTTCGGCGAGGCGATTCGTCGCATCCACCGCGGCGAGAGCGTCGGTGCGCTGTTCAGCTCGGAGGTCCAGCTGGTCGAGGAGATGACCTTCTGGGACGAGGACGGCGGCGAGGCCGACGACGAAGAGGATCCGACGCCCTTTCGGGTGAGCGCCCGCTGACCTCGCCGCCATCCCGCGCCGTGCCGTTCCGCCCTCGATCAGGTAACCGACGGCCCTGCGCGCACGGCCCCGGTCGCGCGAGGCTTGGACGCACAGAAGCGAACGAGCGGAGGCCATTCCCATGCTGCGCCGGCTGTTGATCCTGGGCGCCACGGTCGGCGGCGCCGTGGCGGTGTATCGACGCGTCGTCGAGCCGTGGTGGCGGACCTGGGGAGTGCGTCCCGACGAGGCCGGCGCGCCGCTCGCCGGGGACGAGATCATCGGCGGCCCGGATGTCACGATCGAGACGCGGGGGATCGACATCGAGGCGCCGGCCGAGGCGGTGTGGCCGTGGCTGGTGCAGATGGGCTTCGGTCGGGCCGGCTGGTACAGCTACGACCAGCTCGACATGGAGGGCCGCAGCGCCGATCGGATCGTCCCGGAGCACCAGTCGCTGGCGGTGGGCGACACCGTCCCGACGCACCCGGCCGGCGGCTTCGAGGTTCGCGCCATCGAACCCCGCCGGCACCTGGTCCTGTACCTCGACGACGAGATGGTGCGCAGGCAGGCCGAGGAGGCCGCGGCCATCAACGCCGAGTCGCCCGCGAACCTGCGCATGGCCGGCGCGTTCATGGAGAACGCGCAACCGCCCGAGTTCTCAGCCAGCTGGGCGTTCGTCCTCGAGCCACGTGACGGCGGCACCCGCCTCATCGAGCGGTTCCGCATCCGCTTCGGCAGCGAGGGGACGAAGCCGTGGACACGGCTCACGTTGCCGGTCATGGGGTTCGGCGTCTTCGTCATGATGCGCAAGCAGATGCTCGGCATCCGTGACCGCGCCGAGCGCCTGCGGATGCCGGCGCCGGAGCCCCGACCGACGGAGGCGGCCACCGCCTGACCTCGAAGGAGGGCTTGCGGACGCATCGGTCTATACTCGGCCTCCCGATGTTCAAGTTCCTGTCCCGGATGGTGGACTCGAACGAGCGGGAGGTCCGGGCACTCCAGCCGATCGTCGAGCAGATCAACGCGCTCGAGCCGGAGATCCAGGCCCTCACCGACGCCGAGCTCGCCTCCAAGACCGATGCGTTCCGCGCGCGGCTGCGCGCGGAGATCGGCGACATCCTCACGCCGATCGAGCTGCGCGAGATCGATCCGGACGAGGAGGCCGCCGAGTCGACCTTCGCGGGAGCCGATGCCGCGCGCGTGGCGGACGACCTGAAGCGCCAGCGCGAGCAGGAGCTGAAGCAGATCAACGCCGCCCTCGACGAGATCCTGCCCGAGGCCTTCGCCTGCGTGCGGGAGGCGATGGTGCGCGCCCTCGGCAAGCGCCATTACGACGTGCAGCTGATGGGCGGCGTGGTGCTGCACCGAGGCGCCATCGCGGAGCAGCGCACCGGCGAGGGCAAGACCTTCGTGGCGCCGCTGGCCGCCTACCTGAACGCGCTGGTCGGACGCGGTGTGCACGTCGTGACGGTCAACGACTACCTGGCCAAGCGCGACTCGCAGTGGATCGGCGCGGTCTTCCATCGGCTGGGGATGAGCGTCGGCTCCATCCAGCACGACGGTGCCTACCTGTTCGACCCGGACTACCCCGCGACGGACGAGCGACTGCGCGACCTGCGACCGGCCTCTCGACGCGAGGCGTACGCCGCGGACGTCACCTACGGCACGAACAACGAGTTCGGCTTCGACTACCTGCGCGACAACCTGGTGGTCGACCTCGGGTCGCGCGCGCAGCGGGGCCACTTCTTCGGGATCGTCGACGAGGTCGACAACATCCTCATCGACGAGGCGCGGACGCCGCTCATCATCTCGGGCGCGGCCGAGGAGTCGGCGGACAAGTACATCCAGTTCGCGCGCCTGGTCCCACGGCTGAAGGCCGAAGAGGACTACATCGTCGACGAGAAGTTCAAGCAGGTCGCGATCACCGAGGCGGGCACCTCGAAGATGGAGGGCTGGCTCGGGGTCGAGAACATGTTCGCCGACGACTTCAGCCTCGCCCGCCACCTCGAGCAGGCCCTCAAGGCCGAGGTCCTCTACAAGCGTGACCGTGACTACGTCGTCAAGGACGGCGAGGTCATCATCGTCGACGAGTTCACGGGGCGGCTGATGCCCGGCCGCCGCTGGTCCGAGGGTCTGCACCAGGCGGTCGAGGCCAAGGAGGGCGTCGCCGTCCGCAGCGAGCAGCGCACGCTGGCCACCGTGACCTTCCAGAACTACTTCCGCATGTACGACAAGCTCGCCGGCATGACGGGCACGGCCGAGACGGAGGCGGAGGAGTTCGCCAAGATCTACGGGCTCGAGGTGGTGGTCATCCCGACCCACCGCGACATGATCCGAGCCGACTACGCCGATCTGATCTACGCCACCCAGAAGGCGAAGTGGAACGCGGTCGTCGACGAGATCGTCGAGGAGCACGAGAAGGGGCGGCCGGTCCTCGTCGGCACCATCAGCGTCGAGATCAGCGAGATGCTGGCCGACCTCCTGAAGCGGCGCGGCATCAAGCACAACGTGCTCAACGCCAAGTTCCACGAGAAGGAGGCGGAGATCATCGCGCAGGCCGGTCGGTCCGGCGCGGTGACCATCGCCACGAACATGGCCGGGCGCGGCACCGACATCCTCCTCGGCGGCAATCCCGAGGTCCTGGCGGCCGAGCTGCTGCACAAGCGCGGCACCAACGTGCTCGAGGCCTCGAAGGAGGAGTACGACGCCGCGCTGCGCGAGGCGGAGGCGATCTGCGCGGAGGACAAGGAGAAGGTCCTGGAGGCCGGCGGCCTGCACATCGTCGGCACCGAGCGACACGAGGCGCGGCGCATCGACAACCAGCTCCGCGGTCGGTCGGGACGGCAGGGCGACCCGGGCAGCAGCCGCTTCTACCTCAGCCTCGAGGACGACCTGATGCGCCGGTTCGCCTCGGACCGCGTGCAGTCGATCATGCGCACGCTCGGATTCACCGAGGACACCGCGCTCGAGTCGAAGATGGTGAGCCGCACCATCGAGAACGCGCAGTCCCGCGTCGAGGGATACAACTTCGACACGCGCAAGCACGTGGTCGAGTACGACGACGTCATCAACCGCCAGCGCGAGACGATCTACCGCGAGCGCGACCGCATCCTCCGGTCCTCCGACCTCGGCCCGACCATCCTGGCCATGCTCGAGGACGAGGTGGCGGCGCTGGTGGCGGAGCACACCGCGGCCGAGCACTTCGACGACTGGAACCTGGACGGGCTCAAGGCCCAGCTGACGACCATGATCCCGACCCTGACGGCCGCGGAGCTGCGCGTCGTCGACGAGGCGCGGGACGCCGAG
The DNA here is from genome assembly GCA_035764845.1 of Candidatus Limnocylindria bacterium. Lineage (GTDB taxonomy): Bacteria > Chloroflexota > Limnocylindria > QHBO01 > QHBO01 > JACDBZ01. Next base: position 20,080 of record DASTYP010000129.1, read on the forward strand.
ACCGTGACGCAGTCGCTGATGGACCTGGTCCGCGACCGATACGAGCGCAAGCGCTCCGAGACCGGCGACGAGGGAATGAAGGTCCTGGAGCGGCTCGTCCTGCTGCGCGTCATCGACTCGCTGTGGGTCGAGCACCTCACCGCGGTCGACGACATGCGCCGCGGCATCGGCCTGCGGGCCTACTCGCAGCGGGAGCCGCTGAACGAGTTCAAGATCGAGGCGTACAAGATGTTCGACGAGCTCAAGTCGATCATCCGCCACGACGTGACGCACACCATCTTCCGCGTCACGGTGTCCGCCCAGCCTTCGCAGCCGGCGGCCGCCTCGCCGCGTCGCACGGTCGAGGGCCGTGCGCCCGTGGCCGGGGCGACCTCGACGGCATCGGGTGCCGCGACGGCCACGGCGGTCGCGGCCGGCAACGGCAACCAGCAGCCGGCCCGCTCGGGCCCCAAGGTCGGGCGCAACGACCCCTGCTGGTGCGGATCGGGCAAGAAGTTCAAGAAGTGCCACGGCGCCTGAGGCGCGCGTAGACCTGACCGATGCGCGCCACCGGCGCGCCGTCGTCCGCCTAGCCCCGGTTTCGCCGCTCCGGCGGCGCGAGGGGCACCTCGCCCGCATCGGCCTCCTCGTTCCCGTAGCGGTGCCGCCGGCGCTGCCAGAGGCGGATGGGGAACAGGATCACGCACAGGATGGCGATGAGGCCCAGGACGAGGAAGAACGGGTCGGGCATGGCCGTCATGCTTGCACGCCGAGGACCATCGTGCAGGGTTGCGCTCTCGGATTCACTCGCTACGATGGACGGCAGGCACGCGATCGCGGAACGGCTCGGGTTTCGCGGCGAACGATCCGAAGGTGGAGGGATTCGTGAAGCAGCTGACCGCACCTGTAAGGGCCTCCGTCCCGCTCCCCGTCAGCACGACGGCCCACCTTCCACCGGTCACCCGCTTCCGAGATCCAGACCTCCCCTACGAAGACCTCATCATGTGCGAGCGTGACTGCATGCGCTGCAGCTACGCCGCGACCCTGAACTGCGACGGGAACTGCGGCGTCTGCCCGCGCCAGAACTACTGCCCCTGCGTCAACCCGGCCAAGGTCCGCACCAAGCAGAGCCGGCTCGACATGGAGCTCCCCATGGTGGCGGGCGTTGGACGAAATTAGGGACGAGGCGCAGCGGCTCGCGCGCCTCGTTGACGACACGTCGGTGCGTCTTTGACCTCGCCGCGAAGGAGGCCGAGCTCGCGGAGCTGACCGAGCGCTCCGCCGATCCCAACCTGTGGAACGACCCCGCCGAGGCGCAGTCGATCATGCGCCGCGCGGAAGGCCTGCGCGCCGAGATCGACGCGTGGCGTGACCTCGGCGACCGGGCACGCGGCCTGGCCGAGATGGCGGAGATGGCCGCGGCCGATGTCGAGGAGGGGGAGACGCTCCTGCCGGACCTGCAGCGCGACCTCGCCTCGCTCCAGGCCGATTGGGGCCGGATGGAGCAGCAGCTGCTCCTCTCCGAACCGTTCGACGAACGCGGCGCGATCGTCTCCGTCCATGCCGGCGCGGGCGGCACCGAGAGCCAGGACTGGGCCGAGATGCTGCTGCGCATGTACCTGCGCTGGGCCGAGCGCAACCGCTTCAAGACCGAGATCCTCGAGGCGACCGAGGGCGAGGAGGCCGGGCTGAAGAGCGTCAGCTTCAGCATCGACGGTCGCTGGGCCTACGGGAAGCTGCGGAGCGAGCGTGGCGTGCATCGGCTGGTGCGAATCAGCCCGTTCGACTCGCAGAAGCGACGGCACACCAGCTTCGCGCTGGTCGAGGTCATGCCGGAGGTGCCCGAGGACGCGGCGGTCGAGATCGAGGACAAGGACCTGCGCGTCGACACGTACCGGGCGTCGGGGGCCGGCGGCCAGCACGTCAACAAGACCGACAGCGCGGTGCGCCTCACCCACCTGCCGACGGGCATCGTCGTGGCCGTCCAGAGCGAGCGCAGCCAGCACCAGAACAAGGATCGCGCCATGGCCGTCCTGCGCGCCAAGCTCATCGAGCGCCAGGAGGAGGAGCGCGAGGCGGAGCTGGCGCGCCTTCGCGGCGAGCACATCGAGGCGGGCTGGGGCAACCAGATCCGCTCGTACGTCCTCCAGCCCTACACCATGGTCAAGGACCTGCGCACCGGCGTGGAGACCAGCAACCCGACCGCCGTGCTGGACGGCGACCTGGACGCGTTCATCGAGGGCTTCCTGCGCTCGCGCGTCGGCGAGGGGGAGCCGACACCGGCGGCCTGACCCGGGCGTCTGACCGGGGGTCTCCGCGTTCGCTACCATCCCTCGCAACCGATGACAGCCCTCCTGCGCCGACGGGCGCGACCCGCCGACGCCGACGCCCCGGTCATCGAGATGGTGGACGTCGGCATGACCTACCCGAACGGGAAGGTCGCCCTGGCCGACGTCACCGTCCGGATCCCGGCCGGGGACTTCGTCTTCCTGGTTGGACCGTCGGGCGCGGGCAAGAGCACGTTCATCCGGCTCCTGATCCGCGAGCAGCTGCCGACCCACGGCCACGTGCGCGTGGCCGGCCGCGACCTGCTGCGCCTGCGTCGCGGGCAGGTTCCCGGACTGCGGCGCCGGATCGGGATCGTGTTTCAGGACTTCCGCCTGCTGCCCAACAAGACCGTCTGGGAGAACGTGGCCTTCGCGCTGGAGGTGACCGGCTCACCCGGCGCGCGGATCCGCGGCCGCGTGCCGCAGCTGCTCAGCCTGGTCGGTCTCCAGGACCACGCCCACCACCTGCCGACCCAGCTGTCGGGCGGGGAGCAGCAGCGGACCGCCATCGCGCGGGCGCTGGTGCACGACCCGGCCATCCTGATCGCCGACGAGCCGACCGGGAACCTGGACCCGGTCACCAGCTGGGAGATCATCCAGCTCCTCATCCAGATCAACCAGCTCGGCACGACCGTGCTGATGGCCACGCACAACCAGGAGATCGTGAACGCCATGCGGCGCCGCGTGCTGGCGCTCGAGAACGGCTCCCTGGTCCGCGACGAGGCCGC
>DASTYP010000130.1:0-5403 GCA_035764845.1 Candidatus Limnocylindria bacterium
CAGGTCGCCGACGGGCAGGATGGCCGCGGAGAGGCGGCCGTCGGCCGCCAGCTCCTCCAGCGCTCGTGGCGTGACCCCATCGTCGGCCCGCAGACCGGCCGCCTCCGTCCGGCGCAGAGCGGCCAGGTAGCCGCCGCAACCGAGGCGCTCGCCGACGTCGCGGGCCACCGAGCGCACGTAGGTGCCGGCTCCGCAGCGCAGGTCCACCCGGACGTCGGCACTCCCGTCGGCGCGCTCGATGCCGAGCACCTCGATGGCCTCGATCGTCACCGTTCGCGGCGGCAGATCGAGCGGTTCGCCGGCCCGCGCGGCGCGATGCGCGGTCCGCCCGGCGTGCTTTCGCGCGCTGAAGGCCGGCGGTCGCTGATCGAAGGTCCCGACGAAGTCGGCGACGGCCGCCCGGATCTCCTCGTCGCCAGGGATGGATGCCCCGGTGGGCTCCACCGGTCCCTCGGCGTCATCGGTCAGGGATCGGGCGCCCAGGCGGATCGTCGCGTCGTAGCGCTTTGGGCCGCCCGTCAGCTCCTCGCTGAACCTGGTGGCTGCACCGACCAGGATCGGCAGCACGCCGGAGGCGAGCGGGTCGAGCGTGCCGGCATGGCCGATGCGTCGGGTCCCGGTCAGCCGCCGCAGGAGCCCGACCATGTCGTGGCTCGTCGGCCCGACCGGCTTGTCGAGGTTAACGACCCCGAGCATCCGCGCGGTCGAGCTCGCGCTCGCACTCGTCGAGGAGCAGCCCGCGCGCCTCGGACAGCGGCACGTCGAGGGTGCAGCCGGCGGCTCGCGCATGGCCGCCGCCACCGAAGGCGGTGGTGATGGCGACCGCATCGGCCGCCGAGGCGGTGCGGACGCTGACGCGGATCCGGTCCGGCGCCGCCTCCTTGAACAGGACGGTGATCTCGCCGGCCTTGGTGCTGGCCAGCAGGTCCACGAAGCCCTCCGTGGCCGTCGGATCGGCTCCCGTCTCGCGCAGCATGTCCAGGGTCTGGGCCGCATGCACGATCCGTCCGTCGCGCCGCTGACCGATCCCCGCCAGCATCCGGCCCCACAACGCCATGGTGCTGAACGGCTTGTCGGCGTAGATCGCCTTGTGGAGCCGGGAGAGCGGCGCTCCGGCGGCGACGAGGTCCGCCATCACGCGAAGGGTGCGAGGCGTGGCGTTGGGGTGCGAGAACGTATGCGTGTCCTGGACGATCCCCGCGGCCAGGGCCGTGGCGATCTCGGTGTCCACCTCGACGCCCAGGTCCGGGATCATGAGCGCCACGATCTCGCAGGTCGCGGCCGCGTCGGGGTCGACGTACGCCAGCGGCACCTCCGCGCCGTCGTTCGAGACGTGGTGATCGATGTTCACCACCCGGGCGCGGGAAAGCCACTCCCCCGCCTCCGCCACCACGGCACCGGAGCGCGACAGCGGACCGTCGAGCATCACCGCGAGGTCCGGCTCGAGCTCGGGGAGGCGCCGGACCTCGTCCGCCCGCGGCAGGCCGGCCAGGAAGGGCGGCACGCCGTCGGCGGCCACCACCTCGGCCTGCTTGCCCATCCGCTCCGCCGCGATCCGGAGCGCGATGGCCGATCCGAGCGAGTCGGCGTCCGGGTTCTCGTGGCAGATGGTCGTGATGCGGCTGGCCGAGCGCAGGGCGTCGAGCACCGCGTCACGGCTCACCGGCACGCTCCTCCTCGAGCTCGTTGAGCAGCTTCAGCACGCGGTCCCCGGCCTCGATGGAGTCGTCGGCACGGATGACCAGCTGCGGAACCTGCCGCACCGTCAGCCGCTGCCCGAGCTGCCGACGCAGCCACGGGGCGGCATCGGTCAGCGCCTGGATCGTGGCTGCCTTCTCCTCTGGCGAGCCCATGACGCTGACCCAGACGCGCGCGGATCCGAGATCGCGGGCGGTCTCCACGCGCGTGATGGTCGCGAACCCCACGCGCGGGTCCTTCATCTCGCGCTGGAGGAGCTGCATCAGCTCCGCCCGGATCTGGCTGTCGAGCCGGTCGGTGCGCTGGCTCATCGGTCCGTCAGGCCTGCTCGGACACCATCTGGTAGCACTCGATGACGTCGCCCTCGGCGATGTCGTCGTAGTCGAGCCCGATGCCGCACTCGTACCCCGTCTGCACCTCGCGGACGTCGTCCTTGAAGCGCTTCAGCGAGGTGATGCGCGTGTCGATCAGCAGCGTGCTGCCGCGGAAGAGCCGCGCCTGCCCGCCGCGCACGATCCGGCCGTCGGTCACGTACGAGCCCGCGATGTTCCCGGCCTTGCCGGCCTTGATCACCATCCGGACCTCCGCGTGGCCCTCGACCTGCTCGACCATCTTCGGCGCGAGCATGCCCTGGAGCGCCTGGGCCATGTCATCGGTCAGCTTGTAGATCACGTCGTAGACGCGGACGTCCACCCCGGTGGCCTCGACCGCGCGCTGCGCGCCGGCATCCAGCCGGGTGTTGAAGCCGATGATCACCGCGTCCGACGCCGAGGCGAGGTTGACGTCCGACTCGTTGATGTCGCCGGCGCCCTCACGCAGGATGTTGATCCGCACCTCGGTGGTGTTGAGCCGCTCCAGCGCCCCCCGGATGGCGCCCAGCGAGCCCTGCACGTCCGTCTTCAGGACGACCCGCAGCTCAGCGGTCTCGCTGGCCTGGATGGCCGCGCTCATCTCCTCCAGGCTGCTGACCTGGCGACCCTCGCCGCCGGCCGCGGCTCGCTCGGCCGCCTCGGCTGCGTCGCGTGCCGCCTTCTCGTCCGCCACCACCCGCAGGTGATCGCCGGCCTCGGGCAGGCCCTGCAGGCCGATGATCTCGACCGCGGTGGCCGGCTCGGCCTGCTTGACGCGCTTGCCGGCGGCGTTGTTCAGGGCGCGCACGCGGCCCCACGTCTTGCCGACGGTGACGACCTGGCCGACCTTCAGCGTGCCGGTCTGGACCAGGACGGTCGCGACGTTGCCGCGACCCTTGTCGACCTTCGACTCGACGATCGTGCCGATCGCCTCACGGTCCGGGTTGGCCTTCAGGTCCTGCAGGTCGGCCACCAGCAGCACCATCTCCATCAGCTCGTCGATGCCGGTGCGCTGCTTGGCGCTCACCGCGACGGAAATGACGTCGCCGCCGTACTCTTCGATGAGGACGTTGTTGTCGGCCAGCTCCTGCTTCACCCGATCCGGGTTGGCGTCCGGCTTGTCGATCTTGTTGATGGCCACGATCATCGGCACGCGCGCGGCGCGGACGTGATCGATGGCCTCCTTGGTCTGCGGCATCACGCCGTCGTCGGCGGCCACCACGATGATGGCGATGTCGGTGACCTGGGCGCCGCGCGCCCGCATGGCGCTGAACGCCTCGTGGCCGGGTGTGTCGAGGAAGACGATCCGGCGTCCGTTGTGGGTGACCTCGCTGGCGCCGATGTGCTGGGTGATGCCGCCCGACTCGCCCGCAGCGACCTTCGTCTCGCGCACGGCGTCCAGCAGGCTGGTCTTGCCATGGTCGACGTGGCCCATGACCGTCACGATCGGGGCGCGGGTGACGAGCGTCGACGGGTCGTCCTCGCTCCAGAAGCTGGGGCGGCCGTCGGCGGACTCGGCGCCCGGCTTCACCAGGTCCTGCTCGCGCGCCTCCTCGGCTGCGGCCCGCTCAGCGGCCCCGGCCTCGACCGTCTCCATGCCGAGCTCGCCGGCGACCAGCGACGCGGTGTCGAAGTCGATGGACTGGTTGACGGTGGCGAAGATGCCGTTGCGGATGAGGACGTTGATGATCTCCGCGTTGCTGACGCCCAGCGCCTCCGAGAGGTCCTTGACGACCACGGGGTTGGGCAGCTCGACCGGCCCGCTCGGCCGCTGCGGCGCCGCCTCGGTGAGCACGCCACCAGGACGCGGCCCGCTGCGCTTGCGCTGGGGCCGTGGTCCTCGGCGTGGTCGGTATCTATTCGGCGGCATTCTTCACCTCGACTTCCAACGTTCCCGGCGCGAGCTCCGCGTCGAGCGCTCGCCTGACGGCCGCGGCGGCGCGCCCCGGGTCCCGGCAGGCCGGTTCATGACAGATGTACGTCCCCCGGCCCGCCAGCTTGCCGGTCGGGTCGAGGTGGATGAGCCCGTCCGCCGTGCGGACCAGCCGGTCCATCTCGCGCTTCGGGCGGGAGGTCCGGCAGACCGCGCACGTGCGGGTCGGGACGTGGTCAGGTCGTCGCTTCGGCATCGTCCGGCGCCTCGGTGCCGGCATCGGCGCCATGCTCGCCGCTCCCGGCGGCCGCGGTGGCCACGCCCGCCTCCGAGCGGATGTCGATCCGCCAGCCGGTCAGCTTGGCCGCGAGGCGGGCGTTCTGGCCCTCCTTGCCGATGGCCAGGCTGAGCTGTCGCTCGGGAACGATGACGTTCGCGATCTTGTGCTCCTCGTCGATCCGGACGCTGAGCACCTCCGCCGGGCTCAGCGCCTCGGCGACGAAGCGGCCCGGGTCCTCGTCCCACAGGACGATGTCGACCTTCTCGCCGTTGAGCTCGGCGACGATGGCCTGGATCCGTGCGCCGCGCTGCCCGACGGCCGCGCCCTTGGCGTCGACGCCCGGCTGACGGGACTCGACGGCCACCTTGGATCGGCTGCCGGCCTCGCGCGCGATCCCCCGGATCACCACGGTGCCGTTGTAGATCTCTGGGATCTCCATCTCCATCAGGCGACGGAGGAAGCCCCGATGCGTGCGGCTGGCCACGATGACCGGGCCGCGGGTCGTGCGCCGCACCTCCATGACGTAGACCTTGAGGTGCTGGCCGATGCGGTACGTCTCGTTCGGCAGCTGCTCGGTCACGGCCAGCACCGCCTCCACGTCCTTGCCCATGTCGAGCACGACGGCCGAATCGGTCGTGCGCTGCACGTTGCCGGTCATGATCTCGCCTTCGCGGGCGGCGTACTGCTGGAAGATCACGTCCCGCTGTGCCTCACGCAGCCGCTGGCGGTAGACCTGCCCGGCCGTCTGCGCCGCGATCCGCCCGAGCTGGGCCTGGGTCACGTTCTCGGGCACGCGGACCTTGCCGCCGACGCCCGTGGCGGGATCGATCTTCTGCGCCGCGGCGGCCGTCATCTGGAGCTCGGGATCCTCGATCTCCTGCTCCCCGGCGACGACCTCGTACTCGCGCGCCACCGTGATCTCTCCCGACTCGGGGTTGACCGTGACGACCACGTTCTCGGGCGCATCGGCATTGCGCCGATACGCCGATTCGATCGCCTGCTCGAGGGTCCTGATCAGGATCTCCTGCGGCACACCCTTCTCGGCGTTCAGCTGGAGCAGTGCTCCGATGAAGTCTCGATTCATGGCCGCTCCTCGCTCGCCTACCCGGTTCCGGACGAAAACAAAGACGTGGGATGGCGAACCGACCCACGTCCTGGCACTAGGTTCAATATTTGTGGTTCGCATTGGCCGGCAGAACCGA
>DASTYP010000131.1:0-2836 GCA_035764845.1 Candidatus Limnocylindria bacterium
GCGCGGAACTTGGCGACCTCCTCCAGCAGGTCGTTGTGCGCGGCGAAGAAGAAGGAGAGCCGCGGGGCGAAGTCATCGAAGGCGAGGCCGGCGTCCAGCGCCGCCTGGCTGTAGGCGATGGCGTTGGCGATGGTGAAGGCGATCTCCTGGACCGCCGTCGCCCCGGCCTCGCGCATGTGGTAGCCGCTGATGCTGATGGTATTCCACTCCGGCAGCTCGGCGCGACAGTAGGCAAACGTATCGGTCACCAGGCGCATGGAGGGCTCCGGCGGGTAGATGTAGGTGCCCCGCGCGATGTACTCCTTGAGGATGTCGTTCTGGATGGTCCCGCGCAGCCGCCGCGGGTCGGCGCCGCGGCGACGGGCAACCGTCTCGTACAGGGCCAGCAGGATGGCCGCGGTGGCGTTGATGGTCATGGAGGTGCTCACGGCGGCGGGGTCGATGCCGTCCAGGAGCACCTCCATGTCGGCGACCGTGTCGATGGGCACACCGACCCGCCCGACCTCCCCGGCCGCCAGTGGGTCGTCCGAGTCGTAGCCCATCTGCGTGGGCAGGTCGAAGGCCACCGACAGCCCGGTCTGGCCCCGTTCGAGCAGGTACCGGAAGCGGCGGTTGGTCTCCTGGGCCGACCCGAACCCAGCGTACTGGCGCATGGTCCAGGGTCGCTGCCGGTAGCCGTCGGGCCGGATGCCCCGGGTGAAGGGGAAGCCGCCGGGCTCCCCCAGCTCCGTCGACGGATCGAAGCCGGGTGGGTCCTGCGGACCGTAGGCCGGCCGGATCTCGATGCCCGAGGTGCTGCGGATCGGGGCGTCCTCGGGCGCGTCGGGGGAGGTCATCGGTCCCCGATTCTACCGATGTGGCAGACTCGAGCCGATGCCAGCCAGCGCCTACGGGCTCGTCGCCCTCTTCGCCGCCATCTCCGCCGCCTCTGGCGTCCTCGCCGCCCGACTCATCGGTCCGTGGCGCGCCTGGACGGCCATCCTGCCCGCCCTTGCGGCCTTCGGCGCCCTCTACCTGGTCGGGCACCGATGGGTGCTCAGCATCGGGCCGAACGTGAAGGTCTTCGGTTGGGACGTGGCCCTGCCGTTCGACACCGCCGTGGCCCTGGCCGTCGCCGCGATCACCGCGCTCCTGCAGCGGACGGCCGTCGGCCTACTCCAATCGCAGCAGGGGCGCTCCGGTTCCGACGGCCTCGCCTGAGGCAACGCTGACCTCGATCACGCGACCGGCCCGGGGCGCGCGGATCTCGTTCTGCATCTTCATCGCCTCGATCGTCAGCAGGGCGTCGCCCTCCCCCACCTCCGACCCCACCTCGACCGCGACGGCCACGACGAGGCCGGGCAGGGTCGCCTTGATCGTCAGCGGCCCGCCATGCAGACGCGCCTCGCGCTCGGCATCGGCCAGGGTTCGCTCCCGCCAGTTGCGCACCGTGACCGGGATCCGACGTCCGTGGATGGTGACGACCCAATCGGTCCCCTCGCCCTCGACGATCAGCGGGACCGAGCGGTCGCCGCTCCGCAGCTGCACCACGCCGTGCGCGCGATCGACCCAGTGGAGCGTCCACCCGTCGGCCGGCTCGGTGTCGGCGCCCGCGACAGTCACCTCGTAGTCGCTCATCGTCGCAGGGCCTCTCGCCGTGCCAGGCGTCCCCAGGCGGAGCCGGCGTCCTTCGACGCCATTGGGCGGCGCGCCACCGGACCGCTGTCTTTGCGCACGGACAGGGCGGCGAACGCGGCCAGTGCCATCGTCTCCCCGGTCAGCGGCGCGCCGCGGTCGTACCAGCGCGCCGGGATCAGCGAGGTGTCGTAGCCACCGCTGGTGAACGCCGGCTCGTCGACCAGCCAGCGCAGGAACCCGGCATCGGTCTGGAGGCCGCCGATGAGGGTCTCGTCCAGCGCCCGTCGCAGGCGCGCCACCGCGGCGTCGCGGTCCTCCGCGTGGACCATGAGCTTGGCGAGGAGCGGGTCGTACTCCGGGCGCAAGGGCATGTCGGCTTCCGTCGCGGCATCGACCCGCACGCCGGGACCGTCGGGCATCACCCAGGCGCCGATGCTGCCATGCGTGGGCCGGAAGCCGTCGTAGGGATCCTCGGCGTAGATGCGCACCTCGATGGCATGGCCGCGACGGGGCGCGTCCAGGACGGACGGCGGCAGCTCCTCGCCAGCGGCGACGCGCAGCTGCCAGGCGACGAGATCGAGACCGGTGACGAGCTCGGTGACGCCGTGCTCCACCTGCAGGCGCGTGTTCATCTCCAGGAAGTAGTGGTTCAGCTCCGCGTCGACCAGGAACTCGACCGTGGCCGCGTTCTCGAACGGAACGGTCCCGGCCACGCGGCGAGCGGACTCGAACAGCGCGGCGCGCGTCGCCTCGCCGATCCCCGGACACGGCGACTCCTCCACCAGCTTCTGGTGTCGCCGCTGGACCGAGCAGTCCCGCTCGCCCAGCACCGCCAGGTTGCCGTGGCGATCGCCGAGCAGCTGCACCTCGACGTGGCGCGCCGGCGACACCATCTGCTCGACGTAGATGGTGCCGTCGCCGAACGCGGATTCGGCCTCGCGTCGCGCGGCCGCCATCGCCTCCGCGATCCGGTCGGGTGCGTCGACGCGGCGCATCCCCCGTCCCCCGCCACCGGCGGCGGCCTTCAGCATCACCGGGAAGTGCAGCCCCTCGAGCGAGGCGAGGTCATCGGTCAGCGCCACGGTCGTGCCCGGGACGATGGGCACCCCGGCGGCGGCCGCGGAGCGTCGCGCGGCCAGCTTGTTGCCCAGGGCCTCGATGGCATCGGCCGGCGGACCGACGAACACGAGGCCCGCATCGGTCACGGCCCGCGCGAAGT
>DASTYP010000132.1:0-9047 GCA_035764845.1 Candidatus Limnocylindria bacterium
GGCTTCTCGGCGGCCAGGTCCCGCCGGCGCAGCATCGGGCGCAGGGCCAGCTCGCTGACGGCGGCCAGCGCGGCCTCGGCCCTGGCGGCCGGGACCTTGGCCGAGAAGACCGTCACCTCGCGGTCGGTGCTGGCGTTGACCATGCCGCCCATGCCCTCGACGAACTGCGACAGCGAGCCCGGCTCGGGGTGCGCGGCCGTGCCCTTGAAGACGAGGTGCTCGAGCAGGTGCGAGAGGCCGGCATGCGCCTCGTCCTCGTGCCGCGAGCCGACCGGCACGATCAGCGCGACGCTCACCGAGCGCGAGCCGGGCATGGAGCGGGAGACGACGCGCAGCCCGCTGGGGAGGACGGTGCGGCGGTGCGCTGGCTCGGAAATGGCGGCGGCTGCGGCGGGGCGTGCGCGCGTCACGCGCCGTCCTCGTCCTCGTCGGCGCGGTCGCCGTCCGGGTCGGCCTCGCCGGCCATCAACAGCTCCATCTGGATGAAGCGCAGGTCGCGGGCGAGCTCGTCGGCGTTGCGCGGCAGCGGCCGACCACTGGGCGAGCGCACCTCATCGTCCTCGGCGGCGCCCAGTCGCGGAACGCCGGCCGCCGCGAACTCGAGCGTCACGCGCTCATTGCCGACGACGAGCGTGTAGACGAGCAACTGCTCGCTGGTGGTGTCGAACTGCAGGTAATCGAAGGAGTCGAGGTTGAGGCAGATGGCGAGCGGCGTGAAGTACGAGGCGATCTCCGGGTGGTCCACCACGATGCGCTCGACCCACCCCGTGCCGGTCGACTCGACCTTCGGTCCGCGCCAGTAGGTGTAGCTGACGGTCTGCTTCAGCAGCGGGCGCAGGATGTTGTAGATGTCGCCCTTGCTGGTGACGACGCCGGTGTTGATGTAGAGCTTGGCGCGCGCGTCGGACATCGGCTCGATGGCTGCGGATCGTCGGCGAGTCTAGCACCGGTCCACCCGTCGGTCGGGCCGGGCGGAGACGCCCCGATCGGCTGCTACGATACGGCGCGTGAAGCTGCTGGCGGCCGACATCGGCAACACGAACACGACCATCGGCCTGTTCGAGGACGGCCGCCTGGTGCGCTCGTGGCGTGCCACCAGCCGGGCCACCGCCACCAGCGACGAGGTGGCCGCCATGCTCGCCGGCCTGCTGGGCCTCGACGCGCACCGGCTCGACGAGCTCGACGCCATTGCGCTGGCCAGCGTCGTCCCGCCCCTGACCGAGACGTGGGAGCGGCTCTCGATCGAGCGCATCGGCGTCACGCCGGCGCTGGTCGACGCGAGCTCGCTCGACGGGATCCTGGACATCGCCATCGACCGGCCTTCGGAGGCCGGCGCCGATCGCCTCGCCAACGCGCTCGCCGCTCGGACCGAGTTCGGCGGCCCGGCCATCGTGGTCGACCTCGGAACGAGCACGAACTTCGACCTGGTCGACGCCGCGGGCGCCTACATCGGCGGGGCCATCGCTCCCGGCATGGGCCTGAGCCTGGAGGCGCTGGTCGGACGGGCCAGCAAGCTGCCGCGCATCGAGCTCCACCGGCCGCCGTCAGCCATCGGCGCGAGCACGGTGACGGCCATGCAATCGGGTGCCGTGATCGGCTACATCGGCCTCGTCAGCGGGCTCCTGACGGCCCTGCGCGGCGAGCTAATCGAGCGCTCCCCGGCCGATGCGCGCGTGACCGTGGTGGCCACCGGCGGCTATACCTACCAGCCGTGGCTGCGGGAGGTCCCGGGCATCGACGCCGTCGAGCCGGACCTTACGCTGCGCGGCATCGGCTACGCCTGGGCCGCATTGCGCGAGCGCGACCGCGCCGCGACCCGCGTGAGCGAGCCACAACCGTGAACGAGGCGCTCGGGCCGCTGGCCGGCCGGCGGATCGTGGTCGGCGTGTCGGGCAGCATCGCGGCCTACAAGGCCGTCACGCTGGTCCGGCTGCTGGCCGAGCGGGGCGCAGTCGTGGACGTCGCCATGACGAAGGCGGCCACCCGCTTCATCGGCCCGCTCACCTTCGCCAGCCTCACGCACCGTCCGGTCCTCGACGACGTCTTCGAGCTGGACGCCGATCAGCAGATCGCGCACATCGAGCTGGCGGAGGCGGCCGATGCCATCGTCCTCGCCCCGGCGACGGCCAACCTGCTCGGCGAGCTGGCCGCCGGGCTGGTCGGCGACGCCGTGACGGCCATCGCCTGCGCCTCGCGAGCGCCCGTGATCGTCGCTCCGGCCATGGACGCCGGCATGTGGACTCACCCCGCCACCCAGCGCAACGTCGCCACGCTGCGGGAGTTCGGCTACGTCATCGTGGAGCCCGAGGTCGGCGAGCTCGCCTCGGGGCTCACCGGCATCGGTCGCCTGGCCGAGCCGCCGACCATCGTCGCGCAGGTCGAGCACCTCTTCGCCCGCTCCGGCGACCTCGAAGGGCTGCACGTGGTGGTCAGCGCCGGCGGGACGCGAGAGCCCCTCGACCCGGTGCGGTTCATCGGCAACCGCAGCAGCGGCAAGATGGGCGCCGCCATCGCCGAGGCGGCACGCGACCGAGGAGCCGCCGTGACGCTGATCGCCGGAGCCATGAGCGTGACCGCCCCGCGTGGCGTCACCGTGGTCGAGGCCACCACGGCCCAGACCATGCGCGAGGCCGTGCTCCGCGCCGCGCCCCAGGCCGACATCCTGGTCATGGCCGCCGCCGTCGCGGACTTCGCACCGGCCCGCGCGAGCCAGCGCAAGATCAAGCGCTCCGGCGAGAACCTGCAGATCGAGCTCGTGCCGAACCCGGACATCGTGGCCGAGGTGGGCGAGATGCCGGACGACGTCCGGCCGTTCCTCATCGGCTTCGCGGCGGAGTCCACCGACCTGGAGGCCAACGCGGCCGCCAAGCTGCGCGACAAGGGCCTCGACCTCATCGTCGGCAACGTGGTGGGCGGCCCGTTCGACGCCATCGGCTCGGACGAGAACAAGGTCACCGTCTTCGGTGCCGAAGGCCCGCTCACCGACTGGCCGATGCTCCCCAAGCGCCAGGTCGCCGAGCGCCTCTGGGACCTGATCGCGGACCGATACCGGCACCGCCGCGAGGCGGCCAGCGGGGACGGCAGCCGCGGCCGACGCCGCCGCTCGTGATCGTCGTCCACCACGCCGACGAGCTGCGCGACGCGATCCTGCAGCGGCGGCTCGCCGGCGACAGCGTCGGCTTCGTCCCGACCATGGGCATGCTCCACGCCGGACAGCTCTCCCTGGTGGCGCGCGCCCGCGCCGAGAACGGCTGCGTCGTCGTCTCCTCCTTCGACGACCCCGGCGCGTTTCGTTCGCTCGACGAGCCGACGGCCGATGCGCACGACCGGGAGCGCGACCTCGCGCTGCTGGCGCAGGCGCAGGCCGACATCGCCTTCATCCCCGACGTGATGACCCTCTACCCGCCCGACGACACGACGCGGGTCACCGTCGAGGGGCTGACGCGCCAGCTCGAGGGTGCGTCGCGGCCGGGGCACCTGGACGGCCTGACCACCATCATGCTCAAGCTGATCCACCTGGTCGGCCCGGCACGCCTCTACCTGGGCCAGCGCCACGCCCAGCAGGTGGTCATCGTGCGACGCATGCTGCGCGACCTGTTCCTCAACGTGGACCTCGTCATCTGCCCGACGGTCCGCGACGACGACGGCCTGGCCGTCTCGAGCGCGAACGCGCTGCTGGGCATCGAGGACCGCCACGCCGCAACGTGTCTCTACCAGGCGCTGGCCGCCGCCAGGGAGGCGTACGACGCCGGCGAGCGGTCGGCCGAGGTGCTGCGCTGGAAGATGACCGACGTGCTCTCGCGAGAGCCGAAGGCGCGCATCGACTACGTCAGCGTCGCGGATGCGCGCTCCCTGGCCGAGCTGCAGCGCGTCAGCGGCCCGGCGCTGGCCCTGATCGCGGCGTGGGTGGGTCGCGTCCGGCTGACGGACAACATGCCGCTGGCGTGGGACGTCGCCTGAGCCCGGTGAGGGGCGCATGACGCTGACCGTGGTCGGGTACATCGTCGCCGCGGCGATCCTCATCGCGGGCGCCGCCACTGCGGCCCGCCTGCAGTCCGGCCGACGCGCGACCTTGCTCGGGGCAGCAATAGCCGTGGCTGCCGTCGTGGCGTGGTTCTCGTGGCTCCTCGGGACCTCGGCCTGAAAGTACTAGTGCGGTCCCCGGGGCGAATCCTATGATGCGAAGCGTCACCAGACGCCGGCCCGCACGGGCCGTGTTGCGTCAGGTGCATGGGAGGCCGGCGGGTGCCCACGTCCGGCCTCCCTTCGTCATTCCCGCGGGCCGCGATCCAGTCGGGCGAGCAGCTCGTCCACGTCGATCGCCCGCCCCACCAGGTCGATGATGGTGGCGATCTTCTCCGTGTCCGCGGAGTGCGTCTTGACCAGGATCTCGTCGACGGCCTGTGCGGTGCGATAGGTGTCCGTCGGCACGAGGTAGGTGAAGAGGCCGGCCGAGCGCAGGTCGCCGAGGACCGCGTCATCCGGACGGAAGCCCCCGGTCAGGACCAGGCCGCTCACCCGGGGTTCGGACGCCGAGAGCCGGTTCGTGTCCATGGCGGCGCGAATGAGGTCCTCGCGGTCCCCGGGCGTGATCACCAGGGTGCGGGCCCGCAGCAGCTCCACGGCGTGATCGGCCCGCATCGCCCCGATGGCGACCCAGCCGATGGTGGCGCCCGGGGTGGCCTCGCCAGCCAGCAGCTCCCCGTCGAGGTGCGTGGTCACGAGCTCGAGCGACGGGTTCGCCAGCAGCTCCGAATACGCGATGCAGCCCAGCAGCTCCACCCCGTGCTGCGCCAGGCCACGGCCCAGCACCTCGGGCAGGTGCGGGTGCGATTCGACGTCCACCTTGTTCACCACCGCGCCCAGGACACGGGCGCCCTCGGCGGCGAACAGCGCGTGGTTGAGCACGATCTCGTCGATCGGCCGACCGACGCCGCCCTCGCTGACGATGATCACCGGCGCATCCAGCATGGCGGCCACCCGCGCGTTGGAGAGGCCGATGACCGCGCCCACGCCCGCGTGCCCCGTCCCCTCGATCACCACCACGTCCTTGTCGCGTGCGACGCGGTCGAAGGCGCCGCTCGCCTGCGCGGCGAGGTCGTCGTGGACGCGCCCCATGACGTAGTCGGTGGTGAAGCGCCGTGGCAGGGTAACCGGCGACATGTCCTCGAGCGCATCGGGCAGGTCGAAGACCTCGCGCATCAGGACCGCGTCCTCGTCGGCACGGCCACCGTCGACGACCACGTAGCGCTGGCCGACCGGCTTCACGAACCCCAGGCGCAGCCCTCGGTCCCGGATGGCGGCCAGCAGTCCGAGGCTGGTGGTCGTCTTGCCGCGGTTCTGGCCGGTCGCCGCCAGGAAGACCCGTTTCGCCGTCACGTTTGGCACTTTATCTGGCGTCTCGGTAGATCGAGGCGAATTCACGCGACGACGCCGCGTCGCTGCATTCCCGCGATCTGTCGAGCCCTGCGACTCACGAGCGCTACGTCACTACGCGCTTCAGACCGTTGCCTCTCGATGAGTCGCGAAACCCGCGCCCGAGCCAGTCGCCGGGCGAGGCTGGCTCGATCCATCGAGCCAGCCGTCAGGAGCGCGGCTTGGTCCGACGCTCCACGAGCTCGACGCCCTCACGCAGCCGCGTGACGAGCTCGGGGTCGAGCATCTCCGGCTCCAGATGCTCGCCCAGCCGCTCGAGCATGTCGGCGGCGACGGTGAGCAGCACGTCCGCATCGGCGATGAAGAACTGGGGCTCGTTGTTGTAGCGCACCAGGGTCAGCCGGCCCTGGAGCGTCAGGCCGGACTCGGTATGCGACAGCTGCGTCCCGAAGTTGTGGCCCTGGATGCCGTCGGGGTTGTTCAGGAAGTTCAGGGCGTTGTCGATGACGAGCCCGAATCGGGCGCGCCACGAGACCAGCCGCTCGTGGACGTCGGGTGGCAGCCCCATCTCGCCGAGCTCCTCGAAGACGCCACGGTCGACGGTCAGCAGGCCGATCAGCGTTGAGCCGGCGCGGCCGCCGAGCATGACCTGGAGCGAGCGCTCGAGGGTGAAGACGTCCGAATCGAAGCGGGGGCTGGTCGTCACCTCGGCCAGCAGGTCCTCGACGTTGTCGAGCTGGCCCGGATCGGCCAGGGCGTTGGCGAGGTTGTGGATCTCTTCCCGGAAGAGAAAGCGCTCTTCGTGGTCCAGCATCGGTGTCCCTCCGGTGGGCGGACCGATGCGATCGAGGGGCGCCGCGCACGTGGCGCGGCGCCCGCATCGGTACGGTGGCTTACGGGTAGAGGCCGCGCAGCATGGTCGCCTCGGCCACGCGGGCCACCGCCACCATGTACGCCGCGGTCCGCATGTCGACCTCGTGGCGCTGGCTCATGGCATGCACCGCGTCGAAGGCGCGATCCATGATCTCCTTGAGGCTCTCGTTGATCCGTGCCTCGGTCCAGAAGAAGCTCTGCATGTCCTGGACCCACTCGAAGTAGCTGACGGTCACACCGCCCGCGTTGCACAGGATGTCCGGGATCAGGAAGACGCCGCGGTCGTAGAGGATGGCGTCGGCCTCGGGCGTGGTGGGGCCGTTGGCCGCCTCGGCGACGACCCTGGCGGTGATGCGCGGGGCGTTGGCCTTGGTGATCTGGTTCTCCAGCGCCGCCGGCACCAGGATGTCGCAGTCGACCTCGAGGAGCTCTCGGTTCGAGACCTCGTCCGAGCCGGGGAAGCCGACGACGGTGCCGTGCTCCTGCTTCCAGGCGCTCACCTTGGCCGGCTGGAGTCCCGCCGGGTTGTGGATGCCGCCGGTCGAGTCACTGACCGCGACGATGCGGGCGCCCTGTTCCGCGAGCAGCATGGCGGCGATGGAGCCGGCGTTGCCGTAGCCCTGGATCGCCACCCGTGCGCCCTCGAGCGTGTTGCCGGTGGCCTTGGCCCACTGCAGCAGGGTGAAGACCGCGCCGCGCGCCGTCGCCTCGTTGCGCCCGAGCGAGCCGCCGATGGCGATGGGCTTGCCCGTGACCACGCCGGGGATCGTGTAGCCGTGATGCATGGAGTAGGTGTCCATGATCCAGGCCATGGTCTGGGCGTTGGTGTTGACGTCGGGCGCCGGAATGTCTCGCTCGGGCCCGATGAGCGGGCTGATCTCGGTCGTGAAGCGGCGGGTCAGGCCCTCCACCTCGCGGATCGACAGCTTCTTGGGATCGACGATGACCCCGCCCTTGCCGCCGCCGTACGGAATGTTGACGCAGGCGCACTTCCAGGTCATCCACATGGCCAGGGCGCGAACCTCGTCCAGGCTGACGTCCTGGTGGTAGCGGATGCCGCCCTTGGCTGGTCCGCGGCTGACGTTGTGCTGGACGCGGTGTCCGGTGAAGACCTGGACCGTGCCGTCGTCCATGGTCACGGGGAAGTTGACGGTGAGCTCACGCTGCGGCACACGCAGGACACGTCGCATCCCGTCATCGAGGTCGAGCTTGTCGGCGGCGTGGTCGAACTGGCTCTGGGCGACCGCCCAGATGTTCGGAGCCTCGGCCACCGTAGGTTGGCTGGCCATCGGATGTGCTGACTGCCTCCTGTGCGAGACGGACGCCGGCGCCTCTTCGCGCCACTGGTCGAAGGCGGAGGCAGGCCGACGGTCGCTGTGACGGTTCTCGATGTTACTGCACGACGGCTGCCGGAACGGGGCCCGAATGGCCCCGCCGGGATGGTGCGTTCGGCCCGGGCCGCTAGGATCACCGGCGTGACCGATGCCGGCGTCCTCGAGGCGCCACCTCCGAGTCTCTCGGCGTCCGACGCCGAGCGCATCGCGCGCGAGCTGTTCGGCGTGACGGCGTCGGCCGCGCCCCTGGTGAGCGAGCGCGACCAGAACTTCCGCCTGACCGATGCCTCCGGCGCCGGGTGGGTCCTGAAGGTTGCGAACGCCGCGGAGGACCCCGGCGTCGTCGAGATGGAGGTGCTGGCGGTCGAGCGCATCGCCGAGGTCGATCCGAGCCTGCCGGTGCCACGGGCCCGGCCGACCCTCGCCGGCGACCCGATCGGACACGGCGAGCACGCGGGCCAGTCCCACCTCGTTCGGCTGCTGCCGCTGTTGCCGGGCCGCAATGCCGCCCCGGGTGAGCTGAGCGCGGAGAGCCTCGGCGAGATCGGCGAGGTCGTCGGGCGCATCGGCCTGGCGCTGCGCGCGTTCTTCCATCCCGCGGCTGGCCGCGTGATCCTGTGGGACCAGCAGCGTCTGCCGATGCTGTTCGAGCACGCGTCGCTGCTGGAGCCGGGCGAGCGACGTGACCTGCTGGATCGGGTGATCGCCCGTGTGGGAGAGCACGTGCTGCCGGCCCTGCCGCGCCTGCGGTCGCAGGTCATCCACAACGACGTGACCCTCGACAACCTGCTGGTCGATGCGTCAGGGCACGTCACCGGGATCATCGACTTCGGGGACATGGCGCACACGGCCCTGGTGCTGGACGTGCCGGCCACGCTGCAGTCGCTCGTCCGCGAGCGCGAGGACATCTTCGAGGTGGCCGAGCCGTTCCTGGCGGGTTACGCATCGGTCCTGCCGTTCGAGCGCCGGGAGGCGGAGCTGCTGGGCGAGCTGCTGGCGGGACGGATGGCGCAGACGATCCTGATCAGCGCCTTCCGGACGCGCCGCTACCCGGACAACGCCTACATCCACGGGTGGTCGGAGCCGGCCTGGTCGCTGCTGGGACAGCTCGAGGCGGTCGGGTTCGAGGCGGCGGGACGCCGCCTGGCCCGGATGGCACGGCAGCCGGTGGCGCCGTCGCGTTCCTCGGGCGCGGGGGACCTGCTGCAACGGCGCCGTCGGGTGCTCGGGAGCGCCCTGGAGTCGCTGAGCTATCGCCGTCCGCTGCACCTGGTCCGGGGCGAGGGCGCCTGGCTCGAGGACGCGGACGGGCGCCGCTACCTAGACGCGTACAACAACGTGCCCGTCGTCGGCCACGCCCATCCGCGGGTGGTCGAGGCGATCTCGCGGCAGGCATCGCTGCTCAACACCAACACGCGGTACCTGCACGAGCACGTCGTCGAGCTGGCGGAGCGGATCACATCG
>DASTYP010000133.1:0-12500 GCA_035764845.1 Candidatus Limnocylindria bacterium
GGCTGATGGAGGACGGAGGCGCCTGAGGTCATGCGCCAAGTATCGGCGACCGGCACCCATCCTGCGGTCGCGTCGGTATGACCCAGTCACGAGACGACCTGCGCAACGACGAGGTCGATCGCATCCCGCTCCTCCAGCCCGGGGCGCACCTGGAGCAGGGGAGCGTGTACCTGGACCTCGACGACATCGACGCCGGACCGTTCGTCGCCGTGGGACATGAACGCGTGCACGAGGACGACCGGCTCGTCGCGAAGCGCGATGCCGACGACGAGAGCTGGGACCGCCTGGCTGGGAAGCGTCAGCCCCGGGTCCTGCGCCCCATCTGACGACGCGTCAGGCTGCGCCGACGGTCCCCGCCACGAGCGCCGCCTGCGCCGCGGCCATCACCGTCGGGATGCTCGCGACCGGCTCGGCGTCACGTGGCCCGCGGGCCGCGTACAGGCCGCGCAGGAAGAGGAGCGTGTCCACGAATCGGCGCTCGTCCTCGGTGGGTCGTCGGGGGCGGCTGCGGTCAGTCATGCCCGGATGGTCGGTGACGGAGCCGCCCCGCGACGAGCGCCGGGACGACGCATCGCCTGTCGTCTTCGCGTCAGTCGACGCGTCGCATCGGCGTCGTGAGCCTCCCGTCCGCTAACGGTTCTGCTCGGCCCGCACGAACATCGCGGTCCCGGCCGCGATGAAGACCAGGAACAGCACCCCGATGATCGCCAGGTTCGTTCCCGCCGATGCGAGCGCGATGTCGGTCGGCTCGGGATGGACGGCGTAGTACGCGTTGCGGACGAGGTCCACCGCGTAGCGCATCGGCGAGATGCGCGACAGCACGTCCAGGATCGGGGGCAGGCTGCTGATCGGGTTGAAGACACCCGCCAGGAAGAACTGCGGCAGCATCACGAACGGGAAGATCTGGGTCGCGGCCCGACGGTTGGGCAGGCGCGACAGCACGAGGACACCGAAGGCGCCACCGAACAGGGTGGTGACGAGCACCGCCGGGATCAGCGCCAGGATTACGCCCAGCGAGAGGGGGATCCCGATGATGGCTGCGAACGCGACGATGGCGATGCCCTGCGGCAGGGCCACGAGCGACTCGCCGAGCACCTTGCCGATGACGATCGAGTAGCGCGAGATGGGGGAGACGAAGATCTCCTGGCTGAAGTCGTTCTCGCGGTCCTCGATGAGGCTGATGACGCCGAGCGCGGCCGACTGCCACAGCGTCTGGGCCAGGACCCCCGTGAAGACGAACGTCAGCAGGTCGAAGCCGCTGCCCTCTCCGAACCCGGCCTGAAGGCTGGTCCCCAGCACACCGATGAAGATCATCGGGAAGGTCAGGTCCGCGACGAGCCGGGCCCGATCCCGGAGCAGCTTGACGAGGTCCCGATGCGCGATGGCCAGGATGGCCGACAGCTCATGCATCCGTGCCGTCCTCCTCCGAGCGGCCGATGATCTCGAGGTAGGCATCCTCCAGGCTGGGTGCGTGCGTCCGCACGACGGTCAGCGGCGTATCGATGGCCTTGAGCACCGCATGCGTGGTCCGCCCGTTCAGCTCGATGCGGAAGGGACCGTCTCCGCTGGCCGACAGGCCGAGGCCGGCCAGTTCGGCCGCCAGGGAGCTCCGCTGTGACGGCGCGGCGTCGACCAGCACGTACTCCTCCACCAGGTCCGCCTTGATCTCGGCCGGCGTCCCGAGCGAGATGACGCGCCCGTGGTCGATGATGCAGATGCGGTCGGCCTCCTCCGCCTCCTCGAGGTAGTGCGTGGTCAGCAGGATCGTGGTGTTCGCCTCGCGGCGGACCTGCTCCAGGTACGCCCACAGCGCCCGACGGCTCGGCGCGTCGAGCCCGGAGGTCGGCTCGTCCAGGAACAGCACCTTCGGGCGATGGATGAGGCTCCGCACGATCTCGAGCTTGCGGCTCATCCCGCCGGAGTAGGTGCGAATCGGGGCGAAGACCTCGTCGCCGAGGCCGACGATCGAGGCCAGCTGCGCGACGTGCTCGCGGTACTCGCTCGGCATCAGGCGATACGACGGGGCGTACGGGTAGACGCCGTACAGGACGGCGTGGAACCGCACGTTCTCCTCGCCGGTCAGGTTCCGGTCCAGGCTCGGACGCTGGAAGATGATCCCGACCTTGCGCCGCACGGCGCTCGCCTCCCGGACGATGTCGTTGCCGTCGATCGTGGCGGTCCCGGCGGTCGGGGAGAGGGTCGTGGTCAGGATCGAGATGGTGGTCGTCTTGCCGGCACCGTTCGGTCCGAGCAGGGCGAAGAACTCACCGGCTCGAACGTCGAACGTGATCCCGTCGACGGCGTTGCGCTCCGCCTTGCGGTAGCGCTTCACGAGGTGGTCGACGTGGATCATCAGCCGCCGATTGTCGCAGGTCGCTGAACCGTCATCGACTGCTTGGACCGATCCGAGCGGCGCATCTCATCGGTCGCCAGGCCTTGTGGCACGGCGCGTGCGTTAGAGCGCGCCCGCATCGGCTCTGCCTTCTCCAGGGGAACGACCTTGATCCATCGGCTCTCTCGCGTGCTCGGCCTCGTGACACGGGTCATCGGCGTGCGCGAGCTGAGCGCCATCCCTGGCCTGCTCCTCGTCCATGCGCCGGCCCTCTGGCTGGCGTCCAGCGCGGTCGAGACCGTCAGGGACATCGCGGTCCTCCTGCGCGCGCAGTCCGATGCGACCCGCCGCGCGCGCCTGATGGTGGCCACCCTCGCCGTCGTCGGTGCCCTCGGCGTCGACCTGGGTACCACCACGGCGGCGCGGCGCGAGCAGCCGCAGGCTCCCGGTCCGATCGCGGTCGCGGCCGTTGCATCGGTGCTGGCGACCGGGCCTCGGGCGGGTCGCGGCCGGCGAGCTCGTTCGTTCCTGCGTCGTCCTCGCCCGGCGCCGACCACGGGATGTGGCGGCCGAGCGCGGCGATCGCGCGCGTCAGGAGCTCGACGGCTGGGGTTGGTGCGTCACGGCCGGGCTCGCAGCGCCTCGACGACGGCCGCCAGCGCTCGATGGGGAGCGGCCGTGCGCGCGGCCGGATTCACCCACGCGTCGGCTCGTGCCTGCCCATCGGTGTCGGGGCACCAGGCGACGAGCGCGCCGAGGCGCAGGAAGCGGTCGTAGAAGGCGCGGCGCGTGTCGAACCCGCGCGTGCCGAAGAAGGTCCCGTCCCACGCATCGGCACGACGACGGAGGGTCGCCATGGCCGCGCTGAGATCAAGGGCGCGGGCGTCGACCGCGTCGCAGGCGAGGACGAGCACGTTCGGTGTGCCGGCGGTCAGCTGGCGGACCTTGGCCGCGGTCGTCCCGACGACGGCCCCCTCGGTCGGCGCGCGACGCAGCCGCGTGACCTCGACGTCGAAGGGCGTCGTCCGGCGGAACAGGACCGAGTAGTCGGGACCGCGACGCTGGGACCCGTGCGCCTCGAACACCAGCTCGAACCGTCGATTCGCCAGCAGGAGCCGGGCGAACAGGAGCTCGGCCCGGACGTCGGCCCGCGCCTCGTCATCGGCCGAGCCGCGGAGCTTCTTGCGGATCTTGTCGCGGTAGCGTTCCAGGTAGGCCCGGAACGCCGGAGCGCCGGTGGCCCAGCCGGTGAGCTCGGCACCCAGGCCGCCGGGCGGCAGGTCCGTGGACGGCGCAGTGACGATCGAGGCGATCAGGCGCCGCAGCGTCAGTCCGGCCTCCGGTTCGCCATCGGTCACGCCATCAGCGTACGCGTCTGGTTCTTCGTACGGCTCGCGGGCATGCCAGTTGCTTAGGCCCTCAGGAACTCCGCACGACCCGAGCCCATGACGCAAGCCGACGAGGACCTGAGACCGGTCCCCGGCGTCGCCATCCGTCCCGGCGACAACGCAGCGACACGCGCCCTCCTCGACGCGACCGATTGGTCGGCGACGAGCCTGGGGCTGCGCGAAGCATGGCCCGCCAGCCTGCGCAGCTACGTCGACCTGGTCATGGGGCTCCCGTCCCCGGCGATCGTCTTCTGGGGGGATGACCAGGCGCAGATCTACAACGACGGCTACGCCGTGATCATGGGCCCGCGGCACCCGCGCTACTTCGGTGCCCCGTACCGCGAGTCGTGGCCGGACACCTACCCGGTGATCTACCCGTGGATGCGCCGCGTCCTCGACGCCGGCGAGATCGTGACCGTCGACCGGTCCGAGATCATGGTCACGCGCTACGGCTTCCCCGAGGAGGCGTACTTCACCTTCACCTTCAGCCCGCTGCGCGACGACGAGGGCAGGATCACCGGCATCTTCCAGCCCGTCGTCGAGGTGACGGCCCAGGTCCTCGCGGATCGACGGGCGGAGTCGCTGCGCGCGCTCGCCGACCAGATCGACGCGATCGATCCCTTCGGTCCTCCCATCGGGGCGCTCGCGACCGAGCCGCGTGACATCCCCTTCGCGCTCGTCTACCGCTGGGACGCCGATGCCGACGCCCTTCGCCTCGCGGGCCACACCGAGAGCCTGACCGATGACGCCGCTGCCCTCGATGCCGTCGCCGGACGGGCTCGTGCCGTCTACGAGGGCGGTCAGGCCATGGAGCTGTCCGCCGACGAGATCGAGTCCCTCGTTCATGCCGACGCGGGGCCATGGCCGGAACCGACGCGCCGGGCCATCGCCATGCCGATGCCCGGCTTCCCGGACCGGCCCACGGGTGTCGCGGTGTTCGGTATCAGCCCACGGCTGCACTTCGACGATGCGTACCGCGCGTTCCTGGGCCAGGTGGCGGCACAGCTCGGTGCCGCGTTCGCGCGTGGCGAGCTGCGTCGGAGCGAGCAGGACGCCCGCGCGGAGCTGGACGTCGCGCACCGCTCGATCCGCCACCGCACCGCGCAGTTCGAGCAGCTGCTCGGCATGGCCCCCGTCGGCGTGTACCTCGTCGACGCGCACTTCCGGATTCGCGAAGTGAACCCGGTGGCGCGCCCGTTCTTCGAGGGGATTCGAGACCTCATCGGCCGTGATTTCCGGGACGTGGTGCGGCGGCTGCACTCGCCGGAACGTGCAGAGGCGCTGATCGAGATCTTCCGGGACGTCCTCGAGACCGGGGAGTCACACGCGGAGACGGAGCAGCCCCAGCAGCGGCCCGGCACCGATCGAACCGCCTACTTCGAGTGGCGCGTCGACAGGATTCCGCTGCCGGACGGCGGCAACGGGGCGGTGTGCTACTTCCGCGACGTCTCGGAGCAGATCCTGGCGCGACGCGCGCTCGAGGACGCCAACCGTCGCAAGGACGAGTTCCTGGCGATGCTCGGGCACGAGCTGCGGAACCCGATGGCGCCGATCCGGGCCAGCGCGCAGCTGCTGCGCATGAGCGGCACCACCCCCGAGACGCGCGAGCGCGCCGTCGACATCATCGAGCGGCAGACGAGGCACCTCACCCGCCTGGTGGACGACCTGCTCGACGTCTCACGCATCATGCAGGGCAAGGTCACGCTGGTCCCGCGGAGGGTCGAGCTGGCAGCCATCGTCGACCAGGCCGCGGAGACCGTCAGACCCTTCATCGACGCCCGCGGCCACACGCTGACGATCGACGTGCCGCGCGGCGGACTGCAGCTGGAGGCGGACGAGACCCGAATGGTCCAGGTCGTCGGCAACCTGCTGAACAACGCCTCGAAGTTCACGCCGGAGCGAGGGTCGATCTCGGTGTCGGCGCGACCCGATGGCGACCAGGTCTGCCTGGAGGTGCGTGACGACGGGATCGGCATGCCGGCCGAGCTGATCCCGGACGTCTTCGAGCTGTTCGTGCAGGGACGGCCGAGCCTCGATCGCTCGCACGGGGGACTCGGCATCGGCCTGACGCTGGTGCGTCAGCTCGTGCGGCTCCACGGCGGCGAGGTCACGGCCGAGTCGGATGGTGTCGACCGAGGGAGCGTCTTCACGGTCCGCCTCGCCGCCGTCTCCGCCCCGGTGCCGCTGGACGGTGACGGGGCGTCCGCGCGTGGCGGCGCGGACCGACTCCGCGTGCTGGTGGTCGACGACAACGTCGACATGGCCGAGACGACCGCAGCGCTGCTCGAGATGGACGGCCACGAAATCGACATCACCTTCGATGGTCCGTCGGCCGTCGAACGCGTCGAGGCGTTCCAGCCCTCGGTCGTGCTGTGCGACATCGGCCTGCCCGGCATGGACGGCTACGAGCTGGCGACGCACCTGCGCGCTCGCTACCCGGACCTCCGGCTGATCGCCCTGACCGGGTACGGCCACGACGACGCGCGTCGCGACGGCGAGCGCGCCGGCTTCGACCACTACCTGGTCAAGCCGGTCGACTTCCAGCTGCTGTCCCGGCTCCTGCACCCCAGATCGGCGGATCGCAGCGACGGATCGTGGCGCGCGGACGGCACGGACGGCGCCTGAGGTCGGATCCTGCTCAACCCGCGTCGACGACGCAGAACCGATTCCCCTCCGGGTCCTCCATGATCACGTAGTCGGCATCGGCTGGCCGCCGGTCCCAGTGCACCTCTCGAGCGCCGAGCGATCGCAGCCGCTCCACCTCGGCCCGCTGGTCCTCCGCGTACAGGTCGAGGTGGATGCGCGGCGGCAGGCCGTAGGAGGAGTGGTGCCGATCCAGCGAGATGTTCGGGCCGGTGCCGCTCCGCGGCCGCATGAGCACGAAGTCGTCGTCGTTCTCCGGCCGCGGCACGTAGTCCAGCGCGGCGGACCAGAACGCCGTCATGCGCTCGAGGTCCGAGACCCGGAAGACGACCGAGCCGATCGAGATCACCGCGCGATCTCCCAGATGTGGCCGGCGGGGTCGCGGAACGCGGCCGTCCGAATGCCCCACGGTCGGTCCATCGGACCGTTGAGCAGGGTCACCCCACGGCGGCGCAGCTCCTCACACGTTGCGTCGACGTCGCTCACCTCGACCGTGAGCTGCGCGCGGGCGTCGGTGCCGGCAGCGCCGACCGTGGCGGGAGCGATGAGCTCGTGGGCCGCCGTGGTCCGGAGCAGGTTGATGAGCGTGTCGCCGAACCTGAAGACCGCGGACTCGGCATCCTCGAAGACCAGCGGCTTGCCGAAGACGTCGAGGTAGAACTGCTTGGTGGCGCCGAGGTCGTCCACGAACAGGGTGATGGCGCCGATGCGCGCCGCGGTCAGCTCGTCGGCCTCGCGTGACTCGTCGTTCATGTCGTCCTGCCTCACTGCTGCGGCGCGTGCGCGCGCGCCACCCGGCCCATGATCTTGGCAAGCTCCCGCGGCCGCGACCACATCGGCCAGTGGCTGGTCGGGAGGTCGATCCACGTCGCGTTCCGGATCTCCGGCAGCCCGGCCAGGAACGGCCACTCGGGGTGTTCGCGTGCGGTCTGCTGGTACTGCTCGGCGGTGAAGCCGGTGCAGATGAAGGTGCTCGGGATGTCGCGCCGCGCGTCGTTCGTCAGCTCGATCTGCTCGCTCAGCACCCCGCCCGGGACCGGCAGCGCCCGTTCGCGGAAGGTGGCCAGCTGCTCCTCGCTGAGGCCGTCGAGGTTCTCCTCGGCCGAGACCTCGTCCCAGTTCATCGGGCGCTCGGCGCCCTCGAAGTCCGGCTCGAGTGCGCCCTTGCCCGGCGCGGTGTCCACGTACACCATGGCCGCGATCCGTTCCGGAACGCGATCGCTGGCGGCGTAGCCACTGAAGCCCGCCGCGCTGTGGACGGCCAGGACGACCGGCGCGTCAGCGGCGCGCACCGCATCGCAGATGGTCTCGACGTGGTCGCTCAGGGTGATCGAGGAGCGGTCCGTCTCGGGCGCCTCGAACCCCGGGAGGGTGAGGGCCGTCACGTCGTGCCCGTCGGCCCGGAGGATCGCGACGACCTCGTCCCAGGCCCAGGCGCCGAGCCAGAGGCCGGGAACGAGGATGATCGGTGCGGCATGGGTGCGTTGGTTCATGGTGCTCCCGTGTGCTTGCGCGGGTCCTCGATGGTGGCGGATCCGCTGGGATGGAAATCGACGCGCATCACCACGCGCCGCTTGCCGGGGCGGCTGACCTCGCTCATGCCCGCCGCGGCGAAGATGCTCTCGGCCCCGACGTGGATCTCGTCCCACGTAACCTCGCCGACCTCGCGGCGCATCGGGTAGGCCTCGAGGGCACGGGCGCCACGGACGCGGGCGTGCTGCACGGCGGCGGCCGCCAGTGCGTAGGCGATGCCACGTCCGCGGTAGCCGGGGCGGACGAGCACGCACGTCACGGACCAGACCGTCGGGTCGTCGCGGTCTTCGCCGCGACCCTCCCACGGCGTGCGGTACACGCGTCGCAGCCCGAACAGGTCGGCGCGCGGTTGCACCGCGCACCACCCGACCGGCTGGTCGCCGAGGTACGCGATCAGCCCGGTGGTCGTGGTGGCAGTCGGTTGGCCCGCATGCGTCTGCTCGCGCAGCCGCTCGGCACGCTCCGAGGCGGGGAACCTGGAGAAGGCCTCACGCGGATGGAGCTTGTAGCGCTGGCAGAAGCACGCGGCCGACGCGCCGCGCGTGCCGAAGACGGCGGCCACGTCGTCCCAGGGCGCCTCGTTCGCCGGCACCATACGGAGCTCGTCGCCGCTCACGATCGGCCCGCCCAGCGCAGGATGCGGAGCGCCTTGAGCGTGATCCACCGGCTCGCGGCGCCGACGTGCTCGCCGAGGTCGACGTGCAGCTGCTCGTGGTACCTCGTCTCCAGCGGCCACCGACCGTCGGCACCGCGCTTCGACTCGACGACGTCCAGGGCCTCGCTCATGCGCTCGTCGGCCGCTGCGCCGGATGCTCGGAGGTAGTCGAGGACGCGCACCACGTCGAACTCCCACGAGTACGGGAACCCCACCTCCAGCCAGCGATCCTGGCCGACCTCTCCATCGGACAGCCGATGCAGCAGGTGTCGCGCCAGCAGGTAGTCCTCGCCCCGCTCGCGTGCCGCGGCGACAGCCCCGTCACCGCCGGACGCGCGCTCGAACTCGCGCAACCCCTCCAGGACGTTGATGGTGGTGTCGAAGGATCCGCGCGTCGAGCCGTTCTCCTGCTCGCAGTTCCATCCGCCGTCGTCCATCTGCTCGTTCAGCAGCCGATCGACGATGCCGCGGACGTCGCGGCCCCAGGCAGCGCCCATGCCGACGACCCGGCCGTTGATGCACGGCTCCACTTCGCCATCGAAGAAGCGGAAGTTCGGGTCATAGTCCCAGCGTGCCGCCTCGTGGACGGGCTCCAGCGCGCGCTGCAGCTCCGGGCTCTGGGGCTCGATGCCCAACTGGTGGAGCAGGTGGAGCGTGTCGAAGGTGCCGGTCCCCCGCGGGAAGAAGGTGCCACCGCCCCATCGGCCGTCGGCGTCCTGGGCGGCCAGCAGCGCGGCCCCCCATCCTTCGCGCGCCACGCGCGCGCGTTCGGCCGCCACCTCGGTGGCGGGCGCATCGGTCAGATCGCGAAGGACCTGCCAGCGAATGGCAGGATCGGCGTCGAGGAGCCAGTTCGTCACGTGCATGCGACCCATGCTACGGACCGATGCGACATCAATTGTCATGATTTCCGGCCGGCGCCGGGATCCTGTGCATACCGTCCGCGTCCGGTCTAGGGTGGCTCCATGAGCGATTCCACCATCAGACCGATCACTCCGCGGGCCTTCGAAGACGCCCACGGGATGGACGACTGGCGCGTCCTCGGCGACGGCGCCGCCTGCTTCTTCCGCACGGCCTCCTTCCCCGAGTCGGCGCGGTTCGTCGCGGCCCTCGCCGCCGACGCCACGATCGCGGGCCACCCACCGGCCGTCGACGTCCGTCACGACGGCGTGACGCTGCGCCTCGTCACGGCCAGCGAGGACCACTTCGGCATGACGGAGCTCGACGTCGAGGTGGCACGGGCCATCGGCGCAATCGCTCGCCGACTCGGCCTGACGGCGGACGCGTCGGTGCTGCAGAGCATCCTGGTCGTCCCCGGTGCACCGGACACCGCGGCGGTGTTCCCGTTCTGGCGTGAGGTGCTCGGGTACCAGCCGCGGCCCGACAGCCCGGAGGAGGACCTCGTCGATCCGGGCGACCGCGGACCGGGCTTCTGGTTCGAGGCCATGGACGAGCCGCGCGGCGACGGCGGGGGAGCGATCCATATCGGCGTCTTCGTGCCGCACGAGGTCGCCGAGTCCCGCGTGCACGCGGCACTGGCGGCGGGGGGCCGGATGGTGCGCGATGCGTACGCCCCGCACTGGTGGACGCTCGCCGATGCCGCCGGCAACGAGGCCGACATCGGCGTGATCCGCGACCGCGAATAGGGGTCGCGGCGCTACCGTCGCGCGTAGGAGAGCGCGACGACGCCTGACGCGAACCGCTTCACCTCCTGCAGCCGATACGCGAGCGGCGCCTCCAGCGACGGCCAGAAGCGCAGGCCGCCCCCCAGGACGACCGGGTGGACGACCAGCTCGACGTCGTCGACCAGCCCGTGGCGCAGGAACTGCGAGGCGAGATCCGGCCCGCCGACCTCGAGGTCGCCGTCGAGCTCGCGGCGCACCTCGGCGAGGACCTCCCGGACGTCGCCCCGCACCAGGCGCGAGTTGTGCTCGACGCCCTCCAGCGTGGTGGAGAAGACGAACCGCGGCGTCGCATTCCAGATCCGCGCGAACTCCCGCATGACGTCCGTCGACTGCGGGTCGTCCTCGCCGGTGGGCCAGTACGCGGTCATGACCTCGTACAGGCGACGGCCGTACAGGCTGCCGGCGAGCGTCCGCGCCCGGTCGTTGAACCACTGGTGCAGCTCGTCGTCGATGAGCCCCCAGTCGAGGCCACCGGCCGCATCGGCCACGAAGCCGTCGAGCGAGACGTTCATGGCGTAGCGGACCCGGCCCGTGGTCACCCCTCGCCCTCGAGGACGGCGCGCAGGGTGGAGGCGAACTCGTCCGGCTTGCCGGTCTGCCCGTACTCGCCGCCCAGGAAGCCGGCGTGGTTGCCGGGGAAGACCGTCGGCTCCAGGCCCAGGCGCTCGGCGATGGCGACGGTCGACCGGCCGGTCAGGGTTCGCAGCGATTCCTCGCCGGCTGCCATGACGATCCGCGTCGGGCCGCTCCGGAGCGCGTCGAAGTCGGGGACGTACTCCGGGCTCGACTCCATGTTCTGGCCGAGGAGCGGATCGTCGCGCGAGCCGTCGTCCTCGGTCGGGAGGCCGAACATGGCCGGGTCCGGCGCGGGCTGCGAGGCCCAGTCGTCCGGGAGCGGCCCCTCGTGCATCACGAGCGTAATGAACCGGGCCATGCCGACGCCGAAGCCGTAGCGCTGGTAGTCCGCGTGCACCTGGCGCGAGGCGGCCTTGGCGGCCTCACGGTCGGGCAGCACGTCGATGATCGGCGGCTCGTGCGCCACGAGGGTACGGACATCGTGCGGGTGCGCACGCACCAGCGCCATGGCATTCACGGCGCCGCCGCTCGTCGCGAACAGGTCCACCGGCCCCAGGCCGACCGCCTGGATGAGCCGATGCAGGTCATCGGCGTGCTCCTCGGGCGTCGACGGGCCGGTCGCGTCCAGCTTGGTGCTGCGCTCCGAGCCGCGGGGGTCGTACGTCACGACCGTGCGATCCGGGAAGTGGCTGGCCAGCGTGGTGAAGCCCGCGGCGGCCATCGGTGAGCCGATCAGGAACAGCGGCGGCTCGCTGCTCCCAGGGTTGAGGCGGACGTCGTAGGTCAACGTCGCCCCGGGGACGTCGAGCGTGCGGGTCGTCGGCTCGGTATGGGTCAGGGTCATCTGGGTCTCCTCGGCTCGGCGGTGAAGGGGTGCGATGTCACTACGACGAACGGCGCGGCCGAATCTGATCGGCGCGGCGGCGCCTAGGCGCGCGCCGCGGCCGGATCCTCGGCGAGGATGGCGTCGATCTGTCCCAGCGCCTGCTTCATCCCTTCCTCCTGGCCCATGGCGAGAAGCTGCTCCATCGCCTCGGTGCTCGGGAAGATGTTGTAGATCGACATGCGCGTGCGCCCACCGCCGATCTCCTCGATCGCGACGCGCATCTCGCCCGCGGGCATCGTCTCGTTCGGGCTGCCGTCGTCGTTGGCGAAGCCGTCGCGGACGACCAGCGACCGCGGTGGATCGGTCTCGAGCACGTCCCAGTAGCCACGCGGCTGGTCGCCCTCTGGTCCCGTCATGTGGTACTCGACGCGGCTGCCCGGCGTGAGCTCGTGCCTGGTGAAGGTGGCCGGGTAGGTCGGCGGTCCCCACCAGCGCTCCAGCTGGCGCGGATCGGCCCAGAGCTGCCACACCCGCTCCGGTGTGGCGTCGAACTCGGCTTCCACGGTCATGGTCAGTGCCTGGGGATCCTTGGTGACGGCGGTGACGGGCATCAGTCGGCCTCCTGTGGGGTGGGGGAGTCGGCGATGAGCGCGGCCATGCGGTCGATCCGGCCGCGCCACAGCTCCTCGTACTGGTCCAGCAGACGGCGCGCCGCGATCAGCCCGGCCAGGTTGGTCCGCACGACCTTCCGTCGACCGATGCGCTGCTTGGTGACCAACCCGGCCCGCTCGAGAATCGCCACGTGCTTCTGCACTGCGGCGAAGCTCATCGGGTAGTGACTGGCCAGCTCGGCGACGCCCTC
>DASTYP010000134.1:0-8206 GCA_035764845.1 Candidatus Limnocylindria bacterium
GCGATGACCCACCACATCAAGCGCGGTGGCCGCGTCTGGATCCGGGTCTTCCCGGACAAGCCGGTCACCAAGAAGCCCGCCGAGGTCCGCATGGGCTCCGGCAAGGGTGCCCCCGACCACTGGGTCGCGGTCGTCAAGCCGGGCCGGGTGATGTTCGAGATGTCGGGCGTTCCGGAGCCGGTGGCCCGCGAGGCGATGCGCCTGGCCAGCCACAAGCTCCCGATCAGCACCAAGTTCGTGATGAAGGAAGGGCTCGACCATGGACATCAGTGAGGTCCGCGCCCTCTCCGACAAGGACCTGGAGGGTGCGCTGCGTGACGCGAAGCAGGAGCTGTGGAAGATCCGCTTCGACCTCGCAACGCGACAGGAGAGCAACTACAGCAGGCTGCCGGCGACCCGCAAGCGCATCGCCCGCATCCTGACCGTGATGACCGAGCGCCGCCACGCCGCCGAGGCCGAGGCGACGCAGACTGAGAAGGCCAGCTGATGCAGGGCAAGCGACGAACGAAGACCGGACGCGTGGTGTCCGACAAGATGGACAAGACCGTCGTGGTCAGCGTGGAGCGGCTGCGACGGCACCCGATCTACAAGCGGGTCGTGCGGCTCTCGACGAAGTTCAAGGCCCACGACGCCGAGAACACGGCGCACGTCGGCGACACGGTGCGCATCGAGGAGAGCCGCCCGCTCTCCCGTGACAAGCGCTGGACCGTGGTCGAGGTGCTGTCGCGTGGCTCCGGCGAGGAGCTGGTGGACGGGACGGAGCAGGCATGATTCGGCAGTACAGCAGGCTGCGCGTGGCCGACAACTCCGGCGCGCGGACGCTGATGTGCATCACCGTGCTGGGTCGCTCGACGAGTGACACGGCGGAGGTGGGCGACGTGATCGTCGCCAGCGTCAAGCAGGCCCTCCCGAACTCCGGCGTCAAGAAGGGCGATGTCGTGCGCGCCGTGGTGGTGCGAACCACCAAGGAATACGGCCGCCCGGATGGCAGCCACATCCGCTTCGACGAGAACGCGGCCGTCCTGATCAACGCGCAGGGCAGCCCGCGCGGGACCCGGATCTTCGGTCCGGTGGCCCGCGAGCTCCGGGAGCGCAACTACATGAAGATCGTCTCGCTCGCCCCGGAGGTGCTCTAGCGATGAACGTACGACGGGGCGACACGGTGCTCGTGCTGGCGGGCAAGGACCGCGGCAAGCGGGGCACCGTGGAGCGTGTCGAGAAGACCAAGCGCGGCTACGGGGTCGTCATCCCGGGCGTCAACATGGCGAAGCGCCATCAGCGCCCGCGGACCCGCACCCAGCAGGCCGGAATCATCGACCTGCCGGTGCCGATCCACATCAGCAACGTCCAGGTGGTCTGCCCGCGCTGCAACAAGCCCACGCGCGTCGGCCACCAGCAGCTCGAGGACGGGCGGCGGGTGCGCGTCTGCAAGCAGTGCGGCGAGCAGATCGAGGTGACCACCAAGTGAGCCCCGACGAGAAGAAGCCGACCCGCGCGCGCGGCGCCACGACCAAGGGCGCAACGAGCGAGGCGTCGACCAACGGCGAGGAGAAGGCGACGAACGATCGCGCCGCGAACGCCGCGTACCGGGCGCCGTCGTACTCCGGGCTGCGCCAGCGCTACCACGAGGAGATCGTGCCGGCGCTGCAGCGCGAGTTCGAGTACGCCAACCCGATGCAGATCCCGCGCCTCGACAAGGTCGTGGTCAACATCGGCCTGGGCGAGGCCATCGCCAACGCCAAGGCGCTGGACGCCGCGGTCGGGGACCTGACCACCATCACCGGCCAGAAGCCGATCGTGACGCGTGCCAAGCGCAGCATCGCGCAGTTCCGGCTCCGCACCGGGATGCCGATCGGCGCCAAGGTGACGCTGCGCGGGCAGCGCATGTACGACTTCCTCGAGCGGACCCTGTCGCTCGCGCTGCCGCGCATCCGCGACTTCCGGGGCATCCCGACCCGCTCGTTCGACGGCCGCGGCAACTTCAGCCTCGGCCTGCGCGAGCAGCTCGTGTACCCGGAGATCGACTACGACAAGATCGATCGCCTGCGCGGGCTCGAGATCAGCATCGTGACGACGGCGAAGACCGACGAGGAGGGGCGCAAGCTCCTCGAGCTCCTCGGCATGCCGTTCCAGAGCGCCTGAAAGGACGACAGGACGAGCCCATGGCCAAGAAGTCGATGATCGCGAAGTCGCAGCGCAAGAACCGGTTCGAGGTTCGAGAGCACAACCGCTGCTCGATCTGCGGACGGCCGCGCGCGTACATGCGGCGCTTCGCGATGTGCCGAATCTGCTTCCGGGAGCGCGCCCTGCTGGGCCAGCTGCCGGGCGTGACGAAGTCGAGCTGGTAGGGACCGGCTCGTTGACGAGGGTCCGGACCCGTCCGGGCCGCCATCAGCGGAAGGCGCCACCCGCACATGGGCGGGAGCGAACCACCGCCGAGGAGACGAACCACACGAGATGAACGTGACCGATCCGATCGCCGACATGCTGACGCGCATCCGCAACGCCAGCGCGGCGCGCCACAAGGAGCTGAGCCTCCCATCGTCCCGGGTGAAGCGCGAGATTGCGCGCATCCTGGCCGAGGAGGGGTTCATCGACTCGTACGAGACGCAGCCGGACGGAGTCCAGGAGCTGCTGACCGTCCGCCTCAAGTACGTCGAGGGCCGCACCCCCGTGGTGACCGGCCTCAAGCGCATCAGCAAGCCGGGCCTTCGCGTCTACGCGCGCAAGACCGAGATCCCCCGCGTCCTGGGCGGACTCGGCCTGGCCATCCTCTCAACCTCCCGCGGGATCATGACGGGCAGCGATGCCCGGAAGCAGAACCTCGGCGGCGAGGTCCTCTGCTACGTCTGGTAAGGAGCGAAACGCATGTCTCGAATCGGACGACTGCCGATCTCGCTCCCCGGTGGCGTCGAGGTCACCCAGGAGGGGAGCCGCCTGCGCGTCAAGGGCCCGCTGGGCACGCTCGAGCGTGAGATCCACCCGGAGATGACGCTCGAGCGAGAGGACGGCACGCTGCGCGTGGTCCGGCCCACCGACGAGCCGCGCCACCGGGCGCTGCACGGGCTGACCCGCACGCTCATCAACAACATGGTCACCGGCGTCACCACCGGCTTCACCAAGAACCTCGAGATCAGCGGCGTGGGCTACCGCGCGCAGCTGCAGGGGCAGAAGCTGGTGCTCGCGCTCGGGTACTCGCATCCGGTCGAGGTTGATCCGCCGGCCGGCATCGAGTTCCGGCTCGAGAGCCCCACCCGACTGGGCGTCTTCGGCGCCGACAAGGAGCTGGTGGGCCAGACGGCCGCCTACATCCGCTCGCAGCGCAAGCCGGAGCCGTACAAGGGCAAGGGCATCAAGTACGCCGGTGAGCACATCCTCCGCAAGGCCGGCAAGGCCGGCAAGGTCGGAGGCTGAGGAGACCGATGACGAACCTGTCTCGCGACGTCCTGCGTCGCAAGCGCCACGAGCGACTCCGGCTCCGGATCACCGGAACGCCGGAGCGCCCGCGCCTGTCGGTCTTCCGCAGCGCGAAGTACATCTATGCCCAGGTCATCGACGACAGCACCGGCCGGACGCTGGCCGCGGCCTCGAGCCGCGAGTCGGAGCTGGGCGGGTCGACCAAGGTCGATTCGGCACGCGCCGTCGGCCGCGCCCTCGCCGAGCGGGCGAAGGCCGCGGGCGTCGAGGCGGTCGTGCTCGACCGGGGCGGCTACCAGTACCACGGGCGGGTCCGCTCGCTCGCCGAGGGCGCCCGCGAGGGCGGCCTCAACCTGTAGCGAGAGGAGACAGCGCATGGCACGGATCGACCCGTCCAAGCTCAACCTGGAAGAGAAGGTCGTCCAGATCAACCGCGTCGCCAAGGTCGTGCAGGGCGGTCGCCGCTTCAGCTTCAGCGCGGTGGTGGTCGTCGGGGACGGCAACGGCAACGTCGGCGCCGGCATCGGCAAGGCCGGCGAAGTGCCCGAGGCGATTCGCAAGGGCGTCGAGGACGCGAAGAAGCACCTGATCAAGGTGCCGCTCGTCGGCAGCACCATCCCGCACGAGGTGCACCGGCATTTCGGCGCGGCCAAGGTCATGCTGAAGCCGGCCAGCCCGGGCACGGGCGTCATCGCCGGTGGCTCCGTCCGCTCGGTCGTCGAGGCGGCCGGCATCCGGGACCTGCTCAGCAAAGCCCAGGGCTCGACCAACCCGATCAACGTCGTCCGCGCCACGGTGGAGTGCCTCAGAGCGCTGCGCTCGGCGGACGACATCGCCGCCCTGCGCGGCCGCACCGCCGAGGACCTGCTCGGCAAGCGCGGCGCGGAGGCAGCGCGCCGGCCGCACGAGATCCCCGAGCGGCGCGAGCCGATGAACGTCGGAGGTGACCGCCGTGGCCGGTAAGGCGAAGCAGAGCGGCGCGCTGCGCGTGACGCTCGTGCGGTCGACCATCGGCCACAACGCCGGCGCGCGTGGCACCGTCCGGGCGCTCGGCCTGCATCGGCTCAACCAGACCGTCGAGGTCTCGGACACGCCCGAGAACCGAGGCATGCTGCGTCGCGTCGCGTTCCTCCTCGAGGTGGAGGAGCCTGCCGGCTCGGCACAGGAAGAGGACACCAAGTGAAGCTCCACGATCTGCACCCGGCTCCCGGGTCGCGCAAGCCGGCGCGTCGCGTCGGCCGCGGCCACGGCTCGGGGCGCGGCAAGACCGCGGGGCGCGGCACGAAGGGGCAGAAGTCCCGTGCCGGCTCCAGCATCCCGGCCTGGTTCGAGGGTGGCCAGACGCCGCTCCACGTCCGCACACCGAAGCTCCATGGCTTCCGGAACCGCGGCCGGATCGCCTACGCGCCGCTGAACTTGGCCAAGCTGGCCGGGGTCGAGAAGGGCACGCTGGTCACGCCTGACGTGCTGGCGCACGACGGGCTGATCCGCGACACGAAGCTGCCGGTGAAGGTGCTCGGCAACGGCGACGCGCCGTCGGGCATCACGATCCACGCGCACGCCTTCAGCCGCACCGCGCTCGACAAGCTCACCGCGGCCGGCTGCACGGTCCAGCGCCTCAGCTGGCCGGACAACGCGCCGGTTGACGAGGACGAGCCCGTCGCGGAGGCCGTGGTGGGCGAGGAGGCGGACGCTGCCGACGTGGCGGCCGAGCCGACCGAGCCGACCGAGCCGACCGACAGCGCCGCGGAGGCCACCGAGCCCGCCGACAGCGAAAGCGAGACCGAGGCTTGATCGAGACGGTCGCCACCGCCCTCCGCGCGCCGGATATCCGGCGCAAGATCCTCTTCACGCTCGGGATCCTGCTGGTCTTCCGGGCGCTGACGAACGTTCCGGTGCCGAACGTGAACACGGCCGCGCTGACGGACCTGTTCACCAGCAACCCGCTGCTCAGCATCCTGAACATCTTCTCGGGCGGCGGCCTGGCGGCCGCCTCGATCATCGGCCTCGGGGTGAACCCCTACATCAACGCCAGCATCATCATGCAGCTGATGCGGGGCGTGATCCCGTCGCTCGAGGAGCTCTCGCGCGAGGGTGAGTACGGCCGCAACAAGCTCAACCAGTACACCCGCCTGCTGACCGTGCCGCTGGCCCTGGCGCAGGGCTACGGCATCAGCGTCCTGCTCAGCGCCAACGGCGTCATCCCGTCCAGCCCGCTGTTCAGCATCGAGACCATCAGCCTGCTGCTGAGCTTCACGGCCGGCACCATCCTCCTGATGTGGCTCGGTGAGCTGATCAGCGAGAAGGGGCTGGGCAACGGCATCAGCTTCATCATCTTCGCGGGCATCGTGGGCAGCATCCCGCAGCAGGTCGGTCCGACGCTGAGCGCGCCGGACGCGATCGGCCGCATCATCCCGTTCGCCATCCTGGGCGTGCTGATCATCGCCGCCGTCGTGTTCATCAACGAGGGGCAGCGCCGGATCCCGGTGCAGTACGCCAGCCGGGTCCGCGGGCGGCGCATGTACCAGGGCCAGACGCAGTACCTGCCGCTCAAGGTGACCATGGCGGGCGTGATCCCGATCATCTTCGCCGTCAGCATCCTGCTCTTCCCGGCCCAGATCGCCGCCTACTTCACGACCAGCGAGATCGACTGGGTCCGCAACGTGTCGACCTGGATCAGCACGAACCTCAACGGCACCAACAACCTGCTGCTGTACGGCAGCCTCTACTTCCTGCTGGTCGTCTTCTTCACGTACTTCTACACGGCCTTCCAGTTCCGCCCGGACCAGACGGCCGACTACCTGCGCAAGAACGGCGGCTTCATCCCGGGCATCCGCCCCGGGAAGCCGACGGAGGAGTTCCTGGGTCGCGTAACGAACCGCATCACGCTCGGCGGCGCCCTCTTCCTGGGCATCATCGCCGTGCTGCCGTACATCCTGACCGCGATCATCCCGGGCACGAACAACCTGCAACTCGGCGGCACCAGCATCCTGATCGTGGTCAGCGTGGTGGTCGAGACCATGAAGCAGCTCGAGGCGCAGATGATGATGCGCCACTACGAAGGCTTCATCCGGTGACCGATGCGCCCGCCGGTCGCCACGGCGACCGGCTGATCCTCCTCCTCGTCGGCGCGGTCGGTGCCGGCAAGGGGACCCAGGCCTCCATCCTGTCCGACGAGCTCGGCATCCCGCACCTCGCCTCCGGCAACCTGTTCCGGGCGGCGATGGCCGCCGGCTCGCCACTGGGCGAGGAGGCGCGCACCTACATGCAGCGCGGCGAGCTCGTCCCGGACGAGATCACCATCGGCATGTTCATGGAGGAGCTTGCGCGTCCCGAGGCGCGCGAAGGCGCGATCCTTGACGGCTTCCCGCGGACCGTCGGCCAGGCGCGGGCGCTCGACGAGACCCTCGCCTCCCAGGGCGAGGAGATCCGTCGCGTCTTCTACATCGAGGTGCCGGTCGAGGAGCTCGTCCGTCGCGTGGCCGGTCGCTGGATCTGCCCGCAGTGCGGGACGCCGTACCACGAGACCGGTGACCCGCCGCGCGTCGCCGGCATCTGCGACAACGACGGGACGCCACTGCGGCAGCGCGACGACGACCGACCAGAGGTCGTGCGCGCCCGTCTCGACCGCCA
This sequence comes from Candidatus Limnocylindria bacterium, assembly GCA_035764845.1. Classification (GTDB taxonomy): domain Bacteria; phylum Chloroflexota; class Limnocylindria; order QHBO01; family QHBO01; genus JACDBZ01. Next base: position 7,051 of record DASTYP010000134.1, read on the forward strand.
GGTTCCTCCGATGCTCGCCGTGGTCGAGCATTACGAGGCGGCCGGCAAGGTCGACCGCCTGGACGGCACCCAGCCGATCGAGGCCGTCACGGGCGCGATCCTGGCCCGGCTCGGCCAGCCCGAGGCCGCGTACTGATGGGGATGCGCAGCGCCGGTGCGGCGACCATCAAGCGCAGCTCGGAGATCGATCGCATGCGGGCCGCGGGCCAGATCCTGGCCGGCATCCTGGAGGTGCTGCGCGCGGAGGTCCGTCCGGGCGTCTCCACCGGTGAGCTGGACGCGATCGCCGAGCGCATGATGCGCGACGCCGGCGCGGTCCCCTCGTTCAAGGGCTACGGCAGCAACCCGCCGTTCCCCGGGGTCATCTGCGCCAGCATCAACGACGAGGTGGTCCACGGCATCCCGTCGTCGCGGCGTCGGATCGCCGACGGCGACGTCGTCAGCATCGACGTCGGCTGCATCGTCGACGGCTGGCACGCCGACTGTGCTCGGACCTGGATCGTCGGCGACGTGCCGCCGGAGGTGACCGAGCTGGTCGACGCGACACGACGGGGGATGGAGGCGGGCATCGCGGCCGCCGTGCCGGGCAACCGGCTCGGCGACGTGGGCTACGCCATCGAATCGGTCGCGCACGAGCGCGGCTACGGCATCGTGCGTCCCTTCGTGGGCCACGGCATCGGCCGCTCCATGCACGAGGAGCCGCAGGTGCCGAACTACGGCCGTCCGGGGACCGGGATGCTGATCGAGGCGGGCATGTGCTTCGCCATCGAGCCGATGTTCACACTGGGCGGCGACGACGTATACGTGGCCGACGACAACTGGACGGTTCGAACCGCGGACGGCGAGCTGGCGGCGCACTTCGAGAACACGATCGCCGTGACCGAGCACGGCCCCGATCTGCTCACGGAGCGACCGTGAGCTGCCTTGTGCGGTCGGGGAGCGTTGATGTATACTCCTCGTTCCGTGGGTCGCCCTGTGCGGCGGCCTTTCCGTGTGTCAATCCCATTGATCTGATCAGAGCTTGAAACGAGGGTGCGTGTCGCTTGCCGAAGAAGGATGCCATCGAGGTCGAGGGTGAGGTGATCCTCCCCCTGCCGAACGCGATGTTCAAGGTGCGCCTGGAGAACGGGCACGAAGTGCTCGCCCACATCTCCGG
>DASTYP010000135.1:0-2075 GCA_035764845.1 Candidatus Limnocylindria bacterium
CAGGACCAGCTCCACCTGGCGTGGATCCTTCTCCCACCGCTCGGCCCAGTCCCGCGCGAACGGCGATGGCTCCACGGTGGCCAGGTCGACCAGCCGTCCCTCCGCCTTGGACACGATCTTCTGGGTGACGACCAGGACGTCGGCATCGGTCAGGGTGATGCCGGACGCGTCGAGCGCGTCACCGATGGCGACGACGAGGTCGTCGCCTGGTCCGATCTCGGGGATGCCGTTGAGCGCGATCAGCTCGAGGCGACCGCTCACGCCGCGTCCCCGAGCTTGAGCCATCGCGCCAGGTCCTCCGGCGTGTCGAGGTCGAAGGCGAGGCCGGCGCGGTTCACGGCGGTGAGTGGTACCCCGGCACGCTCCGCCTCCGCCGCATGCAGCGCGAAGCTGCCCTTGCCGAACCGGAAGCCGATGACGCCGGGTGGCCGCAGCACCAGCCCGTTCGTGCCGGTGCCGGCGCGGTCCGGGGCGATCGCCACGCCCGGCGCCTCGTCCCCCGGCAACGCGTCCATCAGCACCTGCACATCCTCCGGACGGAGGTTCGGCAGGTCGCCATGGAGTACCACGAGCGTGGAGATGCCGTCCAGCAGCGCCTGGCTGCGCGCCTGGTCGAGGCCCTCGTTGAGGCCCATGCCGCGCTGCACCTCCAGCCTCGCACCGGACGCCTCGACGATCTCGCGCAGCGGCCGCGACGGCGAGATGACGACGACGTCCCCGGTCACCTCGGTGGAGACCCGCAGGACGCGCTGCAGCAGCTGACTGGCGAGCATGATCCGGCCGTCGGGGTCGAGGCTGGGGGCGAGCCGGGTCTTCGCCGCCTCGAGCCCGCGGTGCGGCACGATGATCCGGAGGGTCACGCGGGCAGAATAGGCGATCGGGTGGCTCGGCGGCTCAGGCTCCCAGAAGAAGGCGCGCGAGTGCGGCCCGATCCTCGTCGCTGCGCATCACCGTCGGCGCGACGACCGCCTCCATGCCGAGTGCCTCGACCTCGGGCGCGAGCGCCGCGTCGGCCTCGTCGAGGACGAACCGGTCGACCACGCCCAGGTAGATCCTGGCCACGCCGAGAGCCGTCGACTCGTGGCCGAGCGACGTCAGCATCCGGTCCGCGGGACCCTTCAAGGCCCGCCCGGCCACGATCGGGCTGACCGCCACGGTCTGCCCTGCGTCGGCGACCGCCTGGCGGACGCCGGGCAGCTCCAGGATGGGTCCGATGCTGACGATGGGGTTGGACGGACCGATCACGACGACATCCGCTTCCTCGATCGCCTCCAGCACCTGCGTCGTGGGGCGCGCGTGGTCCGCGCCCTCGGACCGCACGCCGCGCACCTCCGGCTCCTGGCGCAAGCGGACGAAGTAGTCCTGGAACGGGAGGGTGCCGGCATCGGTCTCGATCAGCGTCCGATACGGATCGTCGCTGGCCGGGAGGATGCGGGCACGGATCCCGAGGGCGCGGGCCATGCCCGCGGTCGCATCGGTCAGGCGGGCGCCATCCCGCAGGCGGGCGGTCCGCACCACGTCGGTCGCCAGGTCCGCGTCGCCGATGGTGAACCAGGTCGGCTCGCCGTAGCGCTCGAACATGGCGTGCGCCGTGTGCGTGTCGTCACGCACGCCCCAGCCGCGCTCCGCGTCCATCAGCCCGCCCAGCGTGTAGAGCAGGGCGTCGACATCCGGGCTGACGTGCAGGCCATGCATCTCGGTGTCGTCGCCGACGTTGGCGATCACCGTCAGGTCCACCGCCGCGCGCTCGGCGAGCATGGCGAAGCCGTGTGCCAGCTTCGTGCCGCCGGTGCCGCCGGCCAGGAGCGCGACCTTCATGCGCTCAGGGTAGGCGGTCCGTGCGCTGCGGAATGAGCCGGATTCGACGCATCTTGCAGGACCGTGTTGCAGGACCGTGCGCGCCACGTCGCGGATTGCGCCGGATCCGGCGCAATAGCGGGTGGCTGGGCGTTGTCGGGCGGCCCGGCACGCTCGCTCCCGCTCTTCCAGGGGCCTGGCACCCGGCTATTGCGCGCCCGGCGGCACATCTCGCGAAGCGAAGGCTGGCGAATTGCGGAATGCACGCCAGACGCGCA
>DASTYP010000136.1:0-2908 GCA_035764845.1 Candidatus Limnocylindria bacterium
CTGCGTCGTCACCGAGCTTGCGTCGCAGCTTGCCGATGTGCACGTCCATGACGTGACCGTCGTCGTAACCGCTGCCCCACACGGCGGTGAGCATCTCGGTTCGGGTGACGACGATGCCGGGCCGGCGGGCGAGCTCCGCGAGGAGCGCGAACTCGATCGGGGTCAGCTCGACCGCGTTCCCGTCGACCGCCACGCGCCGGCGCGCGACGTCGAGGTCCAGGCCGGCCGGTGCCGTGCCCGTCGTCCGCGGTCGCCGGAGCAGCGCGTGCACGCGCGCCACGAGCTCTCGCGGGCTGAACGGCTTGACCAGGTAGTCGTCCGCGCCGATCGACAGGCCGACGATCCGGTCGACCTCCTCCCCGCGGGCCGTCAGCATGATCACGTACGCGTCAGAGAAGACGCGGAGCTGACGACAGACCTCGAGCCCGTCCAGGCCAGGCAGGTTCAGATCGAGGATGACGACGTCGGGTCGCTGGCGCCTGGCCACCTCGAGCGCCTCTCGCCCATCGGCGGCGACGGCGACGTCGAAGGCGTCGCGCGCGAGGTAGCGCGCGACGAGGTCGCGAATCGGCTGCTCGTCTTCCACGACCAGCACGCGCACGCCGGATGCGCTCGCCATGGCGGCTCCACTCGTCATCGGCCGACGACGGTACGCCGCGCCCAGGCGTGGTCGAAGGTCCGAAGCGACCGAACGCGTCGGGCAAGTGTCCCGCCGAGGCGGGACACCGGGATCAGGTCTGCGCCGGCTCCGCGGCCTCCGCGACCTCGCAGATGCCCGGTCCGGCGGGTGCCGTCTCGTTCGCGGCCCGCTCGGCGTCGAGCGCCGCCTTGACGTCGGGATAGGCGTCCGAGAGGCAGCACGAACACGAGTCGTACCAGCGACGCATCCCCTCGTCGATGTCCGGCGTGCCCGCGGGCGCCGCCTGAGATGCGTGCGCGTGCGTGGCCACGTACGTGGACGGTGCGCCGAGGAACTCGTCCAGGCATGCCCGGCGGCAGAAGTAGTACGTGTGCGCGTCGTGCTCGGTGAGGAGGCCGTCTTCGGTGGCCACGTCGACCCGAACGCTCATGCCGCAGACCGGGTCGCGCTGCCGATCCGCCGTTGTGTGCTCGATTGTCATGGCGCGAGCCTAGCGGACCGGGAGACGAGCGTCACCGTGACGTGGTTGCCAGTCAGCGGGACGTGGCATCCACGCCGGGGCGCGTCCGGCGCATCTCGGCCGTCGAGAAGGCGCGCTCGATGGCCCGCTCCAGGTCCTCGATGTCGAACGGCTTGAGCACGATGGAGACGCCCTTCTCGGTGAGCCAGCCCTCCTGCTCGTACACCTCGCGCTTGGCGGCGGTGCAGATGATCAGCGGGATGTTCGCGGTGAGTCGATGCATTCGCAGCTTCTGCACGAGCTGCCATCCGCGGTATTCGAGGCCGCCCATGACGAAGTCGATGATCGCGAGATCCGGCATGATCTCCACGATCTGCTGGAGATCGTCCGGCGCGTAGGTGAGCGGGATCATCTCGTGCCCCATCCCCTCGAGGATGTCGTGGAACAGCTCCAGGATCTCCTCGGTGTCGTTGACGACGAGGATGCGGCGGCGTTTCTGGTTCATCGGCGTAGGGGCACGCAATCGCGGTGCCAGCCTCTCCGTGGTGGTGCCCGTCCCCCGGCACGCCGGATGCATAACGGCGGCGTCAGGTGGGTCCCGGAGGGCGGGACCCCGCGACGAGAGGACCACGTGTGAACCGGTTCCTGCGGAACTACAGCCTGGGGATCGTGCTGGCCGTGCTCTTCTTCGCGAGCTGGATCCTCCAGTCCGTCACCGGCTGGGTCGAGTTCACGGCGGAGCAGCAGGCGCACGGCGAGGCGGCGCAGCTCTTCGGTGCATCGGGCTACTTCTGGCCCTGGATGCAGGCGACCTTCGAGAACTGGCAGTCGGAGTTCCTCCAGCTGTTCACGATGGCCATCCTCACGGCCTTCCTGATCCACAAGGGGAGCTCCGAGTCGAAGGACTCCGATGACGAGATGATGCTCGAGCTGACCCAGATCCGGCGCGAGCTCATCGAGCTGAAGCAGGCCCAGGGGAAGGCGAGGTCATGAGCAAGGCGACCGGCAAGGAGCAGAACGCCGAGCTCGAGCGCCAGCGCAAGGAGCTCGAGCAGGCGCTCGACGAGCAGATCATCGACACGATGCGGTCCGCGGCGCTGCCGAACGCGCTGGCGTGGGTGATCGTCGTGGGCCTCTCGTTCGTCATCAACCTCCTCGTCCTGGTCGCGATCAGCGGCGGCGGATGAGCGCATGGCGTCGTTGGTGACATCCGCGGCCGATGCGCCGGGGGAGGGTGAGCGATCTCCCCAGCGCCCCGTGGTCCTGGTCGTGGATGACTCCGCCGACATGCGCACGCTCATCGCCGAAGTCCTGACGCCCGCCGGCTACGAGGTGGTTGGCGTGCCGTCGGGCGCTCGAGCCCTGCGGTTCATGGCCGACCGCATCCCCGACGTCATGATCACCGACCTCTTCATGCCCGGCATGTCGGGCTTCACGCTGCGCTCCACCATGCTGCGGCGACCCGACCTGGCGCACATCCCCGTCATCGTGCTGTCCGCGTACTGGCATCGGCCCGCCGAGACGCTCGACGCGGTCGAGGCCATTCCGAAACCGATCAACATCGACCGGCTGCTGGAGGCCGTCGGGAGGCTGACGAAAGCGGGGGAATGAACTCGATGGGGGATGCGCACGGTGGGGCCGCGTGACGACGCGCTGCCACGCCGCGACCCGCGAGGCGCGTTCAGCAGCGCTGAGCGAGCATTCGAGCCGGGGTCTGGCATGCTCGGTGCCCATGGAGGCCGCATGGGGACCCTCACGACCGCCGAACGGCCGATGCGCACCTGCGAGCGCTGCGGGCGCACCGGGTA
>DASTYP010000137.1:0-3565 GCA_035764845.1 Candidatus Limnocylindria bacterium
GCGACGACGCCGATGTTGAACAGCACCAGCGCGGCGATGCCGGGCAGCGGCCCGATACCCACCGCGGCGACGAAGACCAGCGCGTAGAGGATGTCCGGGATGGCGCGGACGACGCTGAGGATGGACCGATCGACCAGGAACGTCGCCGCGTTCGGCGCCGTGACGCGCGACGCGAGGAAGGCCACCGGCAACGCGACCCCGCAGCCGATGGCCGACGCGACGACGGCCATCTTGAACGTCTCGAGCATCGGCTCGACCGTCCGCGGCAGGAAGCCCCAGTTCGGGCTCAGCAGCTCACCGAGGATGCCGGCGCCGCGCGTGATGTCCGCGATCAGCTCCCCGATGTCGAGGCCGATGCCGAAGGCTTCGCTGACCGATGCCCAGGTGACGAGGACGAAGACGACGAGCCCGATCGGGACGACGAGCGAGGCGCGCGGCTTCGTGGGCCGCCCTGCGGCACCGGACGAGGCGCTCATCCGGCAGCGGCGACCGTGGCCTCGCCCATCAGGTCATCGGCCGTGAGGGAGCGACCGTAGATGTCGCGGAAGACGTCCTCGTTGGCCTGCTCGCCGGTCCCGTCATAGACCAGCTCGCCGGCGCGCATGCCGATGATCCGCTCGCCGTAGATCTTGGCCAGATCCAGGAAGTGCAGGTTGACGATGGTCGTGATGCCGAGGTCGCGGTTGATGCGCTGCAGGTCGCGCATCACGACGTGGCTGGTCGGCGGATCCAGGCTGGCGACCGGCTCGTCGGCCAGGAGGATCTTGGGCTGCTGCGCCAGCGCGCGGGCGATGCCGACGCGCTGCTGCTGGCCGCCCGACAGGTTGCTGGCGCGGACGTACGCCTTCTCGACGATCCCGACGCGCTCGAGCGCCTGCATGGCGATCTCGACGTCGGCCGGCTTGTACCAGCCCAGCAGGCTGCGGAGCGTGCCGGTGTCGTGGAGACGGCCCATCAGCACGTTGTTCAGGACGGACGTTCGTTTCACCAGGTTGAACGTCTGGAAGATCATCCCGATGTTCGAGCGGATCTGGCGCAGCTGGCTGGCGCTCGCGTGCCGGACGCTGACGCCGTCGATCGTCACGTCACCATCGGAGAGGGGCACCAGGCCGTTGATGGCCCGGATGAGGGTCGACTTGCCCGCTCCGGACAGGCCGACGATGACGACCATCTGGCCGTCGGGGATCTCGAGCGTGAGGTTCTTGAGGGCGTGCACGCCACCGGGGTAGGTGACGGACGCGTTCTCGAAGCGAATCATGGGCGGATGAAGAAGGGGCGGGCCCGATCGGGACCCGCCCCTCGCTCAGCCGAGCTCAGCTGCCGTAGCCGAGCTCTTCGACCGCCTGCCGAATGATGTCGAGCGAATCGAGGTTCGGCTCGGTGAAGGCGGTGATGTTGTAGATCTTCTCGAGGGTGGCCTTGCCCTCCTCGGTGTCGGCGTAGTCGAGGAGTGCCTGCTTGATCTGCTCGCGCAGCTCGGCCGGCACGTCACCCGAGACGGCGACGCCGTCGTTCGGGATCTCCGGTCCGTAGGCGAAGACCACGACGTTGTTCTCCACGTCGCAGTCCGTGGTCGCCTCTGTGCGGGCGTCGTCGAAGCTGACGCCGACCTCGGCCTGGCCCTCGCACACCGCGATGACCGACGCGTCGTGGCTGCCCGCGAAGACGGCCTCGATGTCGGACTCGGGATCGATGTTCTGGCTCAGCAGGACGGTCGCCGGGAAGATGTAGCCCGACGAGCTGGTCTGCTCGACGAACGACACCGCGGTCCCCGCGTCGATGTTCGCGAGCGCGTCCAGGCCGACGGGGCCCTCGGGCGTCTCGTCGTTCGCGCGGTCGGTGCCGTTGCAGTTGAGGTACGTGACCTCCTGGTCGTCGACCATGCGCGTGTTCTCGACCGGCTCGTCCTCGCAGTACTTGTCCGGGTTGTTGGTGAAGAACTGCGTGTGGTATGTGCCACTGCCGAAGCGCTCGGACTGGAGGATGACCTCCGCGCCCGCGCGATCGATGGCCTGGACCATCCCGTACGGCGGCAGGGCGCCGATCTGCGCCTGGCCGGTCTCCATGGCCGTGACCAGACCGGTGTAGTCATTCGAGACGACGCCCTCGACCGGGATCCCGAGCTGCTCGCTCAGGTAGTCGGCCAGCGGCTGGATGTCCTCGACGAGGGCCCCGGCCTCACGCGACGGGACGAACCCGATGACGAGCTTGTCGGGCATCTCGGCCGACTGGCTCTCCTCGGCCTGGCTCTCGGCGGGCTGGCTGCCGGGCGCCTCGCTCTCCTCGGCGCTGGCGCTCGCGCCCTGGCCGGAATTACAGGCCGCCACGATGATCATCATCGCGACGAGCGCTGTCAGAAGTCGCAGGTGCTTCATGTACCTCTCTCCAGTGCGCCGCATGACTTGCTGGGCGGCGGGACCGAGCGTTCCTCCCCCTCGCGCACCCACGGCGGCGTGAATCGGCTTGCATTCTAGCGTCGGGTGGGGGAGTGGCGCGCCGGACAGGATTCGAACCTGCGACCTTCGGCTCCGGAGGCCGACGCTCTATCCACTGAGCTACCGGCGCGCGATCCGAAGCGGGGGCCATCATACCCGGCCCCGTCGGAACCGGCCCGCATGCCGATCGGCCCTGCCGCGGTCCCCAGTGGCTGCCATCATCGGCGCATGCATGCGTGGCGACGGGTGAACGAGTCGGACATGCCCGATCCGACGCAGCCTCACGAGACGCGCGCCAACAGCGTGCTGCGGCCGATCGTGTTCGGCGCGAACGACGGGCTCGTCTCGAACCTGGCGCTGGTCATGGGCGTGGCGGGCGCGAACCCGGAGCCGGGGATCATCGTGCTCGCCGGCATCGCCGGCCTGCTGGCCGGCGCCTTCAGCATGGGCGTCGGGGAGTACATCTCGGTCCAGAGCCAGCGGGAGCTGCTCGACTTCCAGATCGCCTTCCAGCGCCACCAGCTGCGCGAGGTTCCGGAGCAGGAACGCCAAATCCTGGCCGACATCTACCGGAAACGCGGACTGACCGATGACGAGGCCGACCACTTCACCAGGCGCCTGTTCGCCGATCCCGAGAACGCGGTTCGCCTGCTCATCTTCGAGGAGGTCGGGCTGGACGCGCGGTCGATCGGCTCACCCATCAGCGCCGGCGTCAGCTCGTTCCTGGCCTTCACCCTCGGGGCGTCGGTGCCGCTCATCCCGTACCTGCTCAGCGGCGGCGGGCTCGCCTTCGGGTTGAGCCTGGGCCTGAGCCTCGCCTCGCTCGCGATCCTGGGCTACCTGATCAGCCGCATGACGCGACGTCACCCGCTCTACAGCTCGGTACGGCAGGTGGTCCTCGGGGGCGTCGCGGCGGCCGTGACGTTCGGCGTGGGGACGCTCATCGGGGCAGCGCCCGGTCCGTAGGACGTCCCCTCAACAAGCGGAAACCCCCGCCGAAGCGGGGGTCCCCATTGCTGCCGGATTCGCTAATCGCAAGGGCATCTTTCACGCACGGTTTCCCGCACTACCCTAACCCTAACCTACCCATGGCCTTGCGACCAGTAGTGAATCGCTGTGCGAACAGCCCG
>DASTYP010000138.1:0-2134 GCA_035764845.1 Candidatus Limnocylindria bacterium
TCCCGGCCGCCAGGCCCGTGGCGGCCGCCGCCCCGGCGGTGACGGTGCCGGTCACGGCCGGTCCCTCGAACGTCCGCGGGAAGAGGGTCGGGTCGAGGTCGAGCGCGGCGAGCATCTCCTCCGACCAGTCGCGCGCGGCCAGGTCGAACAACAGCGTGCCGGCGCCATCCGCCTTGTCGACGGCGCGCTCGCCGGTGAGGCGCAGTCGCACGTAATCCTTCGGGAGCATGACCCCGGTGACCCGCGCCCACGCCTCCGGCTCGTGGCTGCGCACCCACAGCAGCTTCGGCGCGGTGAAGCCGGTCAGCGCGTCGTTGCCGGTGATCTGGATGAGCCGTTCGGGCCCCACCGCCTCGCGGATGGCGTCGCACTCCGCGGCCGTGCGCTGGTCGTTCCACAGGATGGCCGGGCGGACGGGTTGGTCGTCCGCGTCCAGCAGCACGGAGCCGTGCATCTGCCCGGTCAGGCCGACGGTCGCGACGTCACCACCGTCCACGCCGGCAGCCGCCAGCGCGGCGCGGATGGCCGCCTGGGTGCCGTCCCACCACAGCGCCGGATCCTGCTCGGACCACTGCGGGCGTGGCGTCTCGTACGGATACTCGGCCACGCCGATGCCGCGAACGCCGCCGGATCCGTCGACGAGGATCGCCTTGGTCGCGGTCGTCGAGACGTCAATGCCGAGGACCATCGGCGCCACGTCAGCGCCCCCGGTCGACGGCCCAGATGTGCTGATTGACGACGTTCTCAAGCCGTTCCTGCGCGCCGGAGCGGGGGCGCGGCTCGATGCCCTCGTCCACCACGCGGCTCTCGATCTCGGCCAGCGAGACGCCGCCACCCAGCAGCTCGGCGCCGATGCCGTCGTCCCAGCCCGCGTAGCGCGCGGTGCGCAGCTGCTCCAGGTCGCCCGTCTCCAGCATGTCGGCCGCCACGAGCAGCGCCCGCGCCAGCGTGTCGATGCCGCCGATGTGGGCGTGGAACAGGTCGTGGCGGTCCAGGCTCTGGCGGCGGAGCTTGGCGTCGAAGTTGAAGCCGCCGCCACCGCTGAACCCACCGCCCCGCAGGATCTCGTACACGGCCAGCGCCAGCTCGTCGACCGAGTTCGGGAACTGGTCGGTGTCCCACCCGTTCTGGTAGTCGCCGCGGTTCATATCCACGCTGCCGAAGATGCCGCGGCTGGTGGCCGTCGCCACCTCGTGCTGGAACGAGTGGCCGGCCAGCGTGGCGTGGTTGGCCTCGATGTTGACGCGGTACTCGTCCGCCAGGTCGTGACGGACCAGGAAGCCGTCGACGGTTCCGACGTCGTAGTCGTACTGGTGCTTGGTCGGCTCCTGCGGCTTGGGCTCGAGCAGCAGCTGGCCGGTGAAGCCGATGGCGTGCTTGTGCTCCGCGACCAGGGTGAGGAACCGCGCGAGCTGCTGCTCCTCCCGCCGCAGGTCGGTGTTCAGGAGCGTCTCGTACCCCTCGCGGCCGCCCCACAGGACGTAGTTCGCGCCGCCCAGCCGGTGCGTGGTCTCGAGCATGACCTTGACCTGTGCCGCTGCGTACGCGAAGACCTCGGGATCCGGGTTGGTCGCGGCGCCGGCCGCGTAGCGCGGGTGGCCGAAGAGGTTGGCCGTGCCCCACAGCAGCTTCAGCCCGGTGCGCTCCATGTGCGATTCGATGGCCGCGGCCACGGCGTCCAGGTTGGCGCGCGTCTCGGCGAACGTCGCTCCCTCCGGCGCCACGTCACGGTCGTGGAAGGTGAAGAAGGGGACGCCCAGCTTCTCCAGGAACTCGAAGGCGGCGTCGAGCTTCGCTCGCGCCGCCTCCATCGGTTCCATGCCGGCGGACAGCCACGGACGATCGAAGGTGCCCACCCCGAAGACGTCGGAGCCGGGCCAGTTGAACGAGTGCCAGAGGCAGACGGCGATCCGCAGCTGGTCCTCCATGCGCGTGCCGCGCACCAGGCGGTCGGGGTCGTAGACCTTGAAGCTGAACGGGTCGTCGGAGTGCAGTCCGCCGAAGCCGATGCGGTCGGGGACGTCGGGGAAGAACGGGGCCACGTCGATCCTCCTGTGGCGCGGGATGCGGGCGTTTGGGTGCGCTCCTGACGGTATCAGAAGCGTTTGTGAAAGAGAAGCACAAACATGCGCCA
>DASTYP010000139.1:0-2987 GCA_035764845.1 Candidatus Limnocylindria bacterium
CCGCGCCTCCGGCGACGGCCCGGCGACCGGCAACCGCGGCAGCGCGGCCTGATCCACCCGGGACGCGCCGTCGTATCGAGACGTGGGGCCGATTGGCCCTCGCCGCTGCTCTCGCGTGTGCGGAGCATCGGTGCAGAACCATCGAAACCACCGAGGGCGCCATGTCCACCGATCGAGGCCTGTCGCGCCTCCGCCTCTACAACCTCGCCATGGGCCTGCTGCATGCTGCGCAGGGCGTGGCGGTGCTGGTCCTGTCCAACGATTTCGCGCTGCCGGTGACGGCGGCGTTCATGGAGGGTCCGCCGGGCACGCCAGCGAGCACGAAGGAGCTCTTCACGCTGCCGCTGGGCCCGGCCGTCGCCGCCTTCCTGTTCCTCTCGGCCATCGCCCACTTCGTGGTGGCCGGTCCGGGCTGGGGCAAGTACCAGCGAGACCTCGCCGCCCACCGCAACGAGCAGCGCTGGATCGAATACTCGCTCAGCTCGTCGCTGATGATCGTGCTCATCGCCATGATCACCGGCATCGCGGACATTGCCGCGCTGGTCGCGCTGTTCGGCGTGAACGCCTCGATGATCCTGTTCGGCTGGCTCCAGGAGCGCTACGAAGAGCCCGGCGGCGGAGGCTGGTGGCCGTTCGTGTTCGGCTGCGTCGCGGGGATCGTGCCGTGGGTCGCGGTTGGGATCTACCTCATCGGTCCGTCCGCCGAGGTGCCCGGCTTCGTGTACGCGATCTTCGTGTCGCTGTTCGTCTTCTTCAACTCGTTCGCGCTCAACCAGGTCCTGCAGTACAAGCAGGTCGGGAAGTGGCGCGACTACCTGTTCGGTGAGCGCGTCTACGTGGCGCTGAGCCTGGTCGCCAAGTCTGCGCTGGCCTGGCAGGTCTTCGCGAACACCCTCGTCCCCAGCTGAGGCCGATGCGCCGCGCGCTCAGGCGAGTGGCGCGCGCAGCTGCCCCTCCACCAGCGGCTCGGCGACCAGGGCGGCGAGCCGCTCCGCGATCGACCACCAGTCGAAGTCGGCGGTGACCTGGCTGGCGCCGATGGTCAGGAGCCGCTCTGGGCCCAGGTAGTCCGGCAGGATGCGGTCGAGGATGCCCTCGATCTCGTCACGGAAGGCGTCGCTGGTCGAGCGGACGCCGTCCGGCCGCAGCGCCACGTCGGGCAGCAGCCGGACCGACAGGTCGTACGTCCCGGCCCAGCTGCGGATCAGCGGCTCCACGCCGAACGGGTCCCCGCCGCCGGTGACGCGCAGGTAGTACGCGAAGTTGTCGACGACGGAACGATCGGTGACCAGCACCTCGGCGCGAGAGGCGAGCTCGAGCTCCTGCTGCACCTGGGCCATCAGGACCCAGAGCTGCGCCTGCGGCGTCGCACCCTCGTTGAGTCCCAGCGGGTTGAAGCGGACCACCTCGCGTCCCACCTCGACCGAGCGGCCGGCACGCCCGACCGTCGAGGCGAACGCGTGGACGGCGTTCGACTTGCGCACGGAGTGCGAGCCGATGAAGGCGATCTTGGCATGGCGCGACCAGGGCACCGCCGCAGCCTACAGGCAGGCGCCGGTGTCGGCGGGCGCCGTGGCACCGATGGACGGTCCCAGGTGCTCGAGCGCGTCGTTGGCGCCGATGGCGTAGCCGACCTCGGGGTTCGCGCGGGAGGCGCCGAAGATGATCGCCCCCACCACCCCGGGCTCCACGACCAGCGGGCCGCCGCTGTTCCCGCGCCGGATCTCCGCCCGCAGCTCGACCACCGTGCGGTCGTACGCTCCCTCGCCGTAGATGTTCGGCCCCGGCACGAGGTGCGTCGCCGTCACCGCGCCGGCCGTGACCGTCATGGCGCCGCCGCCCGGGAAGCCGAGCACTGCGCCGGTCGAGCCCCGGCCGGGCGCGTCGGCCATGAGGCGCAGCGGCGTGACGTTCACGCCGTCGACGTGCAGGAGCGCCAGGTCGATCCCGTCGTCATAGTCGACGACCACGGCCGCGTGTGACGCCGTCCCGACGGTCACCGTGGTGGCAGAGCTTCCCGCGACCACGTGCGCGTTGGTGACGAGGTACGTCGGAGCGATGAAGAACCCGCTCCCCACGGACTGGCCGGCCCCGCAGCCACTGGCGGCGACGCGTCCCGTGCTGGGGATGGCGGACTGGGCCAGGGTCCGGACCTCGGCATCGGCCGGGAGGTCGACCGGGGCCGCGGGCGGTGGCTCGATCCCGGCGAAGAGGGGCGGCAGGTCCGTCGTATCGAGCAGCGCGAGCAGACGGCCGGCCACCAGCGTGGGAGCCGGAAGCACGGAGCGGACCGTCCGCAACGCGACGGAATCACGCGCCACGTCTCCGAAGGCCGGCAGCAGGCCCATGTTCAGCATCCCGGCGAACAGCCAGACCATGAGGACGACGTGCGCCGCGCCCACCAGTGCCCCGCCGAGCGCGTCCACCGGCCGGAAGAGCGATCGGCGCAGCCCGAAGCTCACCGTCGCCCCGATCCCGGCGCCCGCCGCCTCGCCCGCCAGCACGAACGCCGCCAGGCCGAGCAGGGTGACCAGGGCGCGCATCGGCTGCTCGATCTGGCCGAGCGAGTCGCGGAAGACCGACGCCGCCAGCAGCGCCAGTCCGAACCCGATGACGGCGCCCGCCAAGCCGAGGACCGGGCTGACGAATCCGGCGCGGGCTCCGGAGAAGAGGCCGAGCGCGAGCAGCAGGAGAACGACGAGGTCGAGGGGGTTCATCGGCGCGGCTAGCGTAGCTGTCGGCCGGTGTAGAGTATCGGCTCTTCATCCGGCAGCCCCTGATCTGCCCGACTTGCGTAAGGACGGAGGACCGATGGCGCGAATCGTCCGCGCGGCACTGCTCCAGGCGGAGTGGACCGGCGACAAGGAGTCGATGATCCAGAAGCACGAGAAGTACGCGCGCGAGGCCGCGGCCCAGGGCGCGAAGGTGATGTGCTTCCAGGAGCTGTTCTACGGCCCCTACTTCTGCCAGGTCCAGGACCCGCAGTA
>DASTYP010000140.1:0-6526 GCA_035764845.1 Candidatus Limnocylindria bacterium
CGCGACCGACGCCACCGCCGTCGCGCTCGCGGCCATTCCCGGCGTGGTCTCGGTCGAGCCGACCGATCGCGCCGCCGACTCGCGGAGCTACCAGCTCCGCATCGATCCCGACCAGAGCGCCGGCGTGCAGCGCGCCGTCACGCGGCTGGCCGCCGACAACGACTTGACCGTCATCGACAACAGCCTCGTCCGCGAGGGCCTGGAGGACGTCTTCATGCGACTCGTGGAGAACAAGGAGCGTGCAGCATGACCGCCGCGATCTTCACCAACTCAACCGGCTTCCTTCCCGGCTTCGGCGCGCTCGTGCGCCGCGAGCTGACCGAGTGGCGCCGCGCCCGGCGCACCTGGGTGGTGTTCCTGGTGAGCACCGTCTTCCTGACCCTCGGGTCCCTGAACAGCTGGCTCATCAGCCACCTGCCCGCGGACGTGACCGAGGGTGCCGAGGCCCCGAACCTCGACCCGTTGGCCAACTTCCTGGGACCGATCACCACGCACGTCTTCGTCATCACCGCGATCTTCGCGATGATCGCCATCATCGCGGCGGAGCGGGAGAGTGGGACGCTGGCCTGGACGGCCTCCAAGCCCGTCTCGCGCAGCGCGATCTGGATGTCGAAGTTCGCCTCGGCGAGCGGCGTGCTGTGGGTGGTGGCGGGAGTCCTGCCGCTGGCCGCCGCCGTGGCGGTCGTGGTCGTCCTCTACGGCGCGGTGCCGGTGACCACGATCGCCGCGGTCGCCCTGGGCATGGCGATGATCATCGTGCTCTACACCGCCGTCGCGCTCGCGGCGTCGACCGTCGTGACGAGCCAGGCGGCCGTCGCGGGGATCACCCTGGTCGTCATATCGGTCGCACCGATGATCGCGCAGCTGCTGCCCGACCCGACCATGATGCCGACCTCCATCCTCGACTGGTCCGTCCGGCTGGGCGTGGGCCAGGCAACGAGCATCGTGTCGGTCATCGGGTGGGGCGTCACGGTCGCGGCGCTGGTCGCGTTCTCGCTCCGGCGGATGGAGCGCCTCGAGCTGTAGCGGTCGGATCCGCCCCAGGCACGATCGGCCTCCCGGCTTCCGGGGGGCCGATCGGTATGCCGCGGCGACCGCGCGCCCTATCCGACCACCGGCTGGGGACTCGGCCCCGCAGCACCAACGTCGAGTCCGGCGAGGGCCTCCGCGATGACGGGTCGCTCGCGCCCGCTGAGCGCCGCCGCGCGACGCAGCGCGCTGGTCGCACCGGAGCGGTCGCCACGCTCCACGTAGCCCAGGCCGAGGTCGACGAGCAGGTCGACGTACCGCTCCCGAAGCTCCTCGCGGTGCTCCTCGACCTCCGCGCTGTCACCGTAGAACGGGCAGTCGTCGAGCAGGTCGCCGCGGTACAGCGCACGCGCGGCCTCCAGGAGGTGGAGGCGTTCGCGCGGATCGGCGATCCCTCGTGCTCGGTCCACTAGAGACTCGAACTCGGCGAGGTCGCTCCATGCCACGACGTCCGGTGCCAGCCGATATCGGTCATTGCCGAAGACGATCGGACCATCCTTCGAGCGTCCGGCGCGCGCCGGGGCGAGCGCCCCGCGCAGGCCCAGGAGCGTGCGGTGGAACGCCATGTCCGCGCGCTCGAGGTCGATGTCCGGCCAGACGAGCTCGACGATCTCCTCCTTCGCGGCACCGCGCTCGCCGCGGTCGAACAGGAAGGCAAAGACCGCTTCGGCCTGCCGCGAGCCGGCCTTCGCGCCGCCCCACTGCCGGAGCGGCGCGCCGTCGAGCTCCGCCCGTAGCGGCCCGAGCGCGTACACCCGCAGACCTCGCTCGGTTGCGGCGTGCGCCGCGAGCGCCTCCGCCAGCGCCGCCTCGCGACGGTCGACCGCTTCGCCCTCGCGCGACAGCTCGGCGAGCACCGATGCCTGCGCGCCCTGCTGCGCTCCGAGCCGAATCGCGGCGTCGACGTAGCCGGTCGCCAGGCGCAGGAGGTCCACCTCCGCGGGCGTCAGCGGCAGGCCCGATCGCTTCGGACCAAACGTCGCCGTGGCCCCGGCCGCGTCGAGCGAGATCCGCGTGGCCGTCGCGTCGATCGGGACGTCGCCGGTCGTGACCACCGTGGTGCCGTCGCGGTCGACCAGGGCGGCCCCGGAAAGATCGAAGGTTCGCACCAGGCGCTCCATGGCCGGCGCGACCATGTCGTCGTGCTTGCGTGTCGTCACGACGTCCTCGCCCAGCGCGCGCAGCAGCCGGCCCAGGGTTCGGTCCTCGTCCCGCCGTCCCAGTGCCAGCGCACGAACGAAGTCGGCGACCGGGTCGAACAGCGCGATGGTGGCCACCAGCGCCAGGCCGATCACGACCGGCAGGTCCAGGCCGATGGCCGCGGCCACCGCCCGGTCCAGCACGATGAGCGCGGCGACGTAGGCCGCCACCCCGAGCCCGATCCCGAGCGAGAGGCGGACCGCGCGTCCGGTGAGCTCCGCATCGGTGAAGAGGCGCTGCGCGAAGACGCCGTACACCGCGATGGCCGCGGCCGCCGCCACCATCGAAACGCCCACCCACGGCGGACCTGCCACGCCTTCGGGGAGGATCCGGGCCATGCCGCCGGCGATCCCGAGGCCGAGCGTCACGAGCGTCGCGTGCAGCTGCCGCTGGCGCGCCACGTCCGAGCGGGCGTTGCGCAGGGCCGCGATCAGCCACCCGATCCCCGCGGCGAAGATGCCGGCCCGCGCCAGGATGAACGCCCAGCCGATGATCTCGCCCGGAATGCCGAGCGGCTCCCAGTGCGGTGGGCTCGGGAGGATCGGATGGGTCGGATCCAGCGCCGTCTGCACCCAGGCGACGAGCCCGACGGCGTATCCCGCCACCAGGATCGCCGTCGCCCAGCGGTTGCTCCGACCCTCAAGCGCGATGGCGATGGCCAGGTGCGCCGTGGCCGCGGGGAGCAGGAACGCCCCGAAGTCCTCCAGGACGTTGAGGAAGCCGTGCATCTCCGGGCGCGTGCCGAGCCGCTGGCCGATGATCGCCACCGACCACGTGGCGAGGAGCAGGGCGAGGAAGGCGAACGCTCCGGCGCCGGTCGAACGGCGGGCCCTGGTGTAGACGAGGAGGCCGAGCCACGTCGCGAGAATGGCCGTCAGGCCGTGCGCCGCGATCTCCAGGATGAGCGCCATGAACGCGCCCCCCGTGCTCGGGTCGGGTTGGGCAGCGGCGCCACCCTACCCCAGCCGAGCGCGAAGCGGCAATATGCCGTTCGGCACCGCAGTCGCTCCGCAGGCTGCGCGCCGTAGGGTGGAGAGGCCATGAAGCAGGACGCCGCGATCAGCCCCGCGACCGATGCGCCGGCGAGCCTCGCCGCCACCCTGGGCACGGCCGCCATCCGCGCCACGCTCCCGCTGGTCAGCATCGGCCTGAAGCTGGCTGCCCTCGACTACGGGACGCTCCGGTGGGTGCTCGAGACGACGCCGCCGGCCGTCACCGACCGGCTCTCGCGGGAGCGCGCGCGCGAGACGGCACGCCACGCGGCGCGGAACGTTCCCGCGTACCGCGACTTCCTGTTGGACCAGGGCGTCGACGTCGACCGCATCGACCGCGTGGACGTCCTCCCCGAAACCGACAAGGCGACGTACGTCGACCGCTGGTCGCTCGAGGACCGATGCGTCGGCGGTCGCATCCCGCTGCGCGGCACGACCATCGACGAGAGCTCCGGCAGCACCGGCACGCCGTACAACTGGGTGCGATCGCGAGAGGAGCGCCTCCACGTGCGCCGGATGATCGGCTTCTTCGCGCGCTACACGTTCGGCGACTCGCCCCTGGTCGTGCTGAACGCCTTCAGCATGGGCGCCTGGGCCACCGGGATGACGACGGCCATCGGGCTGGAGTCGAACGGGCTGGTCAAGGCAACCGGACCGGACATCGGCAAGATCATCGGCACCATGCGCCAGCTCGGCACGCGGTACCGCTATCTGATCGTTGGCTACCCGCCGTTCCTGAAGCTGCTCCTCGACGAGGGTGAGGCCATCGGCTTCGACTGGCCGGCGTACCAGATGCACGCCCTGCTCGGCGGGGAGGGGAACTCGGAGGCGCTGCGCGACTACCTGCTGCGGCGGTTCAGCTCGGTGTTCTCCGGCTACGGCGCGACCGACATCGAGATCGGCCTCGCCGCGGAGACGCCGGTGTCGATGGCGTTGCGACGGCTGGCGGCCGAGCGCCCGGAGATCTCCGAGGCGATGTTCGGTGAGACCGGCCGCAGCCCCATGGTCTTCCAGTACAACCCGCTGCTTCACCACGTCGAGACGAACGCGCGCGGCGAGCTGCTCTTCACCGTCACGCGCCATGCGACCCTGTCGCCCAAGGTTCGCTACAACGTCCACGACGAGGGCGGCGTCATCCGCGATGACGTGCTGCGCGGGCGCCTCGCCGCGTTCGGCCTTCGCCTGCGCGACCTGGTGCCGCAGGCCCACGTGCGCCTGGTGCGGATGCCGTACCTGTACGTCTTCGGGCGGAAGGACTCGACCGTATCGGTAATGGGGGCGAACATCTATCCCGGCGACATCGAGGCGGGCATCTTCGCCGACCCGGCCCTGGCGGAGTCGGTGCTGTCCTTCCGGCTGGGTCTGCGGGAGGAGCGTCCGGGCGAAACGCGGCCAATCGTATCGGTGCAGCTGGCTCGCGGTGCACCCACCGCGGAGCTCAGTGCCGCGCTGGCATCGGCGATCGAGGGGCAGCTGGCCGGTCAGAATCGTGACTACCAGGAGGCGATGAAGGAGTACCCGGCGCTGATGGTGCCCATCGTCGAGCTGTACGAGCGAGGCACCGGGCCGTTCTCGGACGACGCCGGCCGGATCAAGCATCGCTACCTGCAGTAGGGGAGGAAGACCAGCCGTGCAACCCACCCGGCCTCGCGCGAGCCGCCTGAACACCCTGTCCGGCCTGGCCGTCTCCGCCGTGCTCGCGGCCTGCGGAACCACCGGGATCGATGCGTCCTCGGGCCCCTCGAGCTCGGCGGTGGCACCATCCCGCACCGCGTCCGAACGTCCGAGCCAGTCGCCAGCAGCCTCGTCCCCGCAGCCGGTCGCCACCGCCCGTCCGTCAGCCAGCGTCGATCCGCCTGCGGATGCCGGCGCCTGGGTCCGCGCCGACAGCTTCGAGGCCGATCCGGGCTCGACCTACGTCGTCGATGTCGCGGCGTGGGACCGCGGGTTCGTCGCCGTGGGCTCCTCGATGCCCGACAAGAACGTCATGGCCGGACCCGAGATGCCGGCGATATGGACCTCGTCGGATGGCACCGCGTGGGAGTCGCAGCCCGTCGATCTCCGCGTCTCAAACGTCTCGCTGATCGGGATCGCGCCCGTCGATGACGGCGCCGCCGTCCTGGCCATCGCGACCACCTCAGACGCCTACGTCGAAGGGTCCCAGCCGGGTGCGATGCGCTCGTACTCGTGGATCTCGGACGACGGCGTCGCCTGGGATCCCGTCGATTTCGGTCTGCCGGCGGACACCGTCGTCACCTCGTTCGACCACGGGCCGCAGGGCTACGCGCTCGCGGCGAACGGTGGCGTCTGGTACTCGACGGACGGCCGCAACTGGGAAGAGACGCTTGAGGACGAGGTCGTCAACGTCGTGGCGGGGGAGGAGGGCTTCGTCGCCATCCCGGTGAGGGAAGCACAGGCGGAGCGCGCGGCCGTCGCCTCCGCCGATGGCCGGTCGTGGTTCGACGCCGACCCGGTCGACGGCACCGTCGTGTCCGTCGCGCCGATCAACGGCGATTGGCTCGCCGTGGTTCAAACCGATGACCTGGGCTTCACGATCTGGCACTCTGCGAACGGCCTCGAGTGGAACCCGGTCCTCGGCGTGGACGATCTGACTGGGCCTGACGGGCCGAAGACAGGCCGTGGCCTCGAGTACGATTCGATCAGTGGGGTGGTGCTCGCGGGTGCGGCGGGTGCCGGGGAGGCGTTCATCACGCTGACCGGCAACCATTGCTGTGCGCAGCTTGGCTGGAACCTCGGCGTCTACTCGACGACGGACGGCCGCACCTGGTCACCTGTTGCCTCGGCGAGACACGACGACGCGGGTGGCGCGCTCGTGGCCAGCATCGCCGTCGGAGCGGACGGCACCGCGGTGCTCGGTGGGCATATCGGCCGCGGCGACGACGCGCTCTTCTGGATCGGTCAGCGGTGAGATTCCCCGGCGGCGTGCCGCCGGGCGGGCGTATCGGGCACTTCCTCCCCCTTTGTGCCACCGGGCGGGCCGATCGGGCAAGCTGACGGCCAAATTGCGCTCCAGGCTCCCCATCTGTGCCGCTCCACGAGAAGAACGGGGACTTCTTCCCCGATAATCCCGCCCCA
The DNA here is from genome assembly GCA_035764845.1 of Candidatus Limnocylindria bacterium. GTDB lineage: Bacteria > Chloroflexota > Limnocylindria > QHBO01 > QHBO01 > JACDBZ01. The sequence continues at coordinate 6,318 of DASTYP010000140.1, forward strand.
CGCAAACGGCGTCGGGCCAACGTCCTCCCACACCTCAGCAGTCGAAGACGAACCAGCAAAGCCCGTTTCGCCGGCGCTGGTCGTCCAGCACCAGCTCGCGGACGCGCGCCGGCAGCTGCTCGCGCTGCCACTGGCACTCGACCCGGCCCGCTCGGTCCGCTTCGTCGCGAGGCGCCGCCGCACGGACCGCCTTGATGGCGTAGGCCGCC
>DASTYP010000141.1:0-3482 GCA_035764845.1 Candidatus Limnocylindria bacterium
GGAGGCGGCTTTCGTTTCTCGTCTGCGTGGTTGCGGGGGACGGATTCGAACCGCCGACCTTCGGGTTATGAGCCCGACGAGCTACCACTGCTCCACCCCGCGGCCTCCAATGCTAGAGAGTGCCGCCCGTTCGGTCAAACGAGGGTAGGAACCGCGTCAGCTCGGCCGGTGCGCCCCCGGCTGCATCTCGACGACGGCGTGGTGGATGCCGTATCGGTCCAGCAGCGCGAGGTATGGGTCCGGATCGAAGGCCTCGGGCCCGAGAACCCCGGCGCCGGTCCAGGCGCCGGTGGCCAGCAGCTCCATGGCGATGACCGGGTTGAAGCCCGTCTGCCAGCCCACGACCTGGAGTCCGTATCGGCGCCAGATGTCCTCCGCGTCCGCCATCTGGTACGCAAACGTCTCGCGCGGCTTGCCGTCCTTGAGGCCGATGACCCAGGTTCCGACCACGGCGCGGCCGCGGAACTTGTCGCCCAGGGTGATCGGATCGGGCGTGATGGCGGCCAGGACGTCCCGCGGGGCAACCTCGACGCCCTTGACCCGGACGCGATCGGTCCGGTCCATGCCGAGGGCGTGGATGGTCTTCAGTTTGTCGATGAAGTCGGAGCCGAGCGCGTACTTGAAGGTCGCGCGCCGCGTCTCGATCCAGCGTGGCACCAGGAGGACCTCCTCGTGCTCGACGTTGACGCACTCGACCGGGCCGATGCCCTCCGGGAACGGGAACTCCTCCGGCGCGCTGAATGGCTCGGTGGTATGCCAGGCGCCGTCCTGCCAGACGATCGGCGGGTTGAGGCACTCCTCGATGGTGGTCCAGATGCTGAACACCGGCGCGAAGGCGTAGCCGGGGATCTCGAGGTCGCCGCCGTCGCGGACGTGGACCTCGTGCACCTCGTCGAAGGCGTGCTTGGCGGCGTGCGCGGCGAAGACGTCGGTCAGGCCGGGATCCATGCCCATCCCGACCAGCGCCAGCTTCCCGCGGTTCTCCCACTCGGCCGCCATGGCGAACTGCTCGTCGCCCAGCTTCAGACCGGGCTGCTCGAAGGGCCGATCCGGGTGCGGCTTGGACAGGCTCATGGCCATGTCCAGGTAGTGCGTGCCGGCCTCGAGGGCGCCTCGGAAGATCGGCATCACCAGCTGCGGGTCGACGGCGTTCATGACCAGGTCGACCCGGTGGGCTCGGGCAAGCTCAGCAATGGCTGATGCGTCCCGCGCATCGATCTTGGCGGCCGGGTAGCGCGGGGCGCCGCCCAGCGCATCCGAGAGGGTGCGGGCGCGAGATTCGTCGTAGTCGGCGAGGACCATGGCCTCGCACCAGTCGCGGTCGGCGGAGAGGCGGGCGATGGCCTCGCCCACGGTACCGACGCCGATCAGCAGGACTCGCATGGGGTCACCAGCGTGCGTGTTCCGATACGGGCACGCGTCTGCGCAACAGGATCTCGGTGCCGGCGACCTACCGAATCGGTGGAGGATTCGCTCCTACAACACCGCGGACGGTGGCGCGGTCCGGATGATAGCACCGATTCCGGCGATCGCGGACACCGGCTCGTGGTCCGGCTGCATGCCCGCCTCGAGCAGCTGCGCCTTGAGCCGCTGCATGCCGAGGCGAATGCGGCTCTTCACCGTTCCGAGCGGCAGGTCCGTCGCCGCGGCGATCTCCGAGTGTGAGAGCCCCTCGAAGTACGCCATGGCGATCGCCTGGCGCTGCTCGGCGGGAAGCGATGCGACGACGGTCCGCAACACGTCGCGGTCGAGCGACGCGGTCACCTGCTCGAGCACGCTCGGTCGCGAATCCTCGAGGGCCAGGAGCACCGCCTCGTCGTCACTGTCCGACTCGCGGCGTCCGCGGACGATGTCGATCGCCCGGTTGCGCGCGATGGTCGCCAGCCAGGTCTTGACGCTGCCGCGGGCCTCGGCATACGAGCCGGCCTTGCGCCAGACCGCCAGGAAGGCGTCCTGAACGACGTCCTCGGCACGGCCGCGGTCGTTGAGCACGCGGAGGGCAAGGCCGAAGGCCAGGGAGTGGTATCGGTCGTAGAGAGCGGCCAGGCTGGATTCGTCGCCCCGCGCGATCGCCTCCAGGAGCTGACCGTCCGTCGGTGTCGTCGATGTGGGTGTCGGTGTCTTGGTCGTGTCCAAGGTTTGTCCTGCCATGCGCCGGACTGTAGAGCCTTCACACGGGGCTTGTCAAGCGTTTGTTCGCGAGTATCATTGGACGAAGCATGTACACGATCAAGCAGGCAGCCGCCCGGTCCGGTGTCAACATCGCGCTCCTCCGCGCCTGGGAGCGTCGCTACCACGTCGTGGAGCCGACCAGGACCGATGCGGGCTACCGCCTCTACGACGACGACGCCATCGCCCGCCTGCGCGCGATGCGGTCGCTGGTGGAAGGTGGGTGGTCGCCTCGGCAGGCGGCGGCCCACCTGGAGGAGGCATCGCCGGATGAGCTGCGGGCGTTGTCGACGGTCGAGGCCACGGCTCCGGCGACGGCCGTGCCCGAGAACGTCGTCACCGCGTTCGTGGACGGCGCCGCCCGGTTGGACGCCGCTGCGGTCGAGCGCGTGCTCGACGAGATGTTCGCGTCCGGCACCTTCGAGCGCGTCATGGAGGACCACCTCTTCCCGGCGCTCCGGGCGCTCGGCGATGCGTGGGCCGCCGGCCAGGTCGACGTGGCGGGCGAGCATGCCGCCAGCGGCGCGGTCCTGCGGCGGCTCAGCATGGCGTTCGAGGCGGCCGGCAGCGGTTCGTCCGCCGAGTCCCCGATCGTCGTGGGCCTGCCGCCCGGCGCGCGCCACGAGATCGGCCCGCTGGCCTTCGCCACGTCCGCCCGACGCGCGGGTATCCCTGTCGTCTACCTGGGCGCCGATGTCCCCGTCGCATCCTGGGTCAGCGCGGCGTCAACCGCCGGGGCGCGGGCGGTCGCCTTCGGGACGCTGCTGGAGGCCGACGTCCCTGCCGCCAACGAGGTCGTCGCCGCCTTGCGAGCCGCCGTGCCGGACGTCGTGGTTGCGGTCGGCGGTCGTCGGTCAGCTGAGGTCGGGAACGGCGGCGTGGTGCGGCTCAGTCCACGGATCGGTGATGCCGTCGCTGAGCTGCGGGCCGCCCTCGGCTGACGCCTGGGCCTGGCCCGAGTAGCCTCGTCGCCCATGATCCTCGTCATCGGCGTCCTGGTCGGCCTCTTCGTGGTCCCCGACCCGTGGACCGTGCCGGTCATCGCCGCCGCCGCGGTCCTGGAGGTCGTTGAGACGTTCGTGTCGTTCCGGATCGCGAAGCGCTTCGGACGGCCGAGGGTCGGTCCCGAACGACTGCCGGGCGCCACCGGACGCGTCGTCACGACCTGCCGGCCGAGGGGCCAGGTCCGCGTGCGCGGTGAGGTGTGGCAGGCACGTTGTGAGGCCGGCGCCGACGTGGACGATCCGGTTCGCGTGATCCGGCGACACGGACTGGTGCTGGACGTCGAACCGATCTCCGAGCCCTGACCGATG
>DASTYP010000142.1:0-9065 GCA_035764845.1 Candidatus Limnocylindria bacterium
AAGCCCTTCTGGTACGCCAGGCCGGCGACCCGCACGACCATCGGGTTGCGGAACTGGCCGGATGAGAAGAACTGCAGCGAAGCGGCCTCGCCCCGCAGCTGGTCGAGCGCGTTGTGGATGTAGGCCAGGTACTGGATCTCCGGCACGGGGAGCAGGCCGATGTGCGCCGCGCCCTGCGCGATCCCGAGGATGCTGGTCTCGTCCAGCAGGGTGTCGAACACGCGCGCCGGGCCGAACCGCTTCTGGAGGCCGCTGGTCAGGTGGTAGACGCCACCCTTGCGGCCGACGTCCTCACCGAACAGGAGCAGCTCGGGGCGTCGCAGCAGCTCGTCGGCGAGCGCCGCGTTGATGCAGCCGGCCAGCGTGCGGGCCTGCGGCAGTGTCGCCTCCTCCGGGAGCGTGCCACCGAATGACCGGCGGCGCGTGTCCTCGTCCACGACCAGCGACGTGGCATTGGTCAGCACCCGCTCGGGGTTCGACGGCGCCATCGGCGCGACGACCTCGTCGGTCGTCTGGAGCCGCGGGCGACGCGCCGCCTCCTCGGCCAGCGCGGCGATCCGATCGCGGGTGTCGCGGACCAGCTCGGCCAGCTCCTCGGGGGTGGCCGCTCCGGTCTCGATCAGGCGACGTGCGTTCCGCAGGAGGGGGTCGCGCGCCTCCACCTCGGCGATCTCGGCGAGGGCGCGGTAGCCATGCTCCGCGTCGCTGCCGGCATGCCCCCACAGCCGGACCGTGCGGAGGTGCAGGAAGGCTGGCTGGCGGGTGGTGCGGACGTGCTGCACCGCCTCGCCGACCGCGTCCCACACCTCGTCGACCTCCCCGTCCGCGAGTACGTAGCGCAGGTGCGGCAGGTTGCCGAACGACTCGGCGATCCACCCCGCCGGCGTGGGGACGCTGATGCCGGTGTCGTTGTCCTCGCAGACGAAGAGGATCGGCATGGGCAGGCCCATGCGCACCGCGTAGCGCGCCGTGTTGATCCCGGCCAGGGCCGTTGCGTGGTTGGCGCTGGCGTCGCCGAAGCTGCACGCCACCACGGCGTCGGCCGGCAGTCCACTGGCGACGCCGAGCCGCTTCGCGCGGGCGAGGCTGAAGGCCAGCCCCATGGCCTTCGGCAGGTGGCTGGCGATCGTCGAGGTCTGCGGCGGGATCCACATGGCGCGGCTGCCCCATACCTTGTGGCGGCCCTGGGCGATGGGATCGTCACTGGACGCCACCACGCCGAGCAGCGTGTCGAACGCCGGCGTGCTGCCGGCCAGCTGCCGCGCGCGAGCCATGACGAACCCGCCCGAGCGGTAGTGCAGGAAGGCCGGATCGTCGACGCGCAGGCGAGCGCCGACGACCGCGTTGTTCTCGTGCCCGGCCGAGCTGATGGTGTAGAAGCTGCGGTCCGTCTTCTTCAGCTCCCGGGCCGCGACGTCCAGCTGCCGCGAGACGAGCTGGTCCTCGAACAGCGCTCGGCCGACCGCCGCCGTCAGCGAGCCGTCCGGCGTGATCGGCTCGTGCGGCGCGAGGCGCCGGGGTGCCGATTCGGCGGAGGCGAGGTAGGTGTCCAGCTGGCGTTCGACGACGGCGACGCGGTCCCAGGTCATGCGCTGCTCATGGCTCGGAGGCGATCGAGGGCGGGCCGCCATGATAGCCGCCCCCGGCGGTTACCGACGCAGCGGGAAGTCGCCACCGCCGGTCGACGCGGCGACCGCCGCGGCAAGGACCAGCTGCAGCAGCGTTGCGGCAACGGGCGACCAGATGAAGGGGTGGCGCAGGCGGCGGGACAGCATGGGAGGGGACCTCGATCCGGGCGCCGCGGCGGCCCTCTGCCGCCGCACGAGCGCCGCTCCCATTCCACCGAATCGGCGGTTACCGGCGGCTTACCAGCGGCTTACTGGGGCTCCCCCTGCCGTGCCACGACGGGCGCGGCCAACGCCGTCAGCCGCCGAGCGAGATCAGCAGGATCCCCAGCAGGGCGAGGGCGACGCCGACCTGGCCGAGCCGAGGCAGGTGCTCGCCGAGCACGAAGCGCGCGAGCAGCATCGTGACGATCGGGTAGAGCCCGGTGAGCGCCGCCGCCAGCCCCACCGGCATCTGGTCGCGGGCCACGACGTACAGCGCGTTCCCGCCGATGTCTCCCAGCCCCGCCGCCACGACGACGCGCAGCGGGTAGCGCGACCGATCGACACGACCGATCGCCAGCACAGCAGCGATGCCGGCCGACGCTGCGCGGCTGAACACCAGCGCCCAGAGCGGGTCGCCGCGCTCGGCGGCAAGGTCGATGAGGACGTACCACGTCCCGAACGACACGGCGGCGAGCCCGGCCAACGCGATCGCCACGCGTCCGAGCTCGCTGCGGGAGGCTCCGCTGGCGGCGATGGCCGCGGTGGCGGCACACCCGACACCGGCGATCTGCAGTGGGCCGACGCGGTCGCCGAGGATGGCCCCGAAGAGCAGCGGAATGGCGAGCGACCCCGCCCCGCTGAGGGCGGTGATGAGGCCCATGCTGCCCAGGGCCATGCCGCGGTACAGCGCCGCCAGGCCGACACCGCCGGCCACGCCCGCCGCCAGCGCGGTGAGAATCGCCGGGCCGCCGGGCATCGGTGGCGCCAGCAGCAGGGCCGCGGTGACGAGCACGACCAGGCCCGAGACGTGCGCACCGGCCACGACGGCCAGCGCGCCGGCGCGGCGGGCGGCGACGGCGCCGGCGAAGTCACCGGCGCCGAAGGAGAGGGCAGCGAGGAGTCCGGCGGCGACCCCGGCGATCGGCATGGTGCGGCACTGTAGCGGAGTGCGGACGGCGTCACGTCCCGCCATCGGCGCGCCACCGGAGCCGCCTCCAACCGCGAAATCCTCGGAAATCGGGTCGCCGCCTCACCGAATTCGGCGACCGCCCGGAAGCGGGTCGCGGAAACGGCGGGATCGGCTTGACAGGGACACTCGCCTCACGCACAGTGCGCGCACCCGAGACCGGTCCGTCGAATGGGTGCCCCGGCCCGAGCCGCGGCGACGGCCGTCGGGAGCGAGGTGCAGGTGGCGGTCGAGACGCGAGACCACGTCCAGCCGACGTCCCGCGCCACCTCGGATCTGCCCGCGCTGCGTCTCGAGGGCGTCGTCAAGCGGTTCGGCGACGTGGTCGCCGTGAACGGCATCGACCTCGAGGTGGCCGACGGCGAGTTCTTCAGCATGCTCGGCCCATCGGGCTCGGGGAAGACGTCGACGCTGCGCATGATCGCGGGTTTCGAGGAGCCGACCGAGGGCCGCATCCTGCTCCACGGCCGCGACGTCACCGGCGTCCCGCCGTTCGACCGTGACGTCAACACCGTCTTCCAGGACTACGCCCTCTTCCCGCACATGACCGTCGGCGACAACGTCGGGTATGGGCTGCTGGTGCGCAAGGTCCCGACCGCCGAGCGACGTCAGCGGGTGACGGACGCGCTGCGCATGGTGCGCCTCGACGGCTACGAGAAGCGGCGACCCAGCCAGCTGTCGGGCGGACAGCGGCAGCGCGTGGCGCTGGCTCGCGCACTCGTCAACCGGCCGCGTGTCCTGCTGCTGGACGAGCCGCTGGGGGCGCTGGACCTGAAGCTGCGCGAGGAGATGCAGATCGAGCTCAAGGCCATCCAGCAACAGGTCGGCATCACCTTCGTGTACGTGACCCACGACCAGGAGGAGGCGCTCACCATGAGCGACCGCCTGGCGGTGTTCAACCTCGGCCGGATCGAGCAGATCGGTACGCCGGCGGAGGTCTACGAGCGGCCCGCGTCGACCTTCGTCGCGGGCTTCGTCGGCACCTCCAACCTGCTCACCGGCGAGACCGCGCGCGCCGTCATCGGCCGCGAGGGGATCTTCACCGTGCGGCCCGAGAAGATCCGCCTGGCCGACCCGTCCGAGCGGCCCGCCGACGACGAGGAGTCCGCGCTGGGGCGGATTCGAGAGGTCGTCTACGTCGGGCCCGACACCCGCTACATCGTCGAGCTCGAGGTGGGAGGCGAGCTCGTCGTGACCCAGCAGAACCTGGAGACCTCGTCCATGGAGGCGCTCGAGACCCAGGGTCGGCCGGTCCGGCTGGTCTGGAAGCGCCGCCACGTGCTGAGCCTCGCGAGGAGCGAGGAACGACCGGGGGATACGGAGGAGAACACAAGCCGATGAGGCACCTGCGCGTTCCCGGCCTGCTCACCGTCGTCGCCATGCTGCTCGCAGCCTGCGGCGGCGCCGGGGGTAGTGCCGGCCCGACGCCGATCAACGAGATCGGCGACGGCGAGGGGGAGCTCAACCTGGTCATCTGGGCCGGCTACGCCGAGCGCGGCGAGACCGTTGCCGAGTACGACTGGGTCACGCCATTCGAGGAGGAGACCGGCTGCATCGTCAACACGACGAACATGACCGACTCCAACAACGGCGTCTCGCTCATCCAGTCCGGCGAGTACGACGGCATCAGCGCCTCGGGCGATGCCACCAGCCGGCTCATCGCCAGCGACCTGGTGGCCCCGGTCAACACCGACGTCTTCGAGAACTACGACGCGGTCTTCGACGACCTCAAGGACCTGCCGCACAACACGGTGGACGGCGTCAACTACGGCGTCCCCCACGGCCGCGGCCCGAACCTGCTGGCGTGGAACACCGAGGAGGTGACCGATGCGCCGACCAGCTGGTCGCCGATCTGGGAGGACGCGACCGACCACGCCGGCAAGATCAGCATCTACGACTCCTCGATCTTCATCGCCGATGCGGCGCTGCACCTGATGTCGACCCAACCCGATCTCGGCATCGAGGATCCGTACCAGCTGAACCAGGAGCAGTTCGACGCGGCCGTGGCGCTCCTCCAGGAGCTGGACGCCAACGACCCGCTGTACTGGAGCGACTTCAACGACCAGATCGCCTCGTACGCCAGCGGCGACGTGGTGGTCGGGACGACCTGGCCGTACCAGGTGAACCTGCTGCAGGCCGAGGGTGAGCCGATCGAGGCCACGCTGCCCGAGGAGGGCGCCACCGGCTGGTCGGACACCTGGATGATGTACGCGGAGGCCGAGCACCCGAACTGCATGCTGATGTGGATGGACCACATGATGTCGCCGGAGGCGAATGCCCAGGCGACGGTGTGGTTCGGCGAGGCGGCGACGTCCGAGGCGGCGTGCGAGGCGGCGGAGGCGCTCTCGGAGGGCCACTGCGAGGCGCAGCACGCCAACGACGCGGCCTACTGGGAAAAGGTCTGGTACTGGAGCACGCCCCAGGAGGACTGCGCCGACGACGACTCCGCCACCACCTGCGTGACGCAGGAGGACTGGGTCGACGCGTGGACCTCGATCCGCGGCTCGTGACCGTCCCTTCGTGAACGAACCGATGCTCCCCGGGGTCCGCTCCGGGGAGCATCATTCGTCCGTCGCATGACCGCCCCCTCCTCGTTCCGTGACCTCGCCGCACCGGTGCCCGGTCGGCTGCGGCGGTTCGCGTCGTGGCTGCATCGGCACCCACGCACGCAGCTGGCGATGCTGCTGTCCGGCCCGCTGGGCTGGATGGTCATCGCCTACCTCGGGTCGCTGTTCATCCTGCTGCTCGGTGCCTTCTGGGATCGCGACCCGTTCACCGGCCAGGTGGAGCCGTTCACCTGGAGCCTCGACGCGTTCGAGGACCTGGTCACCAACCCGGTGTATCGGACGATCGCCATCCGCACGATCACGATCGCCGCCGCGGTCACCATCACCGATGCGCTGCTGGCCTTCCCGATCGCCTACTACATGGCGCGCGTGGCATCGCCGAGGGTCCGACAGCTGCTGGTGGTGGCCGTGCTCCTGCCGCTCTGGGCGGCGTACCTGGTCAAGGTCTACGCCTGGCGCACGATCCTGCAGGGCAACGGCTTCCTGGAATGGGCGCTGACCCCATTCGGCGTCGACGCGCCGGGCCTGGGCCAGATCCTGAACGCCTGGGTCGTGCTGAGCTACCTGTGGCTGCCCTACATGATCCTGCCGATCTTCGCCGGGCTCGAGCGCATCCCGAACTCGCTGCATGAGGCCTCGGCCGACCTCGGCGCGAGGTCCGGCGCCACCTTCCGACGCGTGACGCTGCCACTGGTCTTCCCGTCGCTCGTGGCCGGCTCGATCTTCACCTTCTCGCTCACCCTCGGCGACTACATCACGCCCGACCTGGTGGCCGATGCGAAGTTCGTCGGCAACGTCATCTACGACAACTCCAGCCTCGGGAACCTGCCGCTGGCGGCGGCCTACAGCCTCCTGCCCATCGTGATCATGATCTGGTACCTGCTCGTCGCCCGACGCCTGGGCGCCTTCGAGTCGCTGTGAGACCGATGCGATGACCGAGTCGTTCTGGACGCGGGTGGGCCTGCGCGCGGCGACCGTCGTGGTGCTGCTGTTCCTCTACCTGCCACTCCTGATCCTGGCGATCTACGCCTTCAACCCGTCCCGCCTCCAGGTGTGGCCGCCGACCGGCCTGACGCTGCACTGGTTCGCCGAGGCGGCCGGCAACCCGGGGCTGCGGGCGGCCGTGCTCAATTCGCTGATCGCGGGGGCCGGCGCCACCAGCATCGCGCTGGTGCTCGGGACGGCGGCCGCCCTGGCGGTGCAGCGCTACAGCTTCTTCGGCCGCGACGTCATCTCCTTCCTGTTCGTGCTGCCGATCGCGCTGCCGGGCGTGGTCACCGGCATCGCGCTGCGCACCACGTTCCAGACCCTGGACGTCGACTTCGGGCTGGGCACGATCATCGTGGGCCACGCGACCTTCTGCGTGGTCATCGCGTACAACAATGTCATCGCCCGCCTGCGGCGCACGTCGCGCAGCCCCGAGGAGGCGTCCGCGGACCTCGGTGCCGACACGTGGACGACCTTCCGTCGCATCACCGTCCCGGCCATGGGCACCGCGCTCCTCTCGGGCGGGCTGCTCGCCTTCGCGCTGAGCTTCGACGAGATCATCGTCACCAACTTCACGGCAGGGCCGGGGACCCAGACGATCCCGATGTGGATCCTGGCGGCCATCCAGCGCCCCGCCGAGGTGCCGGTGGTGAACGTGGTGGCCTTCGTCCTCATCCTGCTGTCGGTCATCCCGGTCTACCTGGCCGAGCGGGTCAGCGCGGGGGTCGGCGGCGGCCGCTACTGAGGGGACCGGGCGGCCAAGGCCGAATGGTCCTTGCGTCCGGCCGGCAGATCGGGCGTACCCTACGTCCTGATGCCCGGCCGCCCGAGGGCCGGTACCCCAGGGGAGAGCCCATCCGTGACCACTGAACTCGCTCCGCCGGCCCGCACCATGCCCCGGAGCCTCCCGATCATCGCCGCCGTCGCCGTGGCCGCCATCACGGTCGGCGGCGTGGCCGGCGCCTTCCTGCTCGGCGATCGGACGGCCGGTGCCGGCAGCGCCGCCGGCTACGTCCCGGCCGACGTGCCGTTCTACCTCGAGCTGCGGCTCGATCCCTCCGACGCCCAGGACGCCGCCCTGCGCGAGCTGCTGGGCCATTTCCCGCCGATCGAGGGCATCGACCTGGACCGCCCGCTGTTCGACCAGCTCGGCGAGGCCGTCGACGAGGCCGCCGCCAGCGCCGACGAGACGGACCTGCGCTGGGCGGATGACGTCGCGACCTGGTTCGATGGTCACGTCACGCTCGCCGTCACGGACGTGCCGCTCGAGCCGGCCGCCGATGGGTCGGAGCCGATGCCCGAGATGCTCGTCGTCCTCGGCTCGACCGATGCGGACGCCGCCCGTGCCGCCACCGAGCGCATGCGCGCCGAGGCCGGGACGGACGTGCAGTTCACCGAGACCGAGCACCGGGGTGTGACGATCACCACGACCGCCGACGAGCAGGGCGCCTATGCGATCACCGACGACGCCGTGCTGCTGGCACCGACGGCCGCCGAGATCGAGGCCGCGCTGGACATCCAGGCCGGCGCCGCGGAGTCGCTGGGCGACGGGGAACGCCTGGCGGACGCGGCCGGCGAGCTGCCGGACGACTGGCTGGCCTTCGCGGTGTACGACGTCGGCGACCTGGTGTCCGCTTCGCTCGACGCCGGGGACGCGCCGGACGTTTCGACCGAGCCGCTCCGGGCGCTCCTGGCCCAGCAGCCGATGCGCGGGGCCATGGCCGTCACGGCCGACGGCGACCGGCTGGCCCTGACCTCGGTCAGCGACGTCCCCACCGGCGACTTCACCATGGAGAACGCCGACCGCGGCCTCGCCGACGAAGTCCCGGCCGATGCCCTCTACTACGCCGACGGCGGCAACATCGGGTCGTCGCTGGCGGCGTTCATCACGGCCTTGAAGGAGAGTGTGGCCGGGCAGCCCGAGGCCGCCGACCAGATCGCGACGGCCGAGGCTGCCCTGGGCGCCGACCTCGAGGAGCTGGTGAGCTGGGTCGACGACGCGGCCCTGGTCATCGGCATGGACGGCGACACCCCGTACGGCGGCGCGGTGCTGGTGCCCAGCGACGCGGATGCCCCGCAGCGGCGTATCGGTCAGCTGGTCACGTTCGCCAGGCTGGGCGCCATGGATTCGAGCTCCGGCATCACGGTCGACGAGCGCGACGTCGACGGCACCACCGTCACCTCGATCACCTGGCGTCCGGCCTCCTTCGGGGCGGACGGCATGATGGCCGGCCCCGACGGGGCAACCATCGAGGTCGCGACGACCGACGACCGGGCATACCTCGCCGTCGGCGAGGGCAGCGTGGAGCGGCTGTTGACGGTCGACGCCGGCGACTCGCTCGCCACCGTGGATCGCTTCACCGACGCGGTCGACCAGCTGGGAGGCAGCGACAACGTCGGGACGGTGTGGCTCGACCTGCGCGGAGTGCGCACGGCGATCGAGTCAGCGCTCGGCCCGATGCTGGACGAGATGGACCCCGACGGCGCCTACCAACGCGAGGTGCTGCCGTGGCTCGAGCCGCTGGACCGCATGGTCGGCGTGACGCGGGTGGAGGGCGACCGGGCCGTCCAGCGCTCCGTGCTCCTGGTCGACTGATGCTGCCGCCGCCGCTGCGACCGCTCCCCGGGCCGAACGCTCCGGGGAGGGTCGCCGCGGAGGAGCGGCTCCGGGCGGCGGGCGTGACGCCGTACGCGTGGGGCAACGGACCGGGCGAC
>DASTYP010000143.1:0-2399 GCA_035764845.1 Candidatus Limnocylindria bacterium
GCCCCGGTCGCGACGCGACGCCACTCGTGGAGCACCGCGACGGGATCGCGGGCGAAGTTGATGGCGTGCACCGCGATCACCACGTCGAAGGCGCCATCCTCGAACGGCAGCTCACCGAAGTCGGCCTCGACGAACTCGGCGTCGGGCACGCGACGTCGGGCAATGTCCAGCATGCCGGCGGCGGCGTCGGCGCCGACCACCCGACGCCCCTCCCCCACCGCGGCCGCCGCGCCGTTCCCCGTGCCCGTTCCCACGTCCAGCACGCGCTCACCGGCCCGCAGTGCGGCATGGGTCACCACCCGACGGGCAACCGGCTCGAGGGCGCGGCCGACGGTATCGGCGTACTCGCGAGCCGTCGCGGAGAGGACATCAACCCGCGACGGGGCGGGGGTGCCGCCGCCGGAGTCAGGCGTGGTGGCGCTCCACGAACCGCTCGATCCGGTTCATCGCCTCCACGATCTGGTCGTAGGCCGTGGCGTAGCAGACTCGGACGTGACCCGCGCCCGACCGACCGAACGCGACCCCCGGTACGACGCCGACTCGCTCCTCCTCGAGCAGCCGCTCGGCGAACTCGGTCTCGGTCATGCCGGTCGCCTGGCTCACGTTCGGGAAGCAGTAGAAGGCACCCATCGGCTCGAAGCAGCGCAGGCCGATCTCGTTGAACCGATCCGTCATGAAGCGACGACGGCGGTCGTACTCGGCGCGCATGGCCTGCAGGTGTGGCTCGCCACTGCGCAGCGCCTCCATTCCGGCGAACTGGGCCGGCGTCGGCGCGCACATGATCCCGTACTGGTGCACCTTGGCGATCCCGGTCATCAGCCCTTCGGGCGCCGCCACGTAGCCGATGCGCCAGCCGGTCATCGCGTAGCTCTTGCTGAAGCCGCCCAGCAGGACGGTCCGGTCACGCATGCGGGGCAGCGAGCTGAAGGCCGTGTGCCGATGCTCCCCGTACACCAGCCGGTCGTAGATCTCGTCGCTGAAGACGACCAGGTCATGCGCGTCGGCGACCCGCGCGATGGCCTCGAGCTGCTCCCGATCGAGCACGGCCCCGGTCGGGTTGTTCGGATAGCCGAGGAAGATGGCCTTGGTGCGCGGCGTGACCGCCGCCTCGACCATCTCGGCGGTCAGGCGGAAGTCGGTCGCGAGTGTCGTGCTGACCGGCACCGCCACGCCGCCCGCGAGCTGGATGCACGGCGCATAGGCCACGAAGCACGGCTCGTGGTAGATGACCTCGTCCCCCGGGTTCACGATCGCCCGCAGCGCCGCGTCGACGCCCTCCGAGGCACCGACCGTGATCACCAGCTCGGTCCGCGGGTCGTACTCGACGCCGTACCGATCGCGCAGGTTGGCGGCGATCAGCTCGCGCAGCGCCAGCATCCCGCCATTGGCGGTGTAGTGCGTCTCGCCCGCCTCGAGGCTTTCGATGGCCGCCCGCGTGATCGGCTCCGGCGTGGTGAAGTCCGGCTCGCCGATGGTGAGGCTGATCACGTCCTTCATCTCGGCCAGCATGTCGAAGAAGCGCCGGATGCCGGACGGCGGCATGGTGCGGACGGTGTCGTTGAGGAAGTCCGCGGGAGCGCGGGGGGTCGGCGGACGCGTCGTCATCGGTCAGTCAGTGTAGTCGGACGCTTAGCCAGCGGCGACGTCTTGGGATTGCCGCATACGCCTGGTCCACGCCGCAAGGGCGACGAGCAGATCCCGAATGTCCTGCCGCGTCTGCTGGTCAGTGAGCTCCCCCGCTTCGTCGTACTTCTCCCCGGCGACCGCGACCAGCACCTCGGGGAGGGGAAGAACCAGCGCCCCCGTATAGGCGAGACCGTCGCGGAGATGGGCCTGCGCCCGGGCCGTCGCGCCACGGCCGGAGCTGGCGCCCATGATCGCCACCGGCTTGTCGGTGAGCACCGAACGGCGCGGCGGACGGGACGCCCAGTCAATGGCGTTCTTGAGGACCCCGGGCACGCAGTGGTTGTACTCGGGCGTGGCGATCAGCAGCGCGTCGGCACCGCCGATCGCGTCCTTGAAGGCGACCACCGCGGCCGGATCCCCGTCGGCCTCCACGTCAGCGTTGAACAGTGGGATCTGGTCGAGCTCGTGGGTGACGACCCGAACCCCGGGTGGCGCGACCTCCGCGGCGGCACGGATCAGCCCGCGGTTGTACGACCCTGCGCGAAGACTGCCGGCCACGCCCAGAACGGTGAGCGGGTCTCGAGCGCTGCGTGCCATTTCAATGCCCTCATGCGACTGACGATGACAACGGCATCTGCAAGCCGCCGGCCGATCGAGCTCTCGGGCAACTCCGACGACGCGGGCCGGTATGCCGGGCCCTCACGAGCCGATGTCCTGTCGCTTACCCGCGCGTGAACGCCGAACAGGCAAACTCACAGCGTTTCGGGAACGAC